>DFIR01000094.1:14298-52494 GCA_002372815.1 Lachnospiraceae bacterium UBA3692
GCGTTCTGCACGTTGACGGAATAGGTCTCGACGTCGCGCTCGGCCAGGGTCCATTTAGCCGCGCGGGCGGCGTCCGTGTCTTCGGTGTTGATGGAGACGATACCGGCCGCGTCGTCGCCGAGCTTGGCCAGCAGGATGTTGTTCAGAGCGTTGTGGGCGCCGTTGCCGACGGCAAAATAGTAGTCGCCCGCATCCAGGATGTAAGCGCCTTCTGTGCCGTCCGCCTTGACGACGGTCTCGTCGTAGCTGGTCATGTACCTGGGATCGAAGGTCAGCTCCACCGTCTCAGAGGCGCCGGGGGCCAGCTCGCCGGTCTTGCCGATGGCGATGAGCTGCACGGCGGATTTTTCCACATTGCCGGCGGCATAAGGGGCCTGGAAGAAGAGTTCCACGGCGTCCTTGCCGGCGACGTCACCGGTGTTGGTGACCTTGACGGAAGCATGTCCCTCGCCGCCCACGGTCAGGTCCACGGACAGCAGCTCCTGCGAGAAAGTGGTGTAGGAGAGGCCGTAGCCGAAGGGATAGGAGACTTCCTTGCTGTAATCCCAGGCTTTGCCGTCGATGGAGCCTTCAGTGGCCTTCGCGTTGCCCTGGTTCAGGAGCGCGTCCTCATAGCGGGTCTCATAGTACTTGTAGCCTTGGTAGATGCCCTCGGACTCGACCAGGTAGGCATCGCCGTAGTCGAATTCGGAGATCGAAGGGTCGTTGGAAGAGTTCTTCGCGTACAGGTAGACGCCGAAGTTGACCATGGCCGGCGCGCTCACGCTGCTCACGGCGTAGGTGTCGGTCAGCTTGCCGGAGGGGTTCGCCTGGCCGGCGAGAACGGCGGCCGTGCCGAGGAAGCCGTAGTTGCCGGGATCGCCGACCCAGACCAGGGCGTCGATCTCGGGATCCGCGCGGAAGGGCTCGAGCTCCATGGCGCTGGAGGAGTTGATCAGGACGACGACCTTGGTGCTGTGCGCCTTGGCGGCCGCGATCAGGTCCTTCTCATTCTGGGACAGGGCCAGGGGCTTGTCGATGGTGTCGCTGTCCAGGGAGCTCTTCATGGTCGGATAGTAGTCCGCCGCTTCGGAGCTGTCTCTGGTGATCAGGACCACCGCCACGGTGTCATCCGCGGAGGCCAGCACGTCGTCAGGATAGACGGAGAGCGGCGCCTCGCCGATGTTGTACTCGGTGAAGTTCTCCCAGGCGGTCGTGAAGAGGGTCTGGAAGGCGTGTCCGGGAACCGGCATGCCGAAGAAGCTGGTCTGCATGCGGAAAGGATCGCAGACCTCGGAAGCATACAGGTCCACGAACTGCTGGTTGACGTCGAAACCGGTCTCCTGCATCGCCTGCACGATGCCGTACTGCGGCTGGCCGACCTCAAAGTTGGCCATGGCGGTGGAGCCCATCATACCGCCCAGGATGGGCATGTAGGTGTGGAGGCCCCAGAGCGTGACTTTTTCGCTGCCGGCGTTCAGGGGCAGCGCTTTGTTCTCATTCTTCAGGAGCACAGTGCCTTCCGCGCCGATCTGCACGGACAGTTCTCTCTGCGCCGCCTGCATCTCCTCCAGCGACCCGAACTCCGAAACGAAGTGGTCCCCCATGCTGGCGGGTTCATCCGCGGTCTTCACGGTCTCGTAGTTGTTGGTGCCCAGCATGCTGTTGATGCGGGCCGCCCAGTTGTCTGTCGTGACCTGCGCTGCCATGGAGAGTGCAGTGACTGATGCCATGAGCGTTGCCAGGCCGCGCCAGGCGCTTCCTTTAGCCATAATTTCCTCCCTTCAAAGATGTGCAAACAATTTTACTGTTCCATTTTAACACAAACTGAACAGAAAAAACGACCGGCTTCACAAGCGGTCGTTTTTCTTCGCAAAAGGTCTGGATCCCGCGTCTTCAGCGGGGAATGGCGATCTTGACGGTGAACCAGTCGTCGGAGGCGGAGAACTGGGCGCTGCCGCCGTAGCGGGCGGCGATCCCGGAGATGCTCTTCGTGCCGTAGCCGTGCTCCGACGCGTCGCTCTTGGTCGTGACCGGGAGGCCTCCTTCCATGCGGCGGGTGCCCTCGCAGCAGTTCTCGCAGGAGATCACGAGAAAGTTGCGGCGCATCCCGACGGTCAGGTTGATCAGGCGCCTGCCCCGGTCCGGGATCTGCAGGACCGCCTCGACGGCGTTGTCCAGGAGATTGCCCAGGAGGGAGGCCTGGTCCATGGGGTCCATGAAGGCGAGCTGTGCGCCGTCCGCGATGCAGGTGATCTGGACGCCGTCCTTCTGCGAGGAGAGTCTGGCGGAGGTGAGGAGGGTGTCCAGGACCTCGCAGCCGGTATCCGCCTGGGCCTCAAAGGCGGAGAGATCCTGTTCGAGGCGGTCCAGGCTGTCCCTTTTCTCCTGTGTGTCGATCCCGTCCCGCAGCCAGGCGATCTGATGCTTCAGGTCGTGATACTTCTGCGAGACCATCTCGATGGAGCTGCGGTTCACCCGGTAATTCTCGTACATCTGCTGCATCAGCATCTGCATGTGCTCCGCCTGCAGGCGCGTGTCCGCGTCCCGGCGGGCCGTGTACAGGAGATACATGGAGACGACCCCTGTCAGGTTCATGAGCGTCCGGATCATGAAGATCTGCCCCGGGTCGGCGGAGGAGAAGGGCGTCTCCGAGAAATAATTGCTCGCATTGGCCGCGAGAAAAACCAGCAGCGCCAGCCCCGCCGCCTGCAGGACATCCTTGCGCCGGACCTCCATCTCCCGGTTGTAGTCCCGGAACCGGCTGTAGAAAAGGGCTGCGATCAGGAGCACGCCGCCGTAGACCCCGACGAAGAAGGGGATCCGGATCGGCAGGATGTCCGGCACATGCTTGACCCGCGTGCCGAAATAGTAGAGATGCCATTCCAGCGCCGTGGTGAATTCCGCCAGCGTGAAGGCATACAGCTGGAAGTACAGGCACTTGAGGGCCGGCACCCGCATGAGCGAGTACATGCTGAGGTAGACCAGGGACAGGATCAGCAGAAAGCGCACCAGATACAGACGCCGGTCAGGGGATTCAATGAGGATGGCCACGGAGACGATGGCGGCCAGATAAACGGCCTGCGTAAGGATCGTCCGCACCGGCCCGTACCGCCGCCGGTTCAGCCAGACGAAGAGACCTCCGAAGAGGAGATAAGCCAGTGTGATCATAAACCCCGGCGGGCTGATCGAATACATTTCATGCAGCATGTCAGAGAACCCTCGTCAATTGATCCATGAATTCCTGCCTTTTTCTCCGGCTCACCGGGATCCGGCGGCTTCCGATCAGGCAGTCATTTTCCTCCAGACGGTCCACGGCAGCCATATTTACGAGGAATCCTTTGTGACACCGGAAGAAATCATGCGGCAGGAGCTGCTGCTCGAGATCGTTCATCCGCATATGGGTCTCCACCATCCCCTGGCGCGTGCAGACATACATCCTGTGCCCCTGGCTCTCCGCATAAAGGATCTGCCTCACAGGCACCTTCACAGCCCCGCTGGCCGTCTGCAGGAGCAGGGCCTCCTCTTTCTCCCTGCGCATGTGTGCGAGCGCGCGGTCCATCTTCGCGCAGAAGGTCTCATATGTGACAGGCTTGAGCACATAGTCGAAGGCCCGCACTTCGTAGCCTTCGATGGCGAACTGCGCCGCATTCGTAATAAAGAGGATCAGTACCTCCGGATCCTTCTCCCGGATCCTCCGCGCCGCGTCCACCCCGCTCATGAACTCCATCTGAATATCCATGAGCAGGACATCATACTCCGGCGCATATTCCTCCACGATATCCTCCCCGTCCTGAAAATAGCGGACGCGGATATCGGTCCCCTTCTCCTTCTCATACCGGGCCAGATACTCCGCGATCCTGCGGGCAAATTCCCTGTCATCTTCCACGATTGCAACTGAAAGCATCCCCAATCACCCTGTGTATTGCAAATTAATGTGAACATGCCCCTATTATAACACATCGCGCTCGGAGCGCGCAGGGGACGGTTCTCTGCGCGCGGTCCCCTGCACTATTGGAAAAATGTTGCGTACAACCGATTTCCTTACTATAATATAATGACATTGTTTCACGGATCGGAGGATACATTGCGTACAATATTTGATAATAGAGAAGCGAAGGATCCCCGGAAGGGTCTGCGGCTGCTGTCGCTGGACGATCTGGGGCTCGGCGGCGACAGAGAGGATGACGACAGGCGCGACAAGAAGGGCGGAGAAGGCGGAAACAGCCGCCGCCCGCGGCAGAACCTGCTCTTCATGCTGCTGCTGTCGGTCATCCTGATGGCGCTGATCAGCTACTTCATGCGGATGGGGAGCTCCGAGGGCAAGGAGGTCTCCTACAACGAGTTCCTGCAGCTGTGCGAGGACGGGAAGGTCGAGGAGGTCGATATCCGCGCCGACCGCCTGCTGATCAAGCTGAAGGACAGTGACACGGAGATGTATACGGGCATGGCGGAGGACGCCACGGAGCTCACCGCGCGCATGCTCACCTATGACGTGCAGGTCAAGGGATACATTCCGGACAATTCCGGGATGGTACTGAACTTCATCCTCTCGTATATCCTGCCGCTGGCGCTGATCTGGATCTTCTTCGGATTCATCATGCAGAGGATGGGCCGCGGGGGCGGCATGATGGGCGTCGGCAAGAGCACGGCCAAGGAATATGTCCAGAAGGACACCGGCGTCACGTTCAAGGACGTGGCCGGCGAGGACGAGGCCAAGGAGTCGCTGCAGGAAGTGGTCGATTTCCTGCACAATCCGGGACGCTACGCCAGCATCGGCGCGAGGCTCCCCAAGGGCGCACTGCTCGTAGGCCCGCCCGGAACCGGCAAGACACTGCTCGCCAAGGCGGTGGCCGGCGAGGCGCACGTGCCTTTCTTCTCGCTGACGGGATCGGATTTCATTGAACTCTACGTGGGCGTCGGCGCCTCCCGTGTGCGCGACCTGTTCCGGGAAGCGAACAAGAACGCCCCTTGCATCATCTTCATCGACGAGATCGACGCGATCGGGCGCAGCCGCGATTCGCGCTACGGTGGCAACGAGGAGCGGGAGCAGACCCTGAACCAGCTGCTCTCCGAGATGGACGGCTTTGAGGCGACCAAGGGCATACTGATCATCGGCGCGACCAACCGCCCGGAGATCCTCGACAAGGCGCTCCTGAGACCGGGACGCTTCGACAGGCGGATCATCGTGGAGCGGCCGGACCTCAAGGGCCGCATCGCGATCCTGAAGGTGCACGCCCGCGACGTGAAGATGGACGAGAGCGTGGACCTGGAGGAGATCGCGCTCGCGACGAGCGGCGCGGTCGGCAGCGACCTGGCCAACATGATCAACGAGGCGGCGATCAACGCCGTCAAGAACCGGCGCAAATACGTGACCCAGAAGGACCTCTTCGAAGCCGTCGAGCAGGTCCTGGTCGGCAAGGAAAAGAAGGACCGCATCATGAACCAGGAGGAGCGGCGGATCGTCTCCTACCACGAGGTGGGCCACGCCCTCATCAGCGCCGTGCAGAAGAACTCCGAACCCGTGCAGAAGATCACGATCGTGCCGCGCACCATGGGCGCGCTCGGCTACGTCATGCAGGTCCCTGAAGAGGAAAAATACCTCAACACCAAGGCGGAACTGCACGACATGATCGTGGGCCTCTTCGGCGGCCGCGCGGCGGAGGAGCTGAAATTCGAGACGGTGACGACCGGCGCCTCCAACGACATCGAGCGCGCGACGGCCATCGCCAGAAATATGGTGACCCAGTACGGCATGAGCGACCACTTCGGCCTGATGGGCCTCGCGACGGTGGAGAGCCAGTATCTGGAAGGCCGCACCGTGCTCAACTGCAGCGACGTGACCGCCGCCGCGGTGGACGAGGAGGTGCGCCGGATCCTGGAGGGCTGCTACGCGGAGGCCAGGGAGATCCTCAGCAGCAACATGGAAGCCCTCGACCGGATCGCCGAGAAGCTGATCTTGCAGGAGACCATCACCGGCAAGGAATTCATGAAGCTGTACCGCGAGATCAACGGCATCGAGGAACCGGAGAAGGACGGTGCGGCGGCAGCCGCCCCGGCGCAGCTTGAGGGCGAGGCGCAGCCTGCAGAAGCGGCACAGCCGGCCAAAGAAGCACAGCCCGAGGAAGAGGCGCAGCCGGCACAGGAAGCACAGCCTGAAGAAGAAACACAGCCGGAAGAGGCGCAGCCGGAAGAAGAGACGCAGCCGGAAGACAGCGGCGCGCAGGGTGAGGACAGCGCGAAGCGGGGCCTGATCACGGGCGTGTCGATCGACGACCTGGAGTGAGGACATTGCAGGAACGTGATTTTTCGGAGGAACTGAAGAAACTGCCCGCGTCGCCGGGCGTATATATCATGCGGGATGAGCGGGACGCGATCATGTATGTCGGAAAGGCGGTGAACCTCCACAATCGCGTCCGCTCTTATTTTCGTAAGATCGTCGGGCGCGGACCGCAGATCGATAAGATGGTGCAGCAGATCGCACGCTTTGAGTACATCGTGACGGACTCGGAGCTGGAGGCGCTGATCCTTGAGAACAACCTGATCAAGGAGAACCGCCCCAAGTACAACACGATGCTCAAGGACGATAAGACCTATCCTTACATCAAGGTGACGGTCGGGGATCCCTACCCCAGGGTCCTCTTCGTCCGGACGATGAAGAAGGACAAGGCCCGCTATTTCGGCCCCTACACGAGCTCCCAGGCCGTGCGCACGACGATCGAGCTGATCGACCGCATGTACGGGCTCCGGGACTGCAAGCGGAAGCTGCCGGCGGACATCGGGAAGGAGCGCCCGTGCCTGAACTATCACATGGGCCGCTGCTGCGGTCCCTGCACCGGGAAGGTCACGGAGGCCGAGTACGCGGAGCACATCGGCAAGGCCCTGCAGTTCCTGTCCGGGGACTATGACGCCGTCATCAAGGACCTGACGGCGAAGATGCAGGACGCCTCCGGGCAGATGGAATTTGAGAAGGCCATGCACTACCGCGACCTGCTGAGGGACGTGCAGCAGGTCGCCCAGAAGCAGAAGATCACGGAGGGCCCCGGCATGAACCGGGACGTCCTGGGCATCGCTGTCGAGCGGGAGAGCGCGGACGCGGATGCGGTGATCCAGAGCTTCTTCATCCGGGACGGCCGGATGATCGGGCGGGAGCATCACTACATGACCCACATCAGCGGGCGCAGCGAGGCGGAGATCCTGTCCGATTTCATGAAGCAGTTCTACGCGGGGACGCCCTATGTGCCGCAGGAGATCCTGCTGCCGGCGGAGCCGGAGGACCGCCAGCTCCTGGAGGAGTGGCTCACCAGACGCCGCGGGAGCAAGGTGAAGATCCTGATCCCCCAGCGCGGACAGAAAGAGAAAATGGTGGAGCTCGCCGGACAGAACGCCGCGCTCGTCCTGGAGAAGGATCGCGACCGTCTGCGCAGGGAGCAGGGCCGCACGATCGGGGCGGTCGAGGAGATCCGGGACCTGCTGGGGATCCCCAATGCGGACCGGATGGAGGCCTTCGACATCTCGAACATCAGCGGCTTCGCCAATGTTGGTTCCATGGTCGTGTTCGAGAAGGGGCGGCCGAAGCGCAGCGACTACCGGAAGTTCCGGATCCGCAGCGTGGAAGGCCCCAACGACTACGCCTGTATGGAGGAGGTGCTGACGAGGCGCTTCCGGCACGGGATC
This sequence comes from Lachnospiraceae bacterium UBA3692, assembly GCA_002372815.1. Classification (GTDB taxonomy): domain Bacteria; phylum Bacillota; class Clostridia; order Lachnospirales; family Lachnospiraceae; genus CAG-791. Next base: position 21,955 of record DFIR01000094.1, read on the forward strand.
GAGTCACAGGCCGCCGCGGAGGCGGAAGAGGGAGCGGAAGAGCAGAAGATGCCCCTGGACAGCTTCGGCAAGTTCCCCGACGTGCTGCTCATGGACGGCGGACGCGGGCAGGTGAACGTCGCGCAGGCCGTACTGGACAGTCTCGGGATCGACATCCCGGTCTGCGGCATGGTCAAGGACGACGAGCACCGCACGAGAGGCCTCTACTTCCGCAACGTGGAGCTGCCGATCGAGAAGAGCAGCGAGGGCTTCAAGCTGATCACCAGGATCCAGGACGAGGCGCACCGGTTCGCGATCGAGTACCACCGGTCCCTCCGGAGCAAGGCGCAGGTGCATTCCCGCCTGGAGGAGATCCCCGGGATCGGGCCGGCCAGGAAGAAGGCGCTGATGCGTGTTTTCTCCTCGATCGAGGAGATCGCGGCGGCGGATGAGGAGACGCTTGCGCAGATCCCGGAGCTGGGGCGCAGACAGGCGCAGGCGGTGTATGCATATTTTCACAGGGAGGAGACAGGGCCCGGAAAGGAAGAGAGCGATGGCGGTAGTGCGACTGAGTGAGCTGGCCGAGAAGATGAACCTGACCAACCTGACGCCGGAGATCGACCTGCGGGGGGTCCGCCTCCGCGAGCCGGAGATCAACCGGCCCGGCATGCAGCTGGCAGGCTATTTCGACCATTTTGCGGCCGGGAGGATCCAGATCATCGGCCTGGTGGAATCGTCTTATATGTCCAATGAGATGACCGGGGAGGACAAGGACTACGTCTACAGCCAGTTCTTCTCGCTGGATACGCCCTGCGTCGTCTGCTGCAGAAATCTCGCGCCGGACGCGATCTTCATCGACTATGCGAGAAAATACAACGTGCCGGTCCTGCTGACCCGCGAGGCCACGAGCGCCTTCATGGCGGAGGTCATCCGTTGGCTGAACGAGCGGCTGGCGCCCACCATCTCCATCCACGGCGTGCTGGTCGACATCTACGGCGTCGGCGTGCTGATCACGGGAGAGAGCGGCATCGGCAAGTCGGAGACGGCGCTCGAACTGGTCAAGAGGGGCCACCGCCTCGTCTCGGACGACGTGGTGGAGATCCGGAGGATCAGCGAGGAGACGCTGGTCGGAACGGCGCCGCCGGTGACCAAGCACCTGATCGAGCTGCGGGGCATCGGCATCATCGACGTCAAGACCCTCTTCGGCGTCTCCAGCGTCCGCAACAGCCAGAATATCGACCTGGTCATCGAGCTGGAGGAGTGGAGCAAGGACAAGGTCTACGACCGGATCGGCCTGGAGGACAGCTACACGGAGTACCTGGGCAATAAGGTCGTGTGCCACAGGATCCCGATCCGTCCCGGCAGGAACATCTCTATCATCTGCGAGGCGGCGGCTGTCAACCACCGGCAGAAGATCATGGGATACAATGCCGCGGAGGCCCTCTACAAGCGGGTGACCGAGAATATGATGAGATCGCACGAGGATGATGACGATGAATGACAGACTGATACAGCGGCTCCGGGCACTGACCGGTGAGGACGGCGTCCTGCCCGGCGAACCGCTTGCCAGGCACTGTTCCTTCCGGACCGGCGGTCCGGCGGACCTGCTGGTGCGCGTCCGGACGGAGGCGCAGCTGGCCGGGGTGCTGGAGATCCTGCGGGAGGAGGATGTGGAAGTCTTCCTGCTCGGCAGGGGCACGAATATTCTTGTCGGCGACCGCGGACTGCGCGGTGCGGCCGTGACGCTGGAGGGAGATCTCGCAGGCGTGTCCGCGGAAGGGGATATCCTGCGCGCGGGCGGCGGCGCGGCGCTCTCCAGGGCCGCTGCGGAGGCGCTTGCCAACGGGCTGACCGGCCTGGAATTCGCGGCGGGGATCCCCGGCAGCGCGGGCGGCGCGGTCGTGATGAACGCCGGCGCCTACGGCGGGGAGATGCGGCAGGTGGTGCGGAAAGTGCGCCTGCTCTGCGAGGACGGGACCTTCCGGGAGTACACCGGGGAGGAGATGGCATTCGGCTACCGCACGAGCCGGCTCGTGAAGGAGCGGGCGGTCGTCACGGAGGTGACCTTCGCCCTCGCACCCGGGGATCCGGCGGAGATCCTCGCGAAGATGGACGACCTGGCCGCCAGGAGGCGGGAGAAGCAGCCGCTGGAATATCCCAGCGCCGGGAGCACGTTCAAGAGGCCGGAGGGCCACTTCGCGGGCAAGCTGATCGAGGACGCGGGCCTGCGCGGCTATGCGGTCGGCGGCGCCCAGGTGTCGGAGAAGCACTGCGGGTTCGTGATCAACCGCGGCGGGGCCACCTCCGCGGAGATCCGGCAGCTGATCGAGCAGGTGCAGGAGAAGGTCCTGGAGACGTCCGGCGTCGGGCTGGAGCGGGAAGTGATCTATCTCGGGGAATTCTGAGGACAGCCGCGGCGTGACTATGTGCGCGGGAACGGAGGACCTGGGAACAGACAGATACGGGGAGGGAGAGAGATATGCGTTTCGTAGTTGTGACCGGGATGAGCGGCGGCGGCAAGGCGACGGCCATCCGGATCCTGGAGGATGCGGGATATTACTGTGTGGACAACCTTCCCGTGCGCCTGATCGGCAAATTCATGGAACTGCTGCAGCAGCCGGGAAATGACATCTCCCGCGTCTGCCTGGGGCTCGACGTCCGCGCGGATGTGCCCTTCGTGTACGTGGAGCAGGTCCTGGAGGAGCTGCGCACGCAGGGATACACCTACGAGACCCTGTTCATGGACGCGAGCGACGAGACGATCATCCGGCGCTACAAGGAGACGCGCAGGGCGCACCCTGTGGAGCCCAAAGGCCGTGTCGAGGACGGGATCCGCAAGGAGCGGGAGATCCTGCGGCAGACCAAGGCCAACGCGGACTACGTGATCGACACGTCCAACCTGCTGGTGCGCGAGCTGCGGGAGCAGATGCTGAAGATCTTCGTGGACAACAAGGCCTACGACTCGCTGATGGTCACGGTGATGTCCTTCGGCTTCAAGCACGGCATCCCGACGGATGCGGATCTGGTGTTTGACGTGCGTTTTCTCCCCAATCCCTACTATGTGGAAGAGCTGAAGCACCTGACGGGCAATGACGCGCCGGTCCAGGAGTTCGTGAACAGCTTCCCGCAGACGCAGGTATTTATGGACAAGCTGCGGGACATGATCATGTTCCTGATCCCGCACTACATCGACGAGGGCAAGAACCAGCTCGTCATCGCGATCGGGTGCACGGGCGGACAGCACAGGAGCGTGACGATGGCCGGCCGCCTCTACAGGGAACTGCAGGACAGCGGCGACTTCGGGGTCACCCTGTACCACCGGGACGTGAAATAAGGAGATCCCCATGTCCTATTGCACAGAGGTCAAAAGAGAGCTGCTGCAGAGCTGCCCGCAGGCGCGGCACTGCAGGATGGCCGCATTGGCCGCACTGGTGTCCGTACAGGGCGGACTCACAGAAGATCCGGAGGGAAAGGTCCGCTTCGCGGTCCCCTCGGAGGGCGGCGCCGATGCCAGAAAATACTTTACATCCCTGCTGAAAACCGTTAATATTAGTCTCGAGTTGTCAGCAGGACCTGAAACGGAGGAGTCTGTACAGGGCAAAGGGAGAGCCTCCCGCAGCACCAAGTACATCCTGCGCCTGCCGGCAGCCGGAGACCTCATCGGGAAACTGAGCGGACTGACCGTCAGTGACGGACAGCAGCCGATCGTCCGGGAGGACCTTCTCACGAGGAAATGCTGCCTGCGCAGCTATCTGCGGGAGATGTTCCTGAACATCGGCTCGGTCAGCGACCCCGGAAAGGTCTACCACCTGGAATTTGCCTGCTCGTCAGAGCAGCAGGCCCGGCAGCTCATGGAGGTGCTTCGCAGGCTCGGCAGACAGCCGCGCCTCTCCCGCCGCAAGAAATACCACGTCGTGTATTTCAAAGAGGCGGAGGAGATCGTGGATGTCCTGAACCTGATGGGAGCCCCGGAGAGCCTGATGAAGATGGAGAACTCCCGGATCCTGAAGGATATCCGGAACAATCTCAACAGGCGCGTGAACTGCGAGGCAGCCAACATCGGCAAGACCGTCGATGCCGCGAGGCGCCAGATCGAGGACATCCGATTTCTGGAGAAGGCCGGCATCCTGAAGGACCTGCCGAAGAATCTGCGGATCATGGCGGAACTCCGTCTGGAGTTTCCGGACATCTCCCTGCAGGAGCTGGGAGAGCGCATGGAACCGCCGATCGGCAAATCCGGTGTCAACCACCGGCTGCGGCGCATTTCGGAAACTGCGGACAGAGTGAGAAGCGGCGGTTGAGGGGATCCCCGCGGTCTCACAGGGAGGAATGGACATACTGTTTTATTAGGAGGCAGGTATGGTGAAGAAATCGATTCAGGTAGAGTGCCCCCACGGTCTTGCACCGAGGCCTATCGCGGAACTGGTCCAGGTCGCCAGCAAATACGAAAGCCGCATCTATCTGGACACGGAGACCAAGCACGTCAATGCAAAGAGCATCATGGGAATGATGTCACTGCAGGTCGAGAACGGACAGGAAGTGACGGTCCAGGCCGACGGCGGCGATGAGACGGCGGCGATGCAGGAGATCGAAGACTTCCTGCTGCACAGGATCGCGTCCGGCAGGGCCTGATCGGATCAGAACAGTACCCTTATAAAAAAGGCGCCGCAACGCACAGACCGTTGCGGCGCTCTCTTTTTGAAAACGTTTCCGAGGGCGGAGTTCCCCATAAAAAGGGAGGATGCCAGGTACCTCGCGGGTACCTGGCATAGTTATGAAAAAGTGTATAAGCAAAACGTCAAACGTTTAAGGGCATTTCTGGGATCGTCCGGATCTGTGTATCTCCTTTCGATGGTTTGATTATAGGGAATAAACATGTACGAAAATCGCGAGGGAGTTGAAGAAACCTTAAATAAATTATGAACAGTTTGTGAACACGGAGCAATATATGCTGACAACGATCGTTTTTATACTGGACGGGGCGGAACCTCCGTCCCCTGCCGCGGAGCGGGAGACTTCCGAGGCGGCCGCGGCGCTGACGGCGCAGGGCTACCGGTCCTTTGTGTGCACCGCGCACGGTGTCATGCTTCCGCCGCAGCTGGCGGGATGCCTCAAAGAGGAGACGCTGGCGGTCACGGACGGTCCCGGGACGGCCGCAGCGCTGCTGGGCAGAGGCTACGCGACGGCGGGCTACAGCCATGCGGGCAGCAGGGGGCGGTTTTTTTCCGGGATCCCCTATGTGATCGAGGAGCCCGCGGAGGTGGACGCCGATTCCTACGAGAAGATCTTCCAGCGGGGCAGGGGGCTGCCCTGGACGATCCTGGAGACGGAGCGCTGCGTCGTGCGGGAATTCACGCCGGACGACATGGAGGCGGTCTGCGCGCTCTACGACGGGGAGGCCCGCCGCTGGCTGGAGGCGCCGTCGGACCACCTGGAGAGGGAGAGAGCGATCCTGCGCGCCTATATCGACAGGATCTACCGGCTCTACGGGTATGGCCACTGGGCGGTGATCCTGAAAGAGACAGGCGATCTGATCGGCCGGATGGGCTATGGTGTCCCCAGGCAGGCGGCCGGGGAGGCCCTGAAAGGCGGAGAGGAGACGGACGGCATCACGGAGGAGGACGGAGTCCTTGGATACCTTCTCGGCGCGCGGTGGCGCGGGCAGGGACTGGCAGAGGAAGTGTGCCGGGCCCTCATCCGCTACGGCCTGGAGGAGATCGGCTTCGCGCGGATCGCCGCGGAGGTGCACCGGGACAATGCGGTCTCCAGGCGATTCCTCCTGAAACTGGGATTCAGGGAACTTCCCATCCCGGAGAACGCACGGGGCGAACGGACCTACATCCTCGGCTGAGCGCGGAAGGATCTGCAGGAAGGAGCAGGATATTTTGAATAAAAACAGCAGCACCGGTCTTACTGATACAAAAAAGACAAGAAAGAATCCCGTGACGGGGTTCCTGAAATGGTTCTTCACACTACCCTTCCCGGTGGCGATCGGGTGGTTTCTGTGGCTCACCAAGCGCTGGGTCTTCTCCCTGTGGTCGGAGCTGGACGTCAACGAGGTCCTCTTTCACCTGAACGCGCCGCTGGAAGGCACCGGAAACGGGATGATCGGCAGCTTCCTCATGAGCGCGCTGGTCCCCGCGATCGCGATCGCTGCGGTCGTCTCCTTCGGGATGTACGCGCTGCGGAAGTGGTTCCGGGGAGAGGGGAAGCTGTGGTATAAGGTCCTCCGCGTCATGGCGCCGGTCCTCGGGCTCGCGCTCTTCGCGCATTCTTTCCGGGGATTCTGGAACAAGCTGGATGTCAGCGGGTACATCCGGGACCAGCGGAATACGTCCGCCTTTATCGAGGAGCACTACGCGGATCCCGCGCGGACACAGATCACATTTCCGGAGAAGAAGCGCAACCTCATCATGATCTACCTGGAATCCATGGAGGTGACCTTCGCGGATCCGGACAGCGGCGGCAGCTTCCCGCAGAACCTCATTCCCGAGCTGACACAGCTGGCCAGGGAGAGCGAGGACTTCTCCGGCAGCGGGGACACGCTCAACGGCGGCCGCGTCATGCCGGGCACCGGCTTCACCATGGGCGCGATGTTCGGGATCTCCACAGGCCTGCCGCTGAAGACCGATATCAAGGGATTCGCCAACGACGGCGACCTGTTCGAAGGCAATGACATGGCCACGCAGGAGCACTTCTACGACGGTGCCGCCGCGATCGGCGACATTCTGGAGGAGCAGGGCTACCGGCAGATCTTCCTGCTCGGGTCCGACGCGACTTTCGGCGGCCGCCGCCTGTTCTTCGATATTCACGGCAGCTATGAGATCGAGGACTATCTCTACGCGCAGGAGCAGGGGTGGATCCCGGAGGACTACCATGTCTTCTGGGGATATGAGGACGAGAAGCTCTTCGAATATGCCCGGAACACGCTCCTGGAACTGCAGGAGTCGGACCAGCCCTTCAACCTGACGCTGCTCACGGTCGACACTCATTTTGAGGACGGCTATATCTGCCGGCTGTGTGAGAACGAGTTTGAGGGCAACCAGTACGCGAACGTGATGGCGTGCTCGAGCCGGCAGGTCGCGGCATTCGTTGACTGGTGCAAAGAACAGGATTTCTATGAGGACACAGCCATCGTGATCACCGGCGACCACACGACGATGGACCACGATTTCTGCGCGGACGTGCCCTCCGACTACCAGAGGCTCACGTATACGGCCTTTGTGAATCCCGCGGCGGAGAATGCGGACCCCGGCAGAAGGAGAGAGTACTCCACACTGGACATCTTCCCCACGACGATCGCGGCGATGGGCGCGAAGATCGAAGGCGATCGGCTGGGGCTCGGCACGGACCTTTTCTCCGGCAGGGACACGCTGATCGAGGAGCTGGGGGCCGACACCGTCAAGAGCGAGCTCCGAAGGCGCAGCTCCTTCATGGAGAACCTCTCCGGCATCGATGTGTACAGCAAGACGGACAGCCAGAGCGGGATCAGCCCCACGGGCAAGATCTCGATCCGCGCGATCGACGGGGACGGCACGGCGACGTTCCGGCTGTTCGACATCAGCAACCTGAATGTCTTCATCGAGAAGGCGACGCTGGAACTCTATGAGACGGACAGCGTGGAGGCCGGGACGGCGGAGAGCGGAGGAGACATCCCGGATCCGCTCGTCTCCGTCGCGATGGACAGGGTCTCCGAGCGCGTCTACTCCGCGGACATCCCCGTCGCGGACTATGATCTCGGCAGCCTGTCCGCAAGGGCCTCGATCGTGACGAAGACCGGGGAGAAGGCCGTCGTCAGGGTCAGCAATGACCTTCGCTTCTGCATTTCGGACATCGATCTCTACCTGCAGACCTGCCGGGAACTGGTGGAGAGCGGCGAATATACGATGCTCCTGAGCGTCCGCGGAGATGCCGCCGACGCGCTTGCGCCGCAGACACAGGAAGAGCTGCACGCGCTGGGACTCAGGGAGGATATTCAGAGCGGCTGCAGTTACTGCGCGGTGATCAACAGTGAGCAGGTGACCGAGCAGTCCAGTGCAGACGGGAAGGTCAGCTATGTCGGGACGCTGCCCGACGGGAAGAGCGTCACGGTCTACAGCGGCGGGACAGAACTGGGAGATACCGCCAGGATGCTGATCAACGGGAACAACAAGTCCAGGGACAAGCGCGGCCTGAACATCATCCTCTACCGCAACGCCGACGGCGCGATCAGCGACAGCATCAATTTCGACACCCATGAGCTGACGGAATCCGGTGTATACAACTGGTCCCGCTGACTTTTCAAACAGAGAGAAACGCTTTATAATACTCGTCAGAAACTGTGCATTTATACGGGAAAGGAAAGCAACATGATCAATCCTGTTTACAGAGCGATGCTGTCCCGCAAGTCCGTGATCCGGGAACTCTCGGAGTACGCGACGGCGAGAGGCAAAGAGATCGGCTATGAGAACGTGTTCGACTTCAGCCTGGGCAACCCTTCGGTGCCCGCGCCGGCGAGCTTCGCGGAGGCGGCGGTGCGCCTGCTGCGGAACGAGGACCCGATGCGGCTGCATGGCTACAGCCCCAGTGTCGGAGACCCGGACGTCAAGGAGAAGGTCGCCCGCTCCCTGGAGAGACGGTTCGGCATCCCCTATCAGAAAGAGCACATCTTCCCCACTTCGGGAGCCGCCGGCGCCATCGCCCACGCGCTCCGCGCGGTGACGGAAACGGGCGATGAAGTGCTTGTGTTCGCGCCTTATTTTCCCGAATATATCCCCTACATCAATACGACCGGCGCGGTGATGCGCTCCGTCCCCGCGGATACGGAGAACTTCCAGATCAACTTCGACGCCGCGGAGCAGGCGCTGACGGAGAGAGTCGCCGCGGTCCTGATCAATACGCCGAACAATCCCTCCGGAGCTGTCTACACGGAGGAGACGCTGCGCAGGCTGGCGGAGCTGCTGCGCAGCAAGTCGGCCCAGTACGGCCGCACCATCTTCCTGATCTCCGATGAGCCCTACAGGGAGATCGTCTTCGACGGGAAGAAGCAGGCCTATCCGGCGTCCTTCTACCCGCACACGCTGACCTGCTATTCCTTCTCCAAGTCCCTCTCGATCCCGGGAGAGCGCATCGGCTACGTGGCGGTGCACCCGGACTGTGAGGGGAGCGACGTCCTGGTCCCGATCATGGCCCAGATCTCCCGCGGGATCGGCCACAACTGCCCCTCCTCGCTGATCCAGCAGGCGATGGCCGAGACGGTGGACGACACCTCCGATCTGCAGGTCTACGAGACCAACATGAACCTGCTCTACGATACGTTCACGGAGCTCGGCTTCCGGGTCGTGCGCCCGGGCGGAACGTTCTACATCATGCCGAAAGCGCTGGAAGAGGACGCGGTCGCCTTCTGCCGGAAAGCGCTGAAGTACGACGTGGTCTTCGTTCCCGGGGACAGTTTCGAGGCGCCGGGATATTTCCGGGTCGCCTACTGCCTGGATACGGAGAAGGTCCGGAGGTCCCTGGACGCGATCCGCCGCTTTGTGAGAGAAGAGTATCCGGCATGACGCAGGCGCCTGACCTGCCCGACAGAAAGGAATGAAAGGCATGATCGAGATCCTGAAAGCCATTTTATATGGCATCGTCGAAGGCATCACCGAGTGGCTGCCGATCAGCAGCACCGGCCACATGATCCTCCTGAACGAGTTCGTGAAGCTGAATGTCTCCGAGGAGTTCTGGAATATGTTCCTGGTCGTCATCCAGCTCGGCGCGATCCTGGCGGTCGTCGTACTGAACTGGGGCGTGATCTGGCCGCTGCGCCTGGTGCGCTCCCAGAACGGCACCCGGATCGGCTGGAAGAAGAACACGCTCCTCCTCTGGGCGAAGACCATCGTCGCATGCATCCCCGCGGGCGTCGTGGGCGTCCTGTTCGACGACTGGATCGACGCGCACTTCTACAACTGGATCTGCGTGTCCGTCATGCTGATCGTGGTCGGCATCGCCTTCCTCATCATTGAGAACCGCAACCGGGGCGTCCGCCCCCGCGTCCGCAGGCTCAAGGATCTCACCTTCAAGGACGCGCTGATCATCGGCATGTTCCAGCTGCTGGCGGCTGTTTTCCCGGGAACCTCCCGGTCCGGCTCCACCATCCTGGGCGGCATCATGATCGGGGTCTCCCGCACGGTGGCCTCCCGGTTCACCTTCATCCTGGCGATCCCGGTGATGGCCGGCGCGAGCCTCCTGAAGCTCCTGAAGTACGGCCTGCACTGGACGCCTGTCGAGTACGCGGTCCTCGCGACGGGCATGATCGTCGCCTTCGCCGTCTCGATCCTGGTGATCAGCTTCCTGATGGAATATATCCGCAAACACGACTTCCGCATCTTCGGATGGTACCGCATCGTGCTGGGTGTGTTGGTGATCCTGTACTTTTTTGTGATCAGAGGTGTATGAAAGAGATTAAGAGGGCACAGCCCTCTTAACTCTAAGAGATTAAGCGGGCTATGCCCGCTTAACTCTGAAAGGTTTGTGGAGAAGCGTCACAAACCTTTTGGGTTACAATATTCCGGTACGTATTTGACATCTTTAAGTCACAGTGCTATATTAGCGATTGAGTTTGGGGAATCACAGTATATCTGTTCATCTTTGGAGAATTGTGAGATGTTTGGCAGGGGGATGCTGAACATGACCATATTATTTTAGAAAAGGAGACAATCATGGCAGAGAGAAAGCTTGCAAAGGCTGTCGTGAAGGCAGCGGAGACCACGGAAGAGAAGAAGGTCGCTGAGAAGGCGCCTGTCGAGAAGAAGGCACCTGCGAAGAAGGCTGCCGCGAAGAAGCCCGCCGCCAAGGCAGAAGCTCCCGCAGCTGAGAAGAAGGCTCCCGCGAAGAAGGCCCCTGCAAAGAAGGCTCCCGCGAAGAAGCCCGTCGTGACCGAGAACGTCCGCATCCAGTTCGCTGACAAGGACTACGCTCCGGCTGATTTCGTGCAGTCCGCGAAGGATGTCTGGCAGTATGACCTCGGCAGAGACGTGAAGGAGATCAACAACATCGATCTCTATGTGAAGCCCGAGGAGTCCAGGGTTTACTACGTGATCAACAGCGAAGTGACCGGCAGCTTCGCGATCTGAGCATAAGCGCACAGGAAAGAAAAGAAGAGACCCGCAGGAATCGGAAGCGATCCTGCGGATCTTTTTTTCTGCGTTCTGCGCCGAAGCGGACAGGAGGGGACAGAAGCGGAGAAGTGTGGTATACTGTAAATGGCCGTCCGGCAGCTAGTCAGATTTACTTCTATTCAGGACGCGTGTCCCGCGGGGCACGCGGAATCAATTTGACGATATCGCCGGATGGCCTTTTATTCTATAATCATGCCGGCGGAGAGGCATGGCCGGAGGAACGGCAGCCAGACCTGCGGCGCAGCGGGGGACGGAGATGAGGAGATATTTCAGGGATTACCTGTTTCAGAAGCACATTCTGGTGGCGGAGAGGAAGGACCTGCCGGAGCGGCAGGAGGACGAGGCCTTCGCCGTCCTTTTCGCGCTGGCATCGCTCTTCGGGGTCCGGATCACGGAGGGGGAGCAGCTCGCGACGAGAGCGATGATCTCTTTCGTGTCGCAGCAGCTGGGGGAGAATGTCCCGGAGCCTTTCTACAGAGGCTTCCCCGAGAGTGTCCGGGAACTCTGCGCGGAGGAGCTGCTCTACGACCAGCTGCTGCACTACATCCGCACCTACGGGCTGGGGGACTTCTCGGAGGCGGGGCACTCCGTCTACGAGGAGACCTTCGAGCGGACGGCCTTCCGGGAAGGCGTGCAGGTGAAGAATTTCGTGATCCTGGACGAGGACAGCGCGGAGCGGAAGATGGCGCAGCTGACGGAGGACCTGCTCGCGGGGACGAGACCCCTGAGCGAGCAGCAGTACGCGGTCGTCCTGCACCATCTGGAGGACTTCGGATACCAGCCGCCCCGGATCGCGTCGAAGAACACCGCCGTCCGCCTGCTCCTGGACCTGCGGGACCCCCGCCTGGCCCGGCACCTGATGCTGTCGGACGTGATCCGGCTCACGGAGGAGCTGCAGTACAGAAAGTATCATAAGGAAAACATCCGGAGCCTGAACCTGCAGAACCGGGACCGGAAGTTCCTGACGGAGGTCATGGAGACGCTCTTTGAGGCAGGCCGCTGCGACACGGAGACCTGCTTTGAGAAGCGGGACGCCTGGAACGGGCTCCTCCACCACCTCCATTACCGCCCGAAGACGGAGGCGGGCAGGGCGTTCACGGACCTTATGCGCGGGAAGGAGAACCGGTCGGTGTATGCCGCGTTCGAGCGGCACATGGCGGAGGGAGATGTGAGAGAGGCGCTCCTCTGCCTGCAGCGCGGAAAGGGCAGCGGCGCGGTCCTGCGGAACCTGCAGTACCTGCTCAGCCGCTGTGGGAGCGAGGAAGATGTCGCCTTCGTCCTGCACCATACGGACACGCGCAATGTGATCGTCCTCCTCCAGCTGCTGATCCGCTACGGCACCTACGACCCGGAAGAGGGGGCGAGGGCGTTTACCTTTTCAAAGTTCAACCGGCTGCTGGTCCATCAGGAGACGGAGGCGGAGAGCACCCGCCGGCGTTCCCGGATCGGTGCGGAGCGGGCGCAGCAGGCGGCCGGCGTGCTGTACGAGCAGCTCCGGAAAGCGGTCGGAGGGAGCCTCGGCAAGGTCTATATCGACCCGGACATGAGGCGGTACGCGCTGCCGCTGCAGGAGAGCACGTCGCAGGGCGGATACGGCGTGCTGCCGAAGGGCACGAGACTGCCCATCGGGGAGGGAAAGATCATCCGGGCCTTCACCTACTGGGAGGGCGTCGACGACATCGACCTGTCCGTGATCGGGATCGACGGCAAGGGGGGACAGACGGAGTTCTCCTGGAGGACGATGGCCCTGCGGCAGATGGGCGCGATCACGTATTCCGGGGACCAGACCTCCGGCTTCTACGGGGGATCGGAGTATTTCGACATCCACGCGGAGCAGTTCCGGAAGCGGTGGCCTGCGGTGCGGTACCTCATCCTATGCGACAATGTGTACTCCGATAAACGTTTCAGCGACTGCCTCTGCAAGGCGGGGTACATGGTGCGGGACAAGAAAGGGTCCGGCAAGGTCTTTGAGCCGAAGACCGTCCGAAGCGCCTTCCGGGTCGACTGCGACAGCCGCTTCGCCTATCTGTTCGGGATCGACCTGGAGACGCGGGAGTTCGTCTGGCTGAACGAGGCGCGGAACAGCGGCGCGGCGGTGGCCGGCACGACGTCCCTGGACTTCCTTAAGGAATACTTCCACACGACGGAGGTCATGAACCAGTACACGTTCTTCGAACTGCTGGCCCGGGAGACCGTCGGCAGCCCGGAGGAGGCGGAGGTGATCGTCACCGACAAGGACGGCACCTGGCCGGAAGGCGCGGAGGTGATCCGCGAGTACGACTTTGAGAAAACGATGGCGCTGATGAACGGGAGCAGGGGCTGACCTGCTCCCCGTTTTTATTGTTTTAACTTTTTCTTCATAATTTTTCCGTTTGTATGAGTTGACACCGTCTGCGGGCGGTGCTATTTTATACGAGAAAGGTGTTAGCACTCAAGCCTATCGAGTGCTAACAGCCGAAGGGAGAGTATCGAAGTCGCAGAACAGGAAGGCTTATGGAACTGCAGGGAAGAAAGCTGAAAATATTGCAGGCCATCATCCGAAACTATCTGGAGACGGGCGAACCGGTGGGGAGCAGGACGATCTCGAAGTACGCGGACCTGAATCTCAGCTCGGCGACGATCCGCAACGAGATGGCGGATCTGGAGGAGATGGGCCTGATCAAGCAGCCCCACACATCCGCGGGCAGGATCCCGACGGATGCCGGCTACCGCATCTATGTGGATAATCTTCTGGCCGGTGAGCGCAGAGAAGTGGAAGAGATGCGGACCATGCTGCTGGAGAAGCAGGACAAGCTCGAAAACCTCCTGCAGCAGGCAGCGAAGCTGCTGGCAGCCAATACGAACTACACTTCGATGGTCTCGGCACCTGCGGTGCGCCAGAACAAGATCAAGTTCATCCAGATCTCCCAGGTGGATGAGAACAACGTCCTCGCCGTCATCGTGATGGAAGGCAACCTCATCCGCAACAAGGTGATCCCGGTGGAGGAGCCGCTGGACAGCGAGAATCTTCTGAAGCTGAACATGCTCCTGAACACGAACCTCTGCGGGCTTCCGGTCGAGAACATCACGCTGGGGCTCATCGAGGCGATCAAGAAGAATGCGGGGATCCACACGGAGATCGTCAGCGACGTCTTCGACGCGGCGGCGGAATTCGTGCACGCCGAGGAGGATCTCAAGATCTACACGAGCGGCGCGACCAACATCTTCAAGTATCCGGAACTCGCAGACCATCAGCGGGCCAGCGAGCTCATCGGAAACTTCGAGGAGAAGCAGGCGCTCAGCAGCATCGTGCAGGAGACGCTCTCCGGGGAGAGCGAGACAGGCATCCAGGTCTATATCGGGGATGAGAACCCGGTGGCCGGCATGCGGGACTGCAGCGTCGTCACAGCGACTTATGAGCTGGGGGACGGCATGAAGGGAACGGTCGGCATCATCGGACCGAAGCGAATGGACTATGAGCGGGCGGTGAACGCGCTGCAGACGATCATGCAGCAGCTCGACGACCTCTACAAGAAGTAGACAGGCCGGCAGTCCGGGACAATATACAGGAAAGGAACTCCGGGATATGGCAGAAGAGAAGAAGTACGAAGCGGGTCCGAAAGAGACCGCCGCAGAAGAAACGGCACAGGAAGTGAAGGATCCCGCACAGGAGCAGGAGACCGGCGAAGCGGCACAGACCGAAGCCCCCGCTGAAGAGCAGGCGGACAGCGCCGCGGAGACGGAGGAAAGTACGGAGCAGGAAGCTCCGGCAGAGGAGCCCGCAGCAGAGGAGACCGGGGAGGCCCCCGCGGACGGCAGCGATGCCGGCGCGGCGGAGGAGAAGACCGGATTCTTCTCGAGACTGAAGAAGGCGGACAAGGAGAAACAGGCCCTGAAGGACCGGGTCGCGGAGCTGGAGGACCGCTCCCTGCGGCAGCTGGCGGAGTTCGAGAACTTCCGCAAGCGCTCCGAGCGGGAGAAGGAACAGCGCTTCTCCATGGGAGAGAAGAACGTGATCGAAAAGATCCTCCCGGTGGTCGACAACTTCGAGAGAGGGCTCGCCTCGATGCCCGAGGAGGAGCGCGGCGGCGCCTTCGCCAGCGGGATGGAGATGATCTACAAGCAGCTGATGAAGCAGCTCGAAGATCTCGGCGTCAAGCCGATCGAGGCAGTCGGACAGCCTTTCGATCCCAACTTCCACAATGCGGTGATGCAGGTGGAGAGCGAGGAACTGCCCTCCGGGACGGTGGCGCAGGAATTCCAGAAAGGCTATCTGTACCACGACAGCGTCGTCCGCTACAGCATGGTGGGCGTGGTGGCATAGGCCGCAGCGGGCAATATGCCCGATCACATAGATGCAGGCACACATAATTCATAAATGAGACGTCACAGGCGCGCACGGCGCAGCCTTTGATCAAAGGAGGAAGAAAATGAGCAACGGCAAGATTATCGGCATCGATCTCGGTACCACTAACAGCTGCGTGGCAGTCATGGAGGGCGGCAAGCCCACTGTCATCGCGAATACAGAAGGCGCAAGGACCACCCCTTCCGTGGTCGCTTTCACGAAGAACGGCGAGCGTCTGGTCGGCGAGCCCGCAAAGCGGCAGGCCGTCACCAACGCGGACAACACCATCTCCTCGATCAAGAGAGACATGGGCACGGACAGAGGCCGCACCATCGACGGCAAGAGATATTCCCCCCAGCAGATCTCCGCTATGATCCTGCAGAAGCTGAAAGCGGACGCGGAGAGCTATCTCGGCGAGAAGGTCACCAGAGCGGTCATCACGGTCCCCGCGTATTTCAATGACGCCCAGAGACAGGCGACCAAGGACGCCGGCAAGATCGCCGGACTGGAAGTTGAGAGAATCATCAACGAGCCCACTGCAGCGGCGCTCGCATACGGCCTTGAGAACGAGAAGGAACAGATGATCATGGTCTATGACCTCGGCGGCGGCACCTTCGATGTGTCCATCATCGAGATCGGCGACGGCATCATCAACGTCAAGTCCACCAACGGTGACACCCACCTCGGCGGCGACGACTTCGACCAGCGCATCATCGACTGGATGGTCAAAGAGTTCCGCTCCAAGGAAGGCGTGGACCTTTCCGGCGACAAGATGGCCATGCAGAGACTGAAAGAGGCGGCGGAGAAGGCCAAGAAGGAGCTCTCCAGCGCCACGACCACCAACATCAACCTGCCCTTCATCACCGCGACGGCGGAAGGCCCGAAGCACTTCGACATGAACCTGACCCGCGCGAAGTTCGAAGAGCTGATCAGCGACCTCGTCGAGAGGACCGCGATCCCCGTGCAGAACGCGATGCGTGATGCCGGCCTCACCAACAAGGATCTGTCCAAGGTCCTGCTGGTCGGCGGCTCGACCCGTGTCCCCTGCGTGCAGGAGAAGGTCCGTCAGCTCACCGGCATGGAGCCTTCCAAGACCCTGAACCCCGACGAGTGCGTCGCCATCGGCGCCGGTATCCAGGGCGGCAAGCTCTCCGGCGAGAAGGGCACCGGTGACATCCTTCTGCTGGATGTCACCCCTCTGACCCTGTCCATCGAGACCCTCGGCGGCATCGCGACCCCTCTGATCGAGCGCAACACCACCATCCCGGTGAAGAAGAGCCAGATCTTCTCCACGGCTGCCGACAACCAGCCCGCTGTCGAGATCAACGTGCTCCAGGGCGAGAGAAAGTTCGCCCGCGACAACAAGTCCCTCGGCCAGTTCCGTCTGGACGGCATCCCGCCCGCAATGCGCGGTGTGCCGCAAATCGAAGTCACCTTCGATATCGACGCCAACGGCATCGTGAGCGTTTCCGCGAAGGATCTGGGCACCGGCAAGGAGCAGCACATCACGATCACTTCCGGATCCAACATGTCCGATGAGGAGATCGAGCGCGCCGTCAAGGAAGCCGCCCAGTTCGAGGCGGAGGACAGACGCCGCAAAGAGGCTGTGGACGCCCGCAATGAAGCGGATTCCATCGTCTTCCAGACCGAGAAGGCCCTGAACGAAGTCGGCGACAAGATCGACGCCGGCCAGAAGAGCACCGTGGAGCAGGATATCGCGGATCTGAAAGCGATCCTCGACCGCACCAAGGACCAGCAGGATGTCTCCGACGCGGATGTGGACGCCCTCAAGAGCGGCCGTGAGAAACTGATGAACGACGCGCAGGCGCTGTTCTCCCAGATGTACCAGAACATGCAGGGCGGCCAGGGCGCAGGCCCCGACATGAGCGGCTTCGGTGGCCAGGGCGGCCAGCAGCAGAGCGGCGGACGCGATGATGATGTGGTTGACGGGGACTACAGAGAGGTATAAACTAGTGGGCGCCTTGGTCCGTTCATCACTGTGAGCCCACTAGCGCACCTTGCTTCGCAAGGTGTCGGCACGTTACGGCAGAACCAAAGAGGGCGCCAAGTTCGCTGATTCATTTTGAGCCCACTAGCGCAAGTTGGCGCCATTGGACGCCAACTTGTCACCACGGTTTTGAAATATTAATAAAAACAACAGTAACGGGGGTGCCCAGGCTGCGGGAGCGGCCTGGGCAGCCGCGGTGAATAAGAGAACCTGAATAATGGCAGCAAATAAAAGGGATTATTACGAAGTCCTCGGCGTGGCGAAGACCGCGACCGAAGATGAGATCAAAAAGGCCTATCGCAAACTGGCCAAGAAATATCATCCGGACGTGAACCCCGGCGACAAGGAAGCGGAGGAGAAGTTCAAAGAGGCCTCCGAAGCTTTTGCCGTGCTCAGCGATGCGGACAAGCGCAAGCAGTATGACCAGTTCGGCCACGCGGCGTTCGACGGGACGGGCGGATTCGGCAGTCAGGGCTTCGACTTCAACAGTGCCGGCTTCGGCGATATTTTCGGGGACCTGTTCGGCGACATGTTCGGCGGCCGCATGCGCGGCGGCGCGGGCGGCGGTCCCATGAAAGGGGCGAACCTGCGCACCAGCGTGCGCATCA
Source organism: Lachnospiraceae bacterium UBA3692 (assembly GCA_002372815.1). GTDB lineage: Bacteria > Bacillota > Clostridia > Lachnospirales > Lachnospiraceae > CAG-791. The sequence continues at coordinate 40,018 of DFIR01000094.1, forward strand.
CCTTCATGGAGTCGATCTTCGGCGTGGACAAGGAGATCACGCTGAACCTGAAGGATCCCTGCCCGAAGTGCGGCGGCACCGGCTGCAAGCCCGGCACGAGCCCGAAGATGTGCCCCAAGTGCGACGGCCGCGGACAGGTGGTGTTCACGCAGCAGTCCTTCTTCGGCACGGTGCGGAACGTCCAGTCCTGCCCGGACTGCGGCGGCACCGGCAAGATCATCCAGGACAAGTGCCCGGAATGCGGCGGCACCGGATATGTCACGAGCCGCAAGACGCTCTCCGTGTCGATCCCTGCGGGTATCTTCAACGGACAGAGCGTGCGCCTGCGTGAGAAGGGCGAGCCCGGCGTGGCCGGCGGCCCGCGGGGCGACCTGCTCGTGGAAGTCATCGTTTCGCCGCACCAGATCTTCGAGAGAGAGGATTACAATATTTTCTCGGAGGTGCACATTTCGTACGCGCTCGCGGCACTGGGCGGCAGCGTCTTGATCGACACGGTGGACGGGAAGGTCGTCTCCGACCTGAAGGCCGGCACACAGACCGGGACACGCATCCGCCTGCGCGGGAAGGGCGTTCCGGCCGGGCGCGGCAGCAGCGTGCGCGGAGATCACTACGTGACTTTCGTCGTGGATGTTCCCACGAAGCTCAGCAAGGAGGCGAAGGATCTGCTGAAGCAGTTCGACGCGCTGACCGGCGACACGCTGAACGAGGCCGGGCGGATGGAGAAGCACGGCGACGACAAGGACCGGGAGAAGGATAAGGACAAGGACAGGAAGAAAGGCTTCTGGAGGCGCTGACGGGCGTCAAAGGAGGCGGAACGAACAGCGGGAAACGATATGAAATGGATGCGGCTGCGGGTGCGTACCCGCGCGGAGGCGGAGGACATTCTGGTCAGCGCGATGGAGGACATCGGGCTGTCCGGGGCACAGATCGAGGATCATGTGCCGCTGACGGCCTCCGAAAAGGAGCAGATGTTCGTAGATATCCTTCCGGAGAGCGGTGAGGACGACGGCAGCGCCGTCCTCAGCTTTTTTGTGGAGGAAAACGAGGAGGGCATGCTCGTCACGGAGGAAGGCGCAGAACCCTGCGCGCCCGAGGAGATGAAGCGGCGCATGGAGGAGGTCATCGACGGCCTCCGCGCCTACTGCGATCCCGGCGAAGGGACCGTGACGATGGACGAGACCGAGGACGTCGACTGGATCAACAACTGGAAGCAGTATTTTCACCAGTTCCGGATCGACGACATCCTGGTGATCCCCTCCTGGGAGGAGCCGGAGGTGGAGGACGGCTATGTCCCCTCCCTGACCTTTCACGTGGACCCCGGAACGGCCTTCGGGACCGGCATGCACGACACGACCCAGCTCTGCATCCGGCAGATCCGGAAGCGCATGAAGCCCGGATGCCGGATCCTGGACGTGGGAACGGGCAGTGGGATCCTGGCGATCCTCGCGCTCATGCTCGGTGCCGGGGAAGCGGTGGGAACGGACCTGGATCCCTGTGCACCGCCGGCCATCGAGGAGAACCTGGCGGCGAACGGGATCGACCCGTCCCGCATGCAGATCCTGCTCGGCAACCTGATCGATGACCCGGTCATCCAGGAGAAGGTCGGCAGGGATGCCTACGACCTGGTGGCGGCCAATATTCTGGCGGAGGTGCTGGTGCCGATGACGCCGGCGGTCGTGCCCTGCATGAAGAAGGGGGCGTATTTCATCACCTCCGGCATTCTGGAGGGCAAGGAAGGCCTGGTCGCCGACGCGATGAAGGCGGCGGGGCTGACCGTGGAAGAGATCACCGCGCAGGGTGAATGGCGCTGCGTAGTGGGCAGAAAATAAGGCTTCTGTCCGCAGGGATGCGGCGGAAGGAGACGGGCAGGAGGAGGCGGCATGCTGCATGTTTTTGCGGGTCCGGAGGCGCTCACGGGAGAAGAAGTGCGCATCGAAGGGCCGGACGTCAATCATATCCGCAATGTCCTCCGCATGAAGCCGGGGGACCCGCTCAGCGTGAGAGTGCGCGGGGACCGGAAGGAATATCTGTGCAGGATCACGGAGATCTCGCAGCAGGAGGTGCTCTGCGCGGTGGAGTCCGCGCGGGACGCCGACAGCGAGCTGCCTTCTCCGGTATTCCTGTTCCAGGGCCTCCCCAAAGGCGATAAAATGGAGTGGATCATCCAGAAGAGCGTGGAGCTCGGCGTGACGGAGATCATCCCCGTCCGCATGGAGCGCAGCATCGCGAAGCTGGACAAGGGCGGCGCGAAGACGGACAGAAAGACCGCGCGCTGGCAGGCGATCGCGGAGAATGCGGCGCAGCAGTCGCGGCGCAGCATCGTGCCGACCGTACACGCGCCGATGGACTGGGATGAGGCGCTGGCGTACGGCAGGCAGATGGCGCAGGTCCGGTATATTCCCTATGAGAACCAGCAGGGAAGCGCCGGGCTGCGGGAACAGATCCTGCAGCTGCGGCCCGGGGAAGGGATCGCCGTCTATATCGGCCCGGAGGGAGGCATCTCCCCGGACGAGCTGCGGCAGGCGCAGGAAGAGGGCGTGCAGCCGGTCACACTGGGCAGGCGGATCCTCCGCACGGAGACCGCGCCGCTGGTGTTCCTGTCCTGGCTGGTCCTGGCGTTTGAGATTGAATGAGTTCGGTTGAGACTATGAGAGAGATCTATCTGGATAATTCCGCGACGACGAGATGTTTTCCCGAGGTGGCGGAGCGGATGAGCAGAATCTATCTGGAGGATTACGGCAATCCCTCCAGCATGCACCACAAGGGTGTGGAGTCGGAGAAGTACGTCCGGGAGGCGAGGAGGACCCTCGCCGGCATCCTGAAAGCGGGGGAGCGGGACATCGTCTTCACCTCCTGCGGGACGGAAGCGGACAACATGGCCATCCTCGGCGGGGCGGAAGCGGCCTGCAGGCGCGGGAAGCATCTCATCACCACGCAGATCGAGCACCCCGCGGTGCTGGAGGCGATGCGGCATCTCGAGAAGCAGGGATACGAAGTGACATATCTGCCGGTGGACGGCCTGGGCCTGGTCGATCCGGAAGCGGTGGCAGCGGCGGTGCGGGAGGACACGATCCTGGTGTCCGTCATGCACACCAACAATGAGATCGGCGCCGTGCAGCCCGTCGCGGAGATCGGGCGCCGGATCAAGGAGAAGAACCCGAAGACCCTCTTCCACGTGGACGCGGTGCAGGGCTTCGGCAAGGCGCAGATCCTCCCGAAGCGGATGAAGATCGACCTGCTCTCCGCGAGCGGGCACAAGATCCACGCGCCGAAGGGGATCGGACTGCTCTACATCGCGCCGGGCGTGCGAGTGCTGCCCCTTCTGTACGGAGGCGGCCAGCAGGGCGGCCTGCGCTCCGGCACGGAGAACGTGGCGGGCATCGCCGGCATGGCGCTGGCGGCCCGGATGCTCTACAAGGACCTGGAGGGTGACAACGCGAGGCTCGCCGCCATGCGGGACCACCTCCGGAGCGGCCTGACGGAGATCGAAAATGTGACGGTCAACGGCCCGGCGGGACAGGAGAACGCTGCCCCGGAGACGGCCGCGCCGCACATCCTCAGCGTCACTGTCCCGGGCGTGCGCGCGGAGGTCTTGCTCCACGCGCTGGAGGACCGGGGCATCTATGTTTCTTCGGGGAGTGCCTGCAGCAGCAATCACCCCCATCCGTCCGACACACTGCAGGCGATCGGGGCCTCGCGGGACGCGCTCGACAGCACGGTCCGGCTGAGCCTCTCCGTGATGAACACGGAGGAGGAGATGGAAGAAGCCGTACAGGCCTTCCGGGACCTGGTGCCGCAGCTCCGGCGGTTCACACGACACTGAATCTACAGGAGGAACGAATCGTGCAGTATCAGTCATTTCTGATCAAATATGCCGAGATCGGCATCAAGGGCAAGAACCGGCATGTCTTCGAGGAGGCGCTGGTGCGCCAGATCCGCCTCGCGCTCAAGCCGCTGGAAGGCAAGTTCCGGGTGGTCCGGACCTACGGCAGAGTGTTCGTGGAGTGCCTCTCCGACTACGACTACGAGGAGGTCACCGAGGCGCTGCAGTGCGTGTTCGGAATCTCGGGAATCTGTCCCGTCAAGGAGACGGAGATCCTGCCGCCGGAGGAACTGGCCGGGATCGTCACGCAGTTCGTCCTGGAGGAGTATCCGTCCGGCGAGCACACCTTCAAGATGCACACCCGCCGCAGCAACAAGAACTATCCGCTGGATTCCCAGGAGATGAACGCGGAGCTGGGCCATGCCCTCCTGGAGGCGTCGGACCGCTTCCGCGTGGACGTGCATACGCCGGAGATCATGGTCACGGTCGAGATCCGGGAGGACCGGATCTGCATGTACTCGCATGTGATCCCCGGCCCGGGCGGCCTGCCGGTCGGCGTGGGCGGCAAGAGCATGCTGCTGCTGTCCGGCGGCATCGATTCGCCGGTCGCCGGCTATATGATCGCCAAGCGCGGCGTCAAGATCGACGCCGTCTATTTCAACGCGCCGCCCTATACCAGCGAGCGGGCGCTGCAGAAGGTGATCGACCTGGCCTCGCAGATCGCGAAGTACACGGGGACCATCTGGCTGCACAATATCAACTTCACCGATATTCAGCTGTATATCTATGAGAAGTGCCCGCACGAGGAGCTGACGATCATCATGCGCCGCTATATGATGCGGATCGCGGAGTATCTGGCGCGGCAGAACGACTGCCTGGGCCTGATCACGGGAGAGAGCATCGGGCAGGTGGCGTCCCAGACGCTGACCGCCCTGGGGGTGACCGGGGAGGTCTGCACACTGCCGGTCTTCCGTCCGCTGATCGGCTTCGACAAGGAGGAGATCGTCTCGGTGTCCAAGAAGATCGGGACCTTCGAGACCTCCATCCTGCCTTACGAGGACTGCTGCACGATCTTTGTGGCCAAGCATCCCGTGACAAAGCCCAGGCTGGAGGTGATCCAGCGGCATGAGAAGAATCTGTTTGAGAAGATCGACGAGATGGTGGACAGAGCCATCGAGACGGACGAGATCATGATCGTAGGCAAGGACGAGACGAGGATCGTAAAGCAGAGGGACGGCAAACTGGAGTACTGATGCCTCTGACGGCGCAGGACGCCGGAATCCGGACATATGTGAGCAGAAACGGAATGCAGTAATAAAGCCCCGAGACCGCAATGGCTTCGGGGCTTCCTATCTGAAATCGGCAGCTGCAGGCAGCTGTCCTATGCCGCTCAGACGATATAGGGCTTGAGAGCGCTGATCACTTCGTCGGCATTCTCTTCCGCATGGATGTTGAGCTCGATGGGCTTGCTCAGATCCAGGGAGAAGATGCCCATGATGGACTTGGCGTCGATCACATAGCGGCCGGATACAAGATCAAAATCATAGTCGAAACGGGAAATATCGTTGACGAATGACTTGACTTTATCGATGGAATTCAGCGAGATCATCACTTTTTTCATTTATATTTACCTCCGTATTTCCTTGTTCATTGTGATTACATAGTAAATTCTCGTCAATAAAAAGTCAATGTCGGAAGAAGACAAAAAGAGAGAGGAATCAGATTGAAACGTGTAGCATTTCACAACCTCGGCTGCAAGGTGAACAGCTATGAACTGGACATAATGCGGCAAAAGATGGAGGAGCACGGGTATACGTCCGTTCCTTTTGAGGAAGAAGCGGAGGTCTATGTGATCAATACCTGCACCGTCACCAACATCGCGGACCGCAAGAGCCGGCAGATGATCCACAAGGCCAAAAAGAGAAATCCGGGGGCCCTGGTCATTGCCGTGGGCTGCTATGTGGAGACGGACAAGGCCCGGGTCGGAACGGACAGCGCCATCGATCTGGCGATCGGAAACAATAACAAGGCGCGGATCGCGGAGCTTTTAGACGAATTTCTGTCTCAGAATGAAGCGGAGGACACGGCCGCCGACAGCCTCATGAAGCGGACGCTCTCCGGAAAGACCCTGGCGGACCTGACCCGCAGACCGTCTTACGAGGACATGCAGCTGAGAAAACCCGGGCACACCAGGGCCTATGTCAAAATACAGGACGGCTGCAATCAGTTCTGCACCTACTGTATCATCCCCTACGCCCGCGGCAGGATCCGGAGCAGGAGACCGGGGGAGATCCTGCGGGAGGTGCAGGTCCTCTCGGAAGGCGGGATCCGCGAGGTGATCCTGACCGGCATCCATGTCAGCTCCTACGGGCTGGAGTGGGACACCGATTCGGATGCGGTCCCCTTTGACCCGGTCAAGTCCGGCGCCATCCTTCTGGACCTGATGGACCGGATCCGGCAGATCCCCGGGATCGAGAGGATAAGGCTCAGCTCTCTGGAGCCGCGCATCATAACGGAGCCTTTTGTACAGGGCATCGCTGCCATGCCTGAGGTCTGCCCCCATTTTCATCTCTCCCTGCAGAGCGGCTGCAACGCGACGCTCAGGCGGATGAACCGGCACTATACGGCGGAGGAGTTCATGGGAAGCGTGGAACTTCTGCGCAGGTATTATGACAAGCCGGCGATCACGACGGATGTGATCGTGGGATTCCCCGGAGAGAGCATCGCCGAGTTCGAGGAGACGAAGCGCTTTCTCGAGGCGGTGAACTTCTATGAAATGCATGTCTTTAAGTACTCGGTCAGGAAGGGAACGGCGGCGGCCTCCATGCCGGTGCAGATCCCGGAAGCGGTAAAGGGCGTCCGAAGCGACATACTTCTTGAAATGACAAGGCGGCAGTCGCAGAACTATCGCAGGCAGTTTCTCTCTGCCCGGGAGGAGCTGCTGCTTGAGGAGATGGCGGAACTGCCCTTCGGACGGTGCTGGAGAGGACATACCAAGAGATATGTGGAGGGATATATCCCCGCAGACACAGCCGAGGCCGCAGGCCTTGCGGCAGGACAGCTCGTGAGCGGACGCTTCACCGGGGAGGCGGAGGGCGCTCCGGGACTTATGTTCGCCCCTTTTACCGGCATCGGTTGAAAGCATTGACAAAATACGGTATCATAGATTAGATATACACAGACGTTTTCGCGCAGCGCAGTGCCGCAAGGCAGCGCCCGGCGCAGGACGCTGTGGAGAAAATGTAAACAGTTGCAGATGAGGTTGGTTAAATTTATGGATCAAAGCAATAACAAAAAGCTCGATCAGAGCTTGGGCAACACTCAATATTTCAAGGTGCAGCCGGATCAGGAAACGGGCGTGAAAAAGATCCTTTCCGTAGTTTACGAGGCACTTTCGGAGAAGGGGTATGACCCGGTCAATCAGATCGTGGGTTATATCATGTCCGGGGATCCTACCTACATCACCAACTACATGGGCGCCAGAAGCCTGATCATGAAAGTGGAGCGCGACGAACTGGTGGAAGAGATCATGAACGATTACATCGAATTCAACCACTGGAAAAAGAAGTGATCCGCCATGAGGATCATGGGACTGGATTTTGGCTCCAAGACGTGCGGAGTGGCACTGAGCGACGAGCTTCTGATGACCGCCCAGCCGGTCGAGATCATCAGGCGTGACCGGGCAGGCAAGATCCGGAAGACGCTCTCCAGGATCGAAGAGATCTGCGGGCAGCAGGATGTCCGCCTGATCGTTCTGGGACTGCCTCTGAATATGGATGACTCCGCGGGAGAGAGAGTATTGAACACAATGGCGTTCCGGGAACAGCTGGAACGGAGGACAGGCCTGCCGATCGTGATGTCTGACGAAAGACTCACGACTGTGGAGGCCTATGAGATTATGGATAAAATGGAGATCTCCCATGAAGAGCGGGGCCGCTATGTGGATATGATCGCGGCCAGCATCATCCTGCAGGAATATATGGAAAACCACAGAGAAGAACTCAGCAGAATGAAAGGTGCCGACCATGAATAGTATCAGATTGGTCTCAACGGATACCGGTGAGACAGAAGAGTTTTATGTACTGGATGAGACAAAGCTCGGCGGAAAGAATTATCTTCTGGTGACCGATCAGGAGGAAGGCGACGGAATGGCCATGATCCTGAGAGATGACGCGGAAGAGGACGCGGAGGAGAGTCTCTATGCCGTCGTGGAGGACGAAAATGAGCTTTCCGCGGCGCTTCTGCTCTTCAGCGACAAGCTGGAGGAGATGGGGATCCTGATCGAAGAGTGACCGGACCGCATAAGAAGTGAGATAAGAAGGATTAAGAGGATAAAATTTGAAGAAGAAAAAAACAGAACAGAACCTGTCTGCGCTCAGGATCATCCCGCTGGGAGGCCTGGAGCAGATCGGTATGAACATCACTGCCTTCGAATACGAAGACAGTATTATTATCGTGGACTGCGGGCTGGCCTTCCCGGAGGACGACATGTTCGGGATCGATCTGGTGATCCCGGACACCACGTATTTGGAAGAAAACATCGATAAGGTCAAGGGGTTTGTGATCACCCACGGGCACGAGGACCATATAGGCGCGCTGCCCTACGTGCTGCAGAAGATCAATGTTCCGGTCTTTGCCACCCGCCTGACCATGGGGATCATCGAAAACAAGCTGACGGAGCGCGGCATGATGGAGACGACGCAGCGCAAGGTCGTGAAGTTCGGCGCCTCGATCAGCCTGGGCTGCTTCAGAGTGGAGTTTATTAAGACCAATCACAGCATTGTGGACGCCGCTGCGCTGGCCATCTACACGCCGGTGGGCATCCTGATCCACACGGGCGACTTCAAGGTGGACTATACGCCGGTATACGGAGACGCCATTGATCTGCAGAGATTTGCGGAGCTTGGCAGAAAGGGCGTTCTTGCGCTCCTGTGCGATTCCACCAATGCGGAGCGGCCCGGTTTTACGCCTTCGGAGAGGACCGTCGGCAAGACGATCGACCAGCTCTTCCAGGAGCACAGCGACACGAGGATCATCATCGCGACCTTCGCGTCCAATGTGGACCGGGTGCAGCAGATCATCAACTCCGCCTACAAATACGGGCGCAAGGTCGTGGTGGAAGGCAGGAGCATGGTCAATATCATCGATACGGCCTCCAAGCTGGGCTGCCTCAACATTCCGGACAACACGCTGATCGATGTCGACCGCCTCAAGGATTATCCGGGGGAGCAGACCGTCATCATCACCACGGGAAGCCAGGGCGAGAGCATGGCGGCGCTCAGCCGCATGGCGGAGAACATACACCGCAAGATCTCCATCAGCAGCGGAGATACGGTGATATTTTCCTCCAGTCCCATTCCCGGAAACGAGAAGGCGGTGACCAATGTGATCAACAAGCTCCTTCTCAAAGGGGCGGACGTCATCTTTCAGGACGTGCACGTATCGGGGCACCCCTGCCAGGAAGACATCAAGCTGATCTACACGCTGGTGCAGCCCAAGTTCTCGATCCCCGTGCACGGCGAATACCGGCATCTCAAGGCGCAGGCCAAGCTCGTCAAAGAGCTCGGGATCAGTGAGGACCATATCTTCATCCTGCAGTCGGGCAATGTGTTGGAGGTCACGCCGGATTCGGCGGAAGTCGTGGGAGATGTGCCGGTCGGAAATATCCTTGTGGACGGCCTTGGCGTCGGCGACGTCGGCAACATCGTGCTCAGGGACAGACAGCACCTGGCGGAGGACGGGATCGTGATCGTGGCGTTCGCCATGGCGGCCGGCACAGACCGCGTCGTCTCGGTGCCGGATATCACCTCCAGGGGATTTGTGTATATCAAAGAAGCGGAAGAGCTGATGAACGGCGCCAGCGCGGTGGCACAGGACGTCCTGTTTGCCTGCCGGGAGCGCAAGACCATAGACCGCATCAAGATCAAAGCGGCCGTGCGGGACAACCTCAGCGATTACTTCTGGAAAAAGACGCAGCGAAGGCCCATGATCCTTCCCATGATCATCGAGGTCTGATCATCGACAAAATATAGGAGGCGCCAAGTGAAGAGAGTACGCACCACATTGGGGATCATATTTGATACCCTCTCCAGTCTGCTCATATATGCACTCATCGCGGGTGCGATCCTGTTCATGGCGGGACAGGTGAAGCACTACTACAATGTGGGATACGGTATTTTTACCCAGCAGGGCAAGGATGCCACGGGCACCGGCAAGGTCGTCCAGTTCACGGTAGAGGAAAACATGACGGCCTCCTCTCTGGGTAAGAAGCTGGAAGAGGCGGGACTGATCGAATCCTCCAGGCTCTTCCTTGTCCAGGAAAAGGTGTCGGATTACTCCGGCATGTATGTGCCGGGCACCTATGCGCTCTCTTCAGAGATGACGCCCGAGGAGATCCTCAGAGTCATCTCGGGAGCGGAAGTGTCGCCCTATGCGGAACCGGCCCCGGAAGGCGCGGCAGAGCAGGAAGCGGCCAAATGAGGGAGCAGCAGGGAGACGGCTTTTTGCAGCAGCTCGCGCAGCAGAGAGATCCGGCAGAGCGCATCAGCGTCCTGGCGGAGTCCCTGCATGCAGAGGAGTCACCGGAGCTGAGGGCGCTGGAAAAGGAGGCGCTCAGTGAGAACGTGCCGATCATCCGCCCCCAGACCAGAGGACTGATCCGCTGCCTTCTTGAGATGCTGGCACCGTCCAAGATCCTTGAAGTGGGCACTGCCGTGGGCTACTCCGCCCTGGTGATGGACACATACTGCCCTTCGCCCTGCAGCATCGTCACGATCGAGCGGGACCCGGAGAGGGCGGCAAAGGCGAGAGAGAATTTCAAGCGGTTCGGGGCGGACCGGATCACCCTTATGGAGGGAGATGCGGCTGACATCCTGCCGGGGCTGGTCGGGCCCTTTGACTTTATATTTATGGATGCCGCCAAAGGACAGTACATCCGCTTTCTCCCGGAGGTGATCAGGCTCCTTGCTCCGGGCGGCGTTCTTCTTTCTGACAACGTGCTCAAGGACGGCGAGATCCTGGCCTCCAAATTTGCGGTCACCAGGCGCGACCGGACGATCCACAAGAGGATGCGCGAGTATCTGGCGGCCATATCGGAGGACGAGCGGCTCTGTACGGTGCTCCTTGAGACAGGGGACGGGGCGGCGCTGTCGGTGCGCAGGCGCGGCGCCTGCGGGCAAAAGACAGAATAAGTCCTCTTTGGGAAGCCCAATATAAAGTCGGAATACAGAATCAGAATCAACCCCCACATTCAGAATAAAAACAGAGGAAACATGCAGGAAGAAAGCGGCATCAGAAGACCGGAACTCCTTCTGCCCGCCAAGGACCCGGAGGTCCTCAGGACTGCGGTGCGGTACGGGGCCGATGCGGTCTACATCGGCGGAGAGGCATACGGTCTGCGAGCAAAGGCAAGAAATTTTTCAGCGGAGGAGATGGCGGAAAGCATACGGTACGCCCACGAGAGGGGCGTCAAAGTATACGTCACAGCCAATATCCTCGCACATAACAGCGATCTCAGCGGAGCCGGGCGATATTTTGAACAGCTGGCGGAAATGAAGCCGGATGCCATCCTTGTGGCAGATCCCGGTATGTTCATGCTGGCCAGGGAGAAATGTCCGAACGTACCGCTGCATATATCGACACAGGCGAACAACACCAACTACGGTACTTTCAATTTCTGGTTCGGACTGGGAGCGGAGAGAGTGGTGTGCGCCAGGGAACTGAGCCTGAAGGAGATCGCCCAGATCCGCAGGAACATTCCCCAAGACAGGGAAATAGAAGCTTTCATACATGGGGCGATGTGCATCTCCTACTCGGGAAGGTGCCTCTTGTCCAACTACTTTACCGGAAGAGATGCCAACCACGGCGCGTGCACACATCCGTGCAGATGGAAATACGCTGTGATGGAGGAATCCAGGCCCGGCGTCTATCTCCCGGTCGAGGAGAACGAGAGGGGCACTTTTGTCTTTAACTCCAGAGATCTGTGTATGATCGAACATATTCCGGACCTCATCAGGGCGGGTGTGGACAGCTTCAAGATCGAGGGACGCATGAAGACGGCACTCTATGTGGCGTCCGTCGCGAGAGCTTACAGGCAGGCCATAGACGACTTTTTGGAGAGCGAGGAGCTGTACGAGAGCAGGATCCCTCAGTATCAGGATGCGATCCGCAAGTGTACCTACAGGAAATTTACGACGGGCTTCTACTACGGGAGACCCGGGGAAGAGGCGATGGTCTATGACAGCAACACCTATGTCAACGAGGCGGTCTTTTTGGGGATCGTAGAGGAGATCACGCCAAAGGGCCTGGCGCGGATCATGCAGAGAAACAAATTCTGCGTCGGAGACAGGATCGAGATCATGAAACCGGACGGAAGAGACATACCGGTGATCGTCGCCGGAATGTACGACTGTGAAGGCACGCCCAGAGAGAGCGCGCCCCATCCCAAGGAGATCATGGATCTGGACCTGAGAAAAGCAGGAGATCCGCTCACCGGAGCGGACGTTGAGACGGGCGACGTCCTCAGAGTGGTCATGCACGGGACCGGAGAGGAAATGTGACCGGATATTCAGAGCGTATCGATATCTGTTGTAACGAAGGCAAAAAAGGGGAAGAGATATGAAAATCATAGTAGTTGGCTGTGGAAAGGTGGGCGC
>DFIR01000062.1:0-5499 GCA_002372815.1 Lachnospiraceae bacterium UBA3692
TCTATTGCTATAGCCACCCGGACATACTTTTCGAGGCCCTTTCCGCGCTTCGACCAGTCGGTCTCACCGAAGGTGAAATGCTCGTAAAAGTGCTTAAAATAAAGGATTTCTACGAGTTCAACTTTTGTAGCAACACTATAGTCTCGATGTGCACCGTCTGCGGAAACATATCCACCGGCTGCACGATCTCCACGCTGTATCCTCCCTCCCGGAGGATCTTCAGGTCGCGGGCCAGGGTCGCCGGGTTGCAGCTGATGTAGACGACCCGCTGCGGAGACATCTGCAGGATCGTATCGAGGCAGCGGCGGTCGCAGCCCTTGCGGGGCGGATCGACGCAGATTACGTCGGCGCGGGCGCCGAGGGCGGCCTGGGCGGGAAGGACCTCCTCCGCCTTGCCCACGAAGAATTCGGCATTGAAAATGCCGCTGCGGAGGGCATTCTGACGCGCATTCTCCACGGCTTCCGGAATGATCTCGACGCCGCAGACGCGGCCGGCGCGCTGCGCCATGAAGAGGGAGATCGTGCCGACGCCGCAGTAGAGATCCCAGACGGTCTCCTCCCCGGTGAGGCCGGCGAGAGAGACGGCGATGCTGTAGAGGCGTTCCGTCTGCTCCGCGTTCACCTGATAGAAAGCGTGGGGAGAGATGCGGAAAGAGATCGGTGTGCCGGCCGGTGTGAACTCCAGGGAGGCCTGCGCATCCGATTCCTGCCCCGCTTCCGCAGAACTGCCCGTCTGCAATCCCGTGACCTCCTGCAGCTGCAGGCTGTCCTGGATCCAGTCACGTCCCCAGAGGATGCGGTCCTGCTGCCCGAGGATCACATTGGTGCGGGCGGTATTGGTGTTCAGGACGATGCCGACGAGGTGCGGCGCGGCGGATCCGGAGGCTGCCGCCCCATCGGACACCGGGCCAGCAGCGCCTGCGCCGGCTGCATCTGCCCCGGCTGCGGCACCCAGCTCCGTCTCCCGGAGCATCTCCACGAGCTGCCGCTCCTGGGGGAGTCGGTTGCCGTTGACGATCAGGCAGACAAGGATCTCGCCGGAGCTGCGGCCGGTGCGGAGCAGGACATGGCGCACGAGGCCCTTACCGGTCTCCTCGTCGTAGGCCGGGATCTTGTTCTGCCCCATCCAGGAGAGGATGGTGGTAAGAAGGGCGTGGCAGGACGGCTGTTCCAGAAGGCAGGTCGTGTGGGGGATGATGCTGTGGGTCCGCCCCGCGTAGAAGCCTGCTGCGGGGCAGCCGTTCACCATGCCCACCGGCACCTGGGCCTTGTTGCGGTAGTGGAAAGGGGCCGGCGCGGCAAGCGCGGGCTGCATCAGCCGGTCCAGTTCCTCCGGGGAGAAGCCGCCGATCCGCTGCAGGTCGCTGCGGACTTTGCCGGTCTTGTAGGCCAGCTGCTGCGCATAGTCCAGCGCCTGGAGCTGGCAGCCGCCGCAGGAGCGGTAGACCGGGCAGGGGGCCTGCACCCGGTGGGGCGACGGTTCGGAAATGGCGTAAAGCCGGGCGTAAGCATAGCTTCTGCCCGGCTTTGTGATCTGTGCCTGCACGATGTCGCCGATCACGGCGTCCTTGACGAAAAGGGTGTACCCGGCGGACTGACCGTCCGTGGCCGGGACCCTGCCGATCCCTTCGCCGCCCTCCGCGATATCGCGGATACGGACGGTGACGAGGTCATTCTTCTTATAGGGCGCGTCGGCCGGGCGCTTGCGGGGCGATTCCTTCCCTGCAGCGCGCGCCTGCTCCGCAGCCGGCTTCCTGCCTGCTGCGCGGGTTTTATTCGTGGAATTCTGGCGTTTTCTGTTCATATACACTCAATCCATGATCGTTCTGCGGATGTTGGACTCCAGCAGGCTCTGATAGCCGAGCCAGCCGTCCGAATCCGGCTGTCCGGCGCCCAGCGCCTCCTTGAACATCTCGAGCTTGGCGTCGGTGTTGTCCGCCATGTGGAGGGCCGCCGCCTCGATGATCGCGGGCTTCTTGGGGGAGCCGAACTCCATCTCGCCGTGGTGGGCGAGGATGCAGTGCCGCAGCTCCATGGCCTCCATCGCGGGGAAATCCGGGATCTCCCGCAGCTTCTCGTCGATCATGCTGACGCCGATCACGATGTGGCCGATGAACTGCCCCTCATCCGTATAGTCATTCCTGGGAAAAGCGGACAGCTCCCGCACCTTGCCGATATCGTGCAGCAGGGCAGCCGTGATCAGCAGGTCCCTCTTGAGGTAGGGATAGTTGCGGCAGTAGAAGTGGCAGAGGTTGGTCACGCCGAGGGTGTGCTCCAGAAGGCCGCCGACGAATCCGTGGTGGATGCTCTTGGCGGCGGAGGAGAATCGGAAGGCAGACACAAAGTCCTCGTCCTCCACAAAGAAAGCCCTCAGCAGCTGCTGCATGTAAGGATCCTTCACGGAATCGATGTATTTGAGGACCACCGACATCATCTCGTCGATGTTCCGCTCGGACACGGGCAGGTAATCCGCGGGATCATACTCTCCTTCGCGGCACTTCCGCAGCTGCTTGATGTTCATCTGGAGCCTTCCCTGGAAGGAGGTGACCTCTCCCACCACGAAGACGTAGTCGAGTTCCTCGAAATCGCCGATGCCGGCGCTGTCCGGATCCCAGATCTTGGCGTCGATGCTGCCGGTCTTGTCCTGGAGCGTCAGGCTCTCGTACTGTTTCCCGTTCTTGGTGGTGAGGAGCTGTCTCTTTCTGCAGAGGTAAGTCTCTCTCACGGAGCTGCCTTCCCGAAGCTGGCTGATGGATCGCATAGATTACGTTCTGTCCTTTCTATTTTGAATACAGTGTTCAGAAGGTGACCGTCAGGGTCATGGTCTGGTAGCCGTTCCCGCTCTTCCTGCGGATCTCGAAGCCGGCGCTCTGTCCGGGCTCCAGCTCGTAGAGGACCGGGATGAGGTCCGCGTAGCAGGAGATCTCTTTCCCCTCGGCGGCGGTGATGATGTCCCCGGTCTGCATACCGCTGTTCATGGCGGGAGAATCCGTCGCCGTCCCGGCGATGTAGACGCCGTTCGGCATATCCTGCTCCTTCCGGACCGCTTCCGGAATGTCCGTGCCCCGGATCCCCAGGTAGACCTTGGTCTGTCCCTTCGAGAGGGCGGTGATGAGGGGCTTGAGCTGCGCGATGCTGAGGGCGGTCAGGGAGTTGGGCATGTCGCTGCGCTTGTGCTTCATGTCCACGATCCCGACGGTCTGTCCGTCCAGATCCATGAGAAAACCGCTCGCGCTGCTGCTCCCGTAAATGTCGGTCGTCAGCTGCCGGAAATCCGCGTCATAGAGGTCCAGGTGGGCGGAAGTTCCGTTGATCACCCCGAACGCCATGGATCCCACACCTGCGGGGTTGCCGACCGCGATGACCGGCACGCCGGTGAGGTCATCCGGCTGTGTGTCCGAGAGGGCGGCTGCCGTGATGCCGGCGAGCTGTTCCTTGGTCATGCCTTCGAGGGATACGCCCAGCACGGAGATGCCGGTCTCCCGGTCCTCGCCGAGCAGGTGCGCCTCTGCGGTGACCCCGCCGTTGAACTGCACTTCGATGCGCTCCTCCTGCGCCAGGCCCGTCCGAAGCACGAGCACCTCGATCTCCCCGCTGTTTTTGGAGATGACAGCGCCCGACACATTGCCCTTCTGCTCATAGACGCTGTCGAGCCAGTCCGTGTCCGACCGGATCACGCTGACCTGGACGAAGCTGCCGCGCTTTTCGTCGGCAAGTTTCTTCATGCCGCTGTAGACGCGCTGGTATTCGGAGGGGTCCATCGGCATCTCCGCGAGGACGTGGTCGATCTCCTCCTTGATCAGCGCTTCCCTGCGCGCGGTCTCCTCCTCTTCCTTCTCCCGTTCCTTCTCCTGCATCTCCTCCGGAGTCAGCTCCTCCTGGGCGGTCTCCTCCGGGAGCGTGATCTCCTGCACGGTCGTCTCCTCCTGGGGAAACAGCGCGCGGTTGATCAGCGGTTCGAGCAGCAGGAAGATGATGCACGCCACGGCGCCGAAGACCGCGCCGACCACCGCCATCTCCAGCAGTCTCTTGAGCATCTGCCGGCGGCTGACCGGGGGCGTCTTGATCTCCTCGCGCATGAAGCCGGTATCTATCTCCTGCACTTCCTCCGGGATCTCTCTCTTTTCTTCATCCATAGTTCCGTGCTCTCTTCTTTCCAAAGCGCTCTGAAACGTCGGGATCGTCCGGCCATCCCGCGGGGGCCGCGCCGGACTCTGATATTATAGCAGGAATTGATATCCCCGTGAAGTTCACATGTGTTATACTCCAAAGTGACAAACAGGCCTTTTATTCCACTGCAGAGACAGATTCCTTATGAATGAAAAAGTACTCCGCGTCGTCGAATACGACAAGATCATCGACCGTCTGACACAGCTGGCCGGCTCCGAGCCGGGCCGGAAACTGTGCCGGGAGCTGCTCCCCATGCGCCGTCTCTCCGAGATCGAGCACGCGCAGATCGAGACGGAAGCTGCACTTTCCATGCTGCTGCGCAAAGGTTCCATCAGCTTCGGCGGCAACCGCGATTTCTCCTATATGTTCGGATCCCTGGCGATCGGAGCTTCTCTTTCCGCGCCCGAACTGCTCCACCTGTCCTCTTTCCTGGACAACGTGGACCGTGTGAAGGCCTACGGGACCTCGGCCGACGGCGGCCGCGGGATCCCCGGCGGGGAGGGTAAGTCCGACCAGGAGATCGTCGAAGAGAATCCGCTCTTCGACATGTTCGACTGCCTCTATCCGCTGCGCGCGCTGCAGCGCGAGATCTGCCGCTGCATCGTCTCCGAGGAGGAGATCGCCGATGACGCGAGCCCGGGACTGCGCAAAGTGCGCCGGGAGATCGGCCTCGCCGGCGACAAGATCCACCAGCAGCTCCAGAAGATGGTCAATGTCTCGCTGACGCCCTACCTGCAGGACAACGTCATCACCATGCGCGGCGACCGGTACTGCCTGCCCATCAAGGCGGAGCACAAGGGCCAGGTGCCGGGCATCGTCCACGACCAGTCCTCCTCGGGCTCCACGCTCTTCATCGAGCCGCAGGCGATCGTGAGCCTGAACAACACGCTGCGGGAGCTGATGATCCAGGAGAAGAAGGAGGAGGAGAAGGTCCTCGCCGCCCTCTCCGCGGAAGCGGCGGAGCACCTGATGGAGCTGAAGGACAATGCGGTCAATATGACGGCGCTGGACTTCATCTTCGCCCGCGGCAAGCTGGCGCTGGAGCAGAACGCGACGCGGCCGATCTTCAACGACCGCCACTATATCCATATCCGGAAGGGCCGCCACCCGCTGATCGACCCCAAGAAAGTCGTGCCGATCGACCTGTCGATGGGCGACACCTATGACCTGATCGTGATCACCGGCCCCAACACAGGCGGCAAAACGGTCACGCTCAAGACCGTCGGCCTCTTCGAGCTGATGGGCATGGCCGGCCTGCACATCCCTGCGGCGGACCGGAGCGAGCTCTCCGTCTTCCGGCAGGTCTACGCGGACATCGGCGACGAGCAG
>DFIR01000062.1:5551-10745 GCA_002372815.1 Lachnospiraceae bacterium UBA3692
AGAGCATCGAGCAGAGCCTGTCCACCTTCTCCTCCCACATGAAGACGATCGTGGACATCTTCCGCAAGGTCGACCGGGACTGCCTGTGCCTCTTCGACGAACTGGGCGCCGGCACGGACCCCACGGAAGGCGCGGCCCTGGCGATCTCGATCCTGAACTTCCTGCACGTGCGCCACATCACGTCGCTGGCGACGACGCACTACAGCGAGCTGAAGGTCTACGCGATGCGCACCGAGGGCGTGATCAACGCCAGCTGCGAGTTCGACGTGGAGACCCTGCAGCCCACCTACCGGCTGCTGATCGGCGTTCCGGGCAAGAGCAACGCTTTCGCCATCTCTCAGAAGCTCGGCCTGCCGAATTACATCATCGAGACGGCGAAGGAGCAGCTCAGCGAGGAGACGAAGGACTTCGAGAAGCTCCTCAGCGAGCTCGAGGAGAACCGCAGCCTCGCGCAGAAGGAGAAGGAGGAGGCGGAGCGCCTCCGCGAGAAGATCCGCGAGCGGGAGGCCCGTCTTAAGGACAAGGAGGCCCAGCTCGACGCCCGCCGGCAGGAAGTCCTGCAGAAGGCCCAGGAAGAGGCCCGGGATATCCTCTCGGAGGCGAAGAAGACCGCCGACGCCGCCATCTCCGACATCCGCAGGAGCGGCGGACGCGCCGACATGGCCCAGATGGAGCGCACGCGCTCGCAGCTGCGCGACCGGGTCTCCGAAAAGAATGAGAAACTGCGGGCGAAGCCCGCCGAGCAGGTCCGCCACAAGACGCTGAAGGCGTCCGACCTCCACGTCGGCGACCGGGTCCGGGTCCTCTCCATGGGGCTCACCGGCACCGTGCTCGCCCTGCCGGACAAGAAGGGCAAGGTCACCGTCCAGTGCGGGATCATGACCTCCTACGCGGCTCTCGAGGACCTGGTCCTCATGAAGGAGGACGCGGTCTCCTATGACGGACAGGCCGTCTCCCGCGGCTCCGGGCGCAGCGCCGGACGGGGCGCGGACCGCGGCGACAGCAGTCGCACCAGCCTGAAGCAGTCCTTCAAAAAGGGCGGCGAGGCCCGCGATCTCGACCTGACAGGCAACACAGTGGCCCAGGAGCTCAACCTTCTGGGCATGACGACCGTGGACGCGATCCAGGCCGTCGACAAATATCTGGACGAGGCCCGCATGGCGCACCTGCACAGCGTGCGCATCGTCCACGGCAAGGGCACCGGCGCCCTACGCACAGCCGTTCACAACTACCTGCGCAGCCAGCGCTCGATCCGCTCTTTCCGGCTCGGCGCCTTCGGCGAGGGAGATGCGGGCGTGACCATCGTGGAACTGTAAGGAAGGACCGGTTGCCGGTCTGCATGGGAGGTAGCAATGAGCGCAGTCAAACAGAAGATCCTGATCGTGGATGACGACAGCAACATCGCGGAGCTGATCAGCCTCTACCTGATCAAAGAGTGCTACGACACACAGACCGTCGGGGACGGCACCGCCGCCCTGGCCGCCGTGAAGAGCTGGCAGCCGGATCTCATGCTGCTCGACGTGATGCTGCCGGGCATGGACGGCTACCAGGTCTGCCGGGAAGTGCGGACCACCTCCGATCTTCCCATCATCATGCTGAGTGCGAAGGGCGAGATCTTCGACAAGGTCCTGGGCCTCGAGATGGGCGCCGACGACTATATGGAGAAGCCTTTCGACTCCAAGGAGCTGGTCGCCCGCGTCAAGGCGGTCCTCCGCAGGACCCGCCGCCAGCAGGCGCCGCAGCCGCAGGAGGAGGACGAGAAGATCGTCCGTCTCCCGGATCTCACCATCAACCTGACCAACTACTCCGTCACCTACGGGGGCAGGCAGCTGGATATGCCGCCCAAGGAGCTGGAGCTCCTCTACTGCCTGGCGGCCTCGCCGGGGCGCGTCTTCACCCGGGAGCAGCTGCTCGACCAGATCTGGGGCTACGAGTACATCGGCGACACGCGCACGGTGGACGTCCACATCAAGCGTCTCCGCGAGAAGCTCGGCGACCACCCCTCCTGGCGCATCGCCACGATCTGGGGCATCGGCTATAAATTCGAAGTTCAGTGACGGCCCTCCCGGCCTGAGGTCACTCTTATGCGCAAAACGCTCTATCTCAAATTTCTAATCGCCTACATGCTGTTCGGGCTCTTCGGCTTCTTCACGGTGGCGACCTTCGTCTCGCGCATGACGCACGATTACGCGGAGCGGATCGCCGCCCGCGATCTGTACGGCGAGGCGGTCCGGATCGCGGACACCTACGCCAACGACCTGTACGAGACCCGCATCTCTCTGGACACGGTGCAGTCCCAGTGCGAGGCGCTCTCCGCCTACATGAACACGGAGATCTGGATCCTCAACCCCTCGGGGCGCATGGTCGTCAACTCGGCCTCGGCGCCGGATCCGCAGGAAGAGATCGTCGTGGAGAACTTCGATCCCACCGTCACGAAGAACAGCTACTACACGGTCGGCCGCTTCTTCGGGTCCTTCGACAGCGACCGGCTGAGCGTCATCGCGCCGATCGCGGGCGACTACAAGATCCGCGGCTACGTCGTGATCCACCGGCCCATATCGGCCATCCATGACACCGGGGAGCGTCTCCTGAACATCTCCTACGCGGAGCTCCTGGTCCTCTTCGTCCTGTCCCTGATCATCCTGATCATCTTCACGGAGATCGTCTACCGGCCCCTCCGCGCCATCATCCGGGCGACCGAGCAGTATGCCGGGGGCAACTACCACTACCCGCTCTCCGTGGAAGGGGACGACGAGATGAGCTACCTGGCCGCCTCGATCAGCTACATGGCCGCCTCCGTGGCCCGCTCCGAGGATGACCAGAAGAAGTTCATCGCCAACGTCTCCCACGACTTCCGCTCGCCGCTGACCTCGATCCGCGGCTTCCTGGAGGCCATGCTGGACGGGACGATCCCGCCGGAGCGCCACGACCACTACCTGCAGGTGGTCCTCAACGAGACCGACCGCCTGACCGGCCTCACGAACGGCCTCCTCACGCTGAACAACCTGAACACCCGCGGCATGCTCCTGAACGTCACCACCTTCGACATCAACCAGGTCCTGCGCGACGTGGCGGCCTCCTTCGAGCAGGTCTGCCGCCGGCGCGGCATCCGCTTCCGGCTCCTCCTCTCCGGCACCGTCCTCTACACCGAGGCGGACAAGGAGAAGATCCAGCAGGTCATCTACAACCTCGTGGACAACGCGCTCAAGTTCAGCCCCGACCGGTCCGAGATCACGCTGGAGACCACCGAAAAGGGCGGCAAGATCTTCGTCTCCGTGCGGGACAACGGCATCGGCATCCCCAAGGCCGACCAGGCGCAGATCTGGGAGCGCTTCTACAAATCCGACACCTCCCGCGGCAAAGACAAAAAAGGGACAGGCCTGGGCCTGTCCATCGTCCGCGAGATCATCCGCGCTCACAACGAAAATATCAACCTGATCAGCACCGAAGGTGCCGGCAGCACCTTCGTCTTCACCCTTCCCCGCAGCGACCGCAACGACGAGCGGGAGGCGGAATAAGGTCCGCCCCTCTGCCGCTCCGCAGCATCTTCAGCAGGGCCACTGCAGCCTGTGCAGGGCGCCGGCGGTCTCGAGACCCCGGAAATGATCCTGCCGGAGCGCCTCGTAGAGCACGATCGCGACGGAATTGGAGAGATTGAGGGAACGGTTGTCCGGGACCATCGGGATGCGGATGCAGTGCTCCTCGTCCTGCACCAGCACTTCTTCCGGAATGCCCGCGCTTTCCTTGCCGAACATCAGAAAATCATCCGGCCCGTAGGAGACATCTGTGTAGCTCCTGCGGGCTTTCGTCGTCGCCATCCACAGGACGGGACGGCGTTCATTCTCGGACGCTGCTCCGTCCGCCTGTCCCGAGGCTGCCCGGGCTGCGCGCATCTCCTCCACGCGCCTATCCGCATATGTCTCAAAAAAGGTCCGGAAGGCCTCCAGGTCCGCATGCGTCCGCAGCTGCAGGTGCGGCCAGTAGTCCAGGCCCGCCCGGCGGATCTCCTTCTCGTCGAGACGGAAGCCGAGGGGCTCGATCAGGTGGAGGGGCATGGCGGTCGCGACGCAGGTGCGGCCGATGTTGCCGGTGTTGCCGGGGATCTCCGGCTCAAGTAATACGATGTGCATGTTCAATCCTTCCTGTGCCGCTCCACGAACCTGGCGAGGCGGCCGAGCGCTTCGCGGAGGCTGTCGATGGAGTAGGCATAGGATATACGCAGGAATCCCTCCCCGCTGTCGCCGAAGGCGGTGCCGGGGACGATGGCGACTTTCTCTTCTTTCAGGAGCTGTTCCGCGAATTCGTCGCTGGTCATGCCGAACCCCTTGATACAGGGGAAAACATAGAACGCGCCGAGGGGCTCAAAGCAGGGGAGACCCATCTCTTCGAGCGCGTGGAGGACGTAGCGGCGGCGCTGGTCGTAGGACCTGCGCATCATCTCCACGTCGTCGTCGCCGTTGCGGAGCGCTTCGACGCCGGCGTACTGGCTCGTCGTCGGCGCGCACATGATCGCATACTGGTGGATCTTGGTCATCTGCGTGAGAATGGGGGCGGGCCCGCAGGCGTAGCCCATTCTCCAGCCGGTCATGGCGTAGGCCTTGGAGAAGCCGTTCACGACGACCGTCCGCTCCCGCATCCCGGGGATCTGCGCGATCGACACGTGGGGCTCACCCGTATAGGTAAGCGCGCTGTAGATCTCGTCGGAGAGCACGTAGAGGTCGTGGCGGATGATCACCTCGGCGATCTCCTCCAGGTCCTTCCGCTCCATGACGGCGCCGGTCGGATTGTTGGGGAAGGGCAGGATCAGGATCTTGGAGCGGGGCGTGATCGCGGCCTCCAGCTCCTCCGCCGTGAGGCGGAAATCATTCTCGTTCTTGAGGTCGATGATGACGGGCACCGCGCCCGCAAGCACCGCGCAGGGCTCGTAGGAGACGTAGGAGGGCTGGGGGATCAGGACCTCCTCCCCCTGGCCGCGGTTGATCATCGCGCGCATCATCAGGTCGATGGCCTCCGACCCGCCGACCGTGACGAGGATCTCCTTCGCCCAGTCATACATCAGGCCCTGGGTCCTCTTCATGTAGGCGGCGATCTCCTGGCGCAGCTCCTTCAGGCCCGCGTTCGAGGTGTAGAACGTGCGCCCTTTCTCTAAGGAATAAATGCCTTCGTCCCGGATGTGCCAGGGCGTGTCGAAGTC
>DFIR01000009.1 GCA_002372815.1 Lachnospiraceae bacterium UBA3692
AACAAGCTGCGCGGCACCTTCAATGTTGTCGCTGTCAAGGCTCCCGGCTACGGCGACAGAAGGAAGGCCATGCTCGAGGATATCGCGATCCTTACCGGCGGCACCGTGATCAGCTCCGATCTCGGCCTGGAGCTCAAGGATGCGACCATCGATGATCTCGGCCGCGCCAAGTCCGTCAAGGTCGCCAAAGAGAACACCGTCATCGTGGACGGCCTCGGCGACAAGGCTGCTCTGGAAGCGAGAGTTGCCCAGATCAAGAAGCAGATCGAGGAGACCAAGTCCGATTTCGACAGAGAGAAGCTGCAGGAGCGCCTTGCGAAGCTCGCAGGCGGTGTCGCAGTCATCCGCGTCGGTGCAGCTACCGAGACCGAGATGAAGGAAGCCAAGTTCCGCATGGAGGATGCCCTGAACGCCACGAGAGCGGCTGTTGAGGAAGGCATCATCTTCGGCGGCGGCAGCGCCTACATCCACGCCTCCAAGAAGGTTGCGAAGATCGTGGAAGGTCTGTCCGGCGATGAGAAGACCGGCGCCCGCATCGTCCTGAAAGCTCTGGAAGCACCGCTTCACCAGATCGCGGAGAACGCAGGCCTCGGCGGCGACGTCATCGTCAACAAGGTCAGAGAGTCCGAGGTCGGCATCGGCTTCGACGCTTACAAGGAAGAGTACGTCAACATGATCGAAGCCGGCATCCTGGATCCCGCCAAGGTCACCAGAAGCGCACTGCAGAACGCGACCAGCGTCGCATCCAGCTTCCTCACCACCGAAGCTGCAGTCGCCAACATCAAAGAACCCGCCCCGGCCATGCCCGCCGGCGCCCCGGGAATGATGTGATCTAAAACAGTACCTGGAAACAGTGACAGGATCCCGGAGGGAGAGCTCGTTCTCCCTCCGGGATCCTGTCACTGTTTTCAGGCGGACAAGGCGCGAAGCGCCTCTGTCCGTCCACAGAGTCGGAATGCGGAGCATTCTGACTCTGTGGATGCTGTTTTATGATCACATCAGGAGGCTGTTTTCAGGCGGACAAGGCGCGAAGCGCCTCTGTCCGTCCGCAGAGTCGGAATGCGAAGCATTCTGACTCTTTTCCTGCGCGGGGCACAGGAGAGCTGCTTTGTGCGAGGTAAACTGCAGAGCATTCACCAGAGGCAGCCCGAGGTGAGGTGTACGGAAGCGGAACGGAATAGAGAGCAAAGCGGCCACAAAACGTACATCAGGGGAAGCCAGAGGTGAGATGTATGAAAGTGGGACGGAATAGAGAGCAAAGCGGCCACAAAACGTACATCAGGGGAAGCCAGAGGTGGGATGTATGAAAGAGGGACGGAATAGAGGACAGAGCGGCCACAAAACGTACATCAGAGGAAGCCAGGAGTGAGATGTATGAAAGAGGGACGGAATAGAGAACAGAGCGTCCATAAAAGTGTCCTGGCATGTCGCCATCACGCTCGGACAGCTTCTCCGGCCGCGCCGCAGGCCGGTTCTCCGCGTGAGCACGACAGGAACCGACATTCCATATCCGGGAGAGACACTTTTGAACGAGCGGGTTGATGTACCTGGTCTGTGCAGCGGATCTGCCGGGTCAAATGCCGCAGCTTCGGGCTGCGGCATTTGTTGATCCCAATGTCTGAGGTCCCCGTTCTTCAGGACGGGGACCGAGTTGGATCATTGCCCGGCAGATGCGCCGCGCAGATCTAAGTACATCTCCGCGAAGTGAACTGTGGCTCTCACGGATATGGGAGGACGGCTCCTGTATTATTGTATACACAGCGCGCAGAGAACCGTCCCCTGCGCGCTGTCCCCTGCCCGCGGCGTCAAACCGCGCGGTGTTGACGAACCGGCCAATTCAGAATATAATTTCTTTACTTTATATAAACAGTCAGAAAATTTCCATAAAATTTGCGGAGAGACTTATGACGGACAGGATCATAAGGATGCCGGGTCAGAAGACGTATGACACCGGGACGATTGAAAATCTGGGCGAATATATCAGTCCCGAGGAATTGTATCGGGATCTGATCGAGCGGGTCCGCAGGTACCATCCTTCCGATGATATTTCGCTGATCGAAAAGGCTTATGCGGCCGCGGCGGAAGCGCATGAAGGACAGCTGCGCAGATCCGGCGAGCCGTATATCATCCATCCGCTCTATGTGGCTGTGATCCTGGCGGATCTGGAAATGGACAAGGAGACCATCACCGCCGGTCTGCTTCACGACGTGGTCGAAGATACGATCATGACCAAGAAGGAGATCGAGGAGGCCTTCGGGGAGGACGTCGCGCTCCTGGTCGACGGCGTCACGAAGCTGCAGAAACTGAAACTTTCCGGCGATTATGCCGACAAGAACTCCGCGCAGCAGGAGATGCAGGCGCGCAATCTCCGCAAGATGTTCCTGGCGATGGCCAAGGACATCCGTGTCATTCTGATCAAACTCGCCGACCGTCTCCACAACATGCGGACGCTCGGCCATATGCCCTCCGAGAAACAGCAGCGCATCGCGCAGGAGACGCTGGACATCTATTCTCCTCTTGCGGACCGTCTCGGGATCTCCCGCATCAAGGTGGAGCTCGACGATCTGTCTCTCAAATATCTGAAGCCCGAGATCTACTACGATCTCGTCTCCAAAGTGGCACAGCGCAAGAGCGAGCGCGAGAAATACGTGCAGGAGATCGCGCAGGAGGTGCGGGAGCACATCGATGCCGCAGGGATCTCCGGTGCCACTGTCGACGGAAGAGTCAAGCATTTCTTCAGCATCTATAAGAAGATGGTCAACCAGGGCAAGTCCCTGGAGGAGATCTACGATCTCTTCGCGATCCGCATCATCGTGAAGAACGTGCAGGACTGCTACGCATGTCTCGGCATCATCCACGAGATGTACAAGCCGATGCCCGGCAGGATCAAGGACTACATCGCGATGCCCAAGGCCAACCGCTACCAGTCCCTGCACACGACCCTGATCGGTCCGACCGGACAGCCTTTTGAGATCCAGATCCGGACCTATGAGATGCACCGGGCAGCGGAATATGGTATCGCCGCCCACTGGAAATATAAAGAAGCTTCGAACGGACACAAGGTCGAAGTCGCGGAAGAGGAGAAGCTCAGCTGGCTCCGCCAGATCCTGGAGTGGCAGCAGGAGATGTCCGACAACCGGGAGTTCATGGACCTGTTGAAGAGCGACCTGGACCTCTTCTCTGACAATGTGTACTGTTTCACGCCCCGCGGCGAGGTCAAGAACCTGCCGGCGGGTTCGACGCCGATCGATTTCGCCTATTCCATCCATTCGGCGGTGGGCAACCGGATGGTCGGCGCCAAGGTCAACGGCAAGCTGGTCAATATCGACTACCAGATCCAGAACGGCGACCGCGTGGAGATCGTGACGTCCCAGAACTCGCGGGGACCCAGCCTCGACTGGCTGAGCATCGCCCACAGCGTCTCCACGCGCAACAAGATCAACCAGTGGTTCCGCCAAGAGAAGAAAGAGGACAACATCTCCCGCGGCAAGGAACTGGTCGCCGCCTACTGCAAGGCCAAGAACATCAATTTCGCGGACCTGTCGCAGCCGGCGTATATGGAAGACGTCATGAAGCGCTACGGCTTCCGGGACTGGGATGCCGTGATGGCCGCCATCGGACACGGCGGACTAAAGGAAGGCCAGGTCGTCAACAAGCTGGTGGAGCTGTATGAGCAGGACCGCCGCGAACACCTGACCGATGAGGAAGTCCTCAAGGAGATCGGCGAACAGAAGCCGCGCATCCGCTCCAAGGCACAGGGGAGCATCAATGTGCGGGGCATACACGATGTGGCGGTGCGTTTTTCCAAGTGCTGCAATCCGCTGCCGGGGGATGAGATCGTCGGTTTCATCACCCGCGGAAGAGGGGTGTCGATCCACAGGGCGGACTGCGTGAACGTGATGAACCTCTCCCCGGAGGACCAGAACCGCCTGATCGAGGCGACCTGGAACGACGAGGCGACGGAGAAGGACGGCAGCAGCTTCATGGCGGAGATCAGCATCTTCGCGAATGACCGCGCCGGCCTGCTGCAGGAGATCTCGAGAGTTTTCTCGGAGGAGAATCTGAGTATCATCCGTCTCAGCACCATGACGAGCAAACAGAAGATCGCGACGCTTGTGCTGAGCTTCGAAGTGCGCGATACGGCGCAGCTGGAGCAGATCTGCAACAAGATCCGCGTGATCCGCGACGTGCAGGCGGTCAAGAGGACCAACGGCTGAGCGCACAGAAAGGACCGGAACAAGGATGGGCATTCAGATCGGATGTTATGTCATCGGCATGATCCAGACCAACTGCTACTATGTCTGGCGGGAAGGCAGCGATGCCTGCATCGTTTTCGACCCCGCGGATATGGGGCTGAAGCTGTATGAGGCGCTGGAGGAGAAGGAGCTCTCGGTACAGGCGATCTTCCTCACACACGGCCACTACGACCATATCTACGGCGTGGAAGCGCTCCGCAAGGCGAGCGGCGCGAGAGTGTACGCGCCGATGGCGGAGAAGGATGTCTGTCTGGACCCGCAGCTCAACTGCAGCCGGGACTTCGGGCGTGTGTGCACCGTGTCAGCGGACAAGTGGCTCGCGGACGGCGAGACCGTCACGGAAGCCGGGATCACACTGCGCATGCTCCTGACACCCGGACATACGGAGGGGAGCAGCTGCTATTATATTGAAGAAGCCGGGGCGCTGATCAGCGGGGACACCCTCTTCGAGGAGTCCGTCGGACGCACGGATCTGCCCACCGGCAGCATGCGGGACCTGGTGGATTCCGTGAAGCAGAAGCTGTACGTCCTCCCGGACGAGACAGGGGTCTACCCCGGACACGGCGGATTCACGACGATCGGCCACGAGAAGACCTACAACTATTTTGTACATTGAACCGGATGATGCGTGTCCGGATGCGGAGAAAAATATGATCGCGCTGGTCAATAAGGACCTGTTCAGATATGAGATCCACGCGCTGCTCAAGGCCTTCTTCCCGCGGGAAGAGGTCAAGGTGCGGCTGGAGGGAGAACCCTTGAAGGGGAACAGAGCACAGGCACTGCAGGAAGCGGCTCTGGATCCCTTTCTTTATGTGCGCTATGAGGAGAACGAGGCGGTGATGGAAGTCCGTTCAGATGCAGGCTCCTTTAAGAGAGTCTGCCGGAACGACCTCCTCCCGGAAGCGTGGCGCGTGCCGGAAGGCCTGCCCATGAATGAGAAGAGTCCGGAGCTTCGCTCGATGGTGAAGCACGTGCTCTACGACCTTCTGAAGGAAGTGACGGGACGGGAGCTCCCCTGGGGCGAACTGATCGGCATCCGTCCGACCAAGATCGCGCGGGACCTGATCGCGGCAGGAGAGGCGCCGTCGGCGGCAGCTGCATATATGGAGGAGACGTACAGCGTGAGCGGTGAGAAGGCCGTGCTGGCCTCGGAGATCGCGGAGCGCGAACACAGACTGCTCTCACAGCTGCACGGCAGGGACGGCTACAGCATCTACATCGGCATTCCTTTCTGCCCGACGACCTGCCTGTACTGTTCGTTCCCTTCTTTTGCCCTTCATGCGTGGAAGGAGGAGACGGACCGCTATCTCGACGCCCTGGAGGCGGAGATGCAGGCCGCCGTGCGGCTCCCTTATCTGCAGGGGAAGTACCTGGACACGGTCTACATCGGCGGCGGCACGCCGACGACGCTGGAGGCGCCGCAGCTGGCCCGCCTGTTCGGGATGATCCGGAAGTATTTTCCCATGGAGACGTGCCTCGAGTTCACCGTGGAAGCGGGACGCGCGGACAGCATCACCGCGGAGAAGCTCCGCGTGATCAGAGAGGCCGGTGTGACCAGGATCAGCATCAATCCGCAGACGATGCGGGATGAGACGCTGCGGCTCATCGGCAGGCGGCACACCTCCGCCCAGGTGGAGGAGGCGTTCGCCATGGCCCGGGAGGAAGGCTTCGACAACATCAACATGGATATCATCCTCGGCCTGCCCGGGGAGGACAGCAGCGACGTCCGCTACACGACAGAGCGGATCCGGCAGCTCGGCCCGGATTCCCTGACGGTCCACACGCTGGCGATCAAGAGAGGCTCCCGCCTGCAGAAGTGGATCGAGGAGAACGGCTACGAATCCCTGAAGGATACGGAAGCCGGGATGGAGGCGGCGGCGCAGGCGGCCGCGCAGATGGGAATGCTGCCGTACTATCTCTACCGGCAGAAGAACATGACCGGCAACCTGGAGAACACCGGATATGCCGTCCCGGGCAAATTCGGGATCTACAATATCCTGATCATGGAGGAAGTGCAGTCGATCCTCGCCCTGGGGGCCGGCAGCATCTCCAAAGTCCTGCACGGCGGCGGCCGGATCGAGCGCGCGGACAACTGCAAAGATGTCCGCACCTACCTGGAGACCCTCCCGGAGATGATCCGCCGGAAGGAAGTTCTCTTCCGTGCGGACGAGGCATGAAAATGTTTTCGTGCGGAATTTCATAATAATAAGCTTGCTATTTTATACGACTGCAGGTATATTTAGCAGGGATTGCTTTCCCAAGAGAAACAATTCGGCATAATCGTCAGACAATATACGGTGATTGAAAGAATCGGCAAACTATATGGCAGCAGCTACTACACGCAAGACAGGCGCCGCGAAGACGGCGGCAAGAAAGAAGAACCTCGTGATCGTCGAGTCACCGGCCAAGGTGAAGACGATCCGCAAATTCCTCGGCCCGAATTACGAGGTGACGGCGAGCCAGGGTCACGTGCGTGACCTCCCGAAGAGCCGCCTCGGCATCGACGTCGAGCATGACTACGAACCGAAATACATCACGATCCGCGGAAAGGGCGACCTGCTCGCCTCGCTCCGCAAGCAGGTGAAGAAGGCGGACCGCATCTATCTCGCGACGGACCCTGACCGCGAAGGGGAGGCCATCTCCTGGCACCTCATCGCCGCCCTGCGTCTCGACGAGATGGAGGACAAGGAGGTCTACCGGATCACCTTCAACGAGATCACAAAGAACGCCGTCAAGGAGTCCCTGAAGAACGCGCGCGGTATCGACATGCACCTTGTGGACGCGCAGCAGACCCGCAGGATCCTCGACAGAATGGTGGGCTACCGCATCTCCCCGATCCTCTGGGCCAAGGTCAAGCGCGGCCTCTCGGCCGGACGTGTACAGTCCGCCGCGCTGCGCATGATCGCGGACAGGGAGGAGGAGATCGACGCTTTCATCCCCGAGGAATATTGGACGCTGGACGCGAAGCTCTCCATCGATGACTCGGCCAAAGATACGCTGACCGTCCACTACTACGGCAGGATCGGCGCGGACGGGACGGCGGAGAAGTATGTCCCCGGCAGCAGCGAGGAGATCGAGGCCATGCGGGCGAAGCTTGCCGAAGCGCCCTTCAGCGTCTCCGAGATCCGGACCTCCGAGAGGACTCGCAAGTCCCCGCTTCCTTTCACCACCTCGACGCTGCAGCAGGAAGCGAGCAAGCAGCTGAACTACACCACCCAGAAGACGATGCGGATCGCCCAGCAGCTCTACGAAGGCGTGGAGATCAAAGGACGCGGCACGGTCGCCCTGATCACCTACCTGCGTACGGACAGCACCCGCGTCTCCGAGGAGGCGCTGGCATCCTCCGCTGCTTATATCCTTGAGCGCTACGGAGAGGACTACCTGCAGGAACAGGAGAAGGAGAGCCGGAGCGGCGCCAAGATCCAGGACGCGCACGAAGCGATCCGTCCCACGGACATCACACTGGAGCCCTCGCAGCTGAAGGATGCGATCCCGCGTGACCAGCTGCGTCTCTACCAGCTGATCTGGAAGCGGTTCGTCGCCAGCCGCATGAATCCCGCCAGATACGCTGTGAAACAGGTCCGCGTACAGGCGGCGGACGCGCTCTTCACCGCTTCGATGAGCCGCCTTGTGTTCGACGGCTACCAGAGCGTCTACCGCACCGCGGAGGAAGAGGAGCAGTCGGACAGGCTGTCCGGCAGCCTGCAGGAGGACTCCCGCCTGACCCTCCTCGACACAGAGGCCAAACAGCACTTCACACAGCCGCAGCCCCATTACACGGAGGCGTCGCTGGTGAGAGCCATGGAGGAGCAGGGGATCGGAAGACCCAGCACCTACGCGCCGACGATCTCGACCATCCTCGCGAGACATTACATCACGCGCGAGAACCGCAGCCTCTACATCACAGAGCTGGGCAGGGTCGTCAACGACATGATGCGGCAGGCCTTCCCGTCCATCGTGGACACACGCTTCACCGCGAACATGGAGAGCCTGCTCGACGGCATCGCGGAAGGCAGCGTGCGCTGGAAGACGGTCATAGAGAATTTCTACCCGGATCTGGATGAGGCGGTCCGGGAGGCGGAAGCGGATCTGGAGAAGGTCACCGTCGCCGACGAGGAGACCGAGGAGATCTGCGAGAAGTGCGGCCGGCACATGGTGATCAAGTACGGCCCGCACGGCAAGTTCCTGGCGTGCCCGGGCTTCCCGGAGTGCCAGAACGCCAAACCTTATTACGAGAAGATCGGCGTGGCCTGCCCGAAATGCGGCAAGGACCTCGTCGTGCGCATGACCAAAAAAGGCAGACGCTATTACGGATGCATGGGATTTCCCGAGTGTGATTTCATGGCATGGCAGAGGCCGGCCGCAAAGAAATGCCCTGCATGCGGCGGCCCCATGGTGATCAAAGGGGATACACTCGTGTGTATGGACAATGCCTGCGGTCATTCGGAGCCGGCACCTGCCGCAGAAGAGAAGGAGTAGAACGTGGACAGAGCACAGACCATCGGAAATGTAAAGCTGCTCGACAATACAAGGAAGATCGAGAAACTGCTGCACAGGAGCAGCACGGGCAAGGTCGTCTTCAATGATATCTGCAGCGTGATGAGCAGCATCCTGCAGTCCAATATCCTCGTGATCAGCAAGAAGGGCAAGGTGCTCGGCGTCGGCGAGACGCCCGGGATCCCTGTGATCGAGGATCTCATCGTCGACAAGGTGGGAGAGTTCATCGATGAGGATCTGAACAACCGTTTTCTCTCTGTTCTCTCGACCAACGAGAACGTGAGCCTGTCGACCCTCGGATTCGTCTCCGAGAACGACATCTCGGACGTGGGGATCATCGCGCCGATCGAGATCGCCGGCGAGCGTCTCGGCACGGTCTTCATCTACAAGAAGGATGACCACTTTGGCATCGACGACATCATCCTCTGCGAATACGGGACCACGGTCGTCGGACTGGAGATGCTCCGCGCGGTGACGGAAGAGACCGCCGAGGAGAACCGGAAGATCGCGGTCGTCCGCTCCGCCATCAACACGCTGAGCTACACCGAGATGCACGCGATCATCCACATCTTCGAGGAGCTCGGCGACGTGGAGGGGATCCTGGTCGCCAGCAAGATCGCCGACAAGGCGGGGATCACCAGGAGCGTGGTCGTGAACGCGCTGCGCAAATTCGAGTCCGCCGGCGTGATCGAGTCCCGCTCGTCCGGCATGAAGGGAACCTATATCAAGGTGCTCAACGACGCGATCTACAGTGAGCTCGGCGCGATGAAGCAGCAGGTCGGCCCTGTCTGATCTTTCATCTATCTGAATACTGAAAATCCTCGTCCTGTATACCGGAAAGTTCTTGCGGTATACAGGACGTTGTGATAGAATCTAGAATGTTGCCAATCTATCAAACACGTATCCCAGCAGATGCCGGTGCTCCCGCGGAGTGGCAGAGTCCTCGTGACTGCGTAAGGATACGGAAGTCCAACCAAAACGGAGGAGAGAAAATGAGCGTAGTAACAATGAAACAGCTTCTGGAAGCAGGCGTGCACTTCGGTCACCAGACCAAGCGCTGGAACCCCAAGATGGCTCCCTACATCTTCACGGAGCGCAACGGCATCCACATCATCGATCTGCAGAAGTCGGTGATCAAGGTTGACGAGGCCTATCGTGCGGTCGTCGAGATCGTCTCCCAGGGAGGCACCATCCTCTTCGTCGGCACCAAGAAGCAGGCACAGGACGCGGTCAAGGCGGAAGCCGAGCGCTGCGGCATGTACTATGTCAACGAGAGATGGCTCGGCGGTATGCTGACCAACTTCAAGACCATCAAGAGCCGCGTCGAGCGCCTCAAGAAGCTCGAGGCCATGTCCCAGGACGGCACCTTCGACGTTCTTCCCAAGAAGGAAGTCGCGAAGCTGCAGAAGGAGTGGGAGAAGCTTGAGAAGAACCTCGGCGGCATCAAGACCATGAGCCACATTCCGGATGCGATCTTCGTCGTCGATCCCAAGAAGGAGAGGATCTGCGTTTCCGAAGCACGTGCTCTGGGCATCACCCTGATCGGCATCGGCGATACCAACTGCGATCCCGAGGAACTCGATTACATCATCCCCGGCAATGACGATGCGATCCGTGCGGTCAAGCTGCTCAGCGGCAAGATCGCGGATGCGGTCATCGAGGCGAACCAGGGTGTCGAGGGCGACGCGGAAGAGCAGAACGCTCTTGCAGCGGAGTCCGCAGCCAGCGAAGCCGCCCAGGAAGCGGAAGGCACGCTCTGATTCATAACATAATCTTATAAAGATTGGAGATATTACCATGGCGATCACAGCAAAACAGGTTAAAGAACTGAGAGAGATGACCGGCGCCGGTATGATGGACTGCAAGAAGGCCCTCACCGCGACCGAAGGCAATATGGAAGCGGCGGTGGAGTTCCTCCGCAAGAACGGCATCATGAAGGCTGAGAAGAAGGCCAACCGCATCGCAGCGGAAGGTATCTGCTTCATCGCTTCCGAAGGCGACCAGAAGGCAGCTGTCGTGGAAGTCAACTCCGAGACAGACTTCGTCGCCCAGAACGAGAAATTCCGCACCTACGTCAGCAAGGTCGCTGCACAGGCCCTCAACGGCGACGCCGCGAACCTCGACGAGCTGATGGCCGAGAAGTGGGCCGACGATCCGACCAAGACCGTGAATGATTCCCTCGTGGACATGATCGCGGTGATCGGCGAGAAGCTGAGCATCCGCCGCTTTGAGAGAGTCGAAGCGCAGGATGGCTGCCTCGTCACATATCTGCACGGCCAGGGCCGCATCGGTGTCATCATCGACGCGAAGACCAATGTCGTGAACGACGCTGTCAAAGAGGCGCTCACCAACGTCGCGATGCAGGTCGCAGCTATGAACCCGAAGTACGTCACGGCGGCGGAAGTCTCCGAGGAGTACAAGGAGCATGAGAAGGAGATCCTTCTGGCACAGGCCCTGAAGGAGAACGAGGAGCTTCCCGAGAACAAGAGGAAACCTCAGAACATCATCGAGAAGATGCTCATCGGCCGTCTCAACAAGGAGCTGAAGGAGATCTGCCTCTACGACCAGATCTATGTCAGAGCCGAGGACGGCAAGCAGTCCGTCGGCCAGTATCTCGCGCAGGTCGCGAAGAGCTGCGGCGCGGACCTCAGCATCCGCAGATTCGTCCGTTTCGAGACCGGCGAAGGCCTCGAGAAGAGACAGGACAACTTCGCGGAAGAGGTCATGGCGCAGGTCAGATGATCTTCTGAAGATGACAGTATCCGGGACGCCTGTTGTAAAACGGGCGTCCCTTTTGCTTGCCAAGTTCCATAGATATTGTATATAATGAGTTGCAACAACCACAATTATTTCCATTGTGTGTTCGGGAGAGTGAATGATGACGATCCGCAGAGTAAATGATAATACGGTCAATTGCATCATCACACAGGAAGACCTGCGGGAGAACGGCATCGGGATCGGTGACCTTTTCTCCAGGAAGAGGGAAGCGCTGGAGTATATCCGCAGCGTCATCGCGCAGGCGGCTTCCTCTGAGAATATGAATTTTTCCGGGGATCATGTGTCCATGCGGCTCTCTGTGCTGCCGGACCACTCGATCTCCCTCACTCTGTCGTCCAAGCAGTCCATGCTGGGCAATGAGGCCCAGAACGCGGAAGAGAACGCGCAGGAAGGCTACGAGGCAGAGAAGGAATATCACATCACCTTCCGGGAGATCCTGGACGCGGCCCGCTACAGCCGCTCGCTTTCCATGGAATGCCTGCCGCCTTCCGGTCTCTACTATGATCCCCGAAAGGAGGTCTACATCCTCTGCATAGAGGATCCGGACGGCCGCGATGCGAATTTCGAGAGAGCGGTGCTGTCCGCCAATGAGTTCGGGAACCTGCAGACCGTCCCCAGCGGTACGCGCGCCTATGTGCGCGAACACTGCCGCACGGTCCTGGAGGAGGATGCGCTCGCGAAGCTCGCGGCGCTGTAGGGAGGATCCATTGCAGACAGGTACCGGCAGCAAGAAAAGAGATGAATCCGGCGCCTCCGTGCCGGTCAACACAGCAAATACAGCCGCTTCCACTGCCGGGACCGCCTCACAGGGCGGCGGGGGGATGCGGCTGAATGTTTTTGTGGCTTCCGCCGCGGGCGTCTCCAGAAGGGAGGCGGACCGGCTCATCGAGGCGGGGCGGATCCGCGTGAACGGCAGCCCCGGCGTCTCCGGCATGAAGGTATCGCCGGAGGACGTGACGGAGCTCGACGGGAAGCGGCTCTTCTCTGTGGCGGACAAGACCGTGGTGGCTTTCTACAAGCCTGTGGGCGTCACCTGCACCGAGCGGGACCCTCACGCGGAGAGGACGCTGAAGGACGTCTTCCGGTATGACCGGCGGCTGACCTATGCGGGAAGACTGGACCGGGACTCGGAAGGCCTCCTGCTGATGACGGACGACGGGAAGCTGATCGACGCCATGATGAGCAGCCGCAGCGGGCATGAGAAGGAATATCTGGTGGAGACGGCCGCGCCGGTGACGGACGCACAGCTCCGGAAGATGGCCGGCGGGATCCTGCTCACGCAGCTGGGGGTCCGCACCAGGCCTTGTAAGATCACACGCACCGGGAAGAACGCCTTCCGGATCGTCCTGACACAGGGATTGAACAGGCAGATCCGCCGGATGTGCGGGGCCGTCGGCGCGCAGGTGGTGCGGCTCAAAAGGGTCCGTGTCCTCAATGTGCAGCTGGGCGAGATGCGCCCGGGGGAGCAGAGACGGATCACCGGCGGGGAACTGGAGACACTCTACCGGGAGGCAGGCCTCCCGCGGACAGGGACAGAAAAGAGAGGTGAGACACGTGGATGACCGCAGCAGGATGCGAGAACTGACGGACCTCCTGAACAGGGCGTCCGAAGCTTACTATGTGCGGAACACGGAGATCATGAGCAATCTGGAATACGACGCGCTCTATGACGAACTCACCGCACTGGAGAAGAAGACCGGCGTGACGCTCTCGGATTCCCCGACCGCGCATGTCGGATATGTATCCGCCAAGGAGCTGCCGAAGGAACGGCACGCCTCCCCGATGCTCTCGCTGGACAAGACGAAGTCCCGCGAGGCGCTGGCGGAGTGGCTGGGCGATCAGGAAGGCCTGCTCTCGTGGAAGCTGGACGGCCTCACCATCGTCCTGACCTACGAGAACGGGACGCTTGCGAAGGCTGTCACCCGGGGCAACGGGGAAGTCGGCGAGGTCGTCACGGACAACGCGCGCACCTTCCGGAACATCCCTCTGCGCATCCCCTATACAGGAACGCTGGTCCTGCGGGGCGAGGCCGTGATCCGCTACACGGATTTCGAGAGGATCAACAGTGAGCTCGGAGAGGAAGCCGCCCGGTACAAGAATCCCCGGAATCTGTGCAGCGGCAGTGTCCGCCAGCTGAACAGCGAGGTGACGGCGGGCAGGAGCGTGCGCTTCTATGCTTTTGCGCTCGTGCAGGCGGACGGCGTGGACTTCCGCAACTCGCGCCAGGCGCAGTTCGCATTTCTGCAGGAACAGGGCTTTGAGGTCGTGGAGAACGTCCGCGTGACCGCGCAGACCCTCCCGGAGGAGATCGAGGCGTTCGCGCAGAAGATCCGGACATTCGACATCCCCTCCGACGGCCTGGTGCTGCTGCTGGACGATATCGCGTACGGCGAATCGCTCGGATCCACTGCCAAGTTCCCCCGCAACGCGATGGCCTTCAAGTGGGCGGACGAGCAGCAGGAGACGGAGCTTCTGGACGTGGAGTGGAGCACCTCCAGGACGGGGCTGATCAATCCGGTGGCTGTTTTCTCCCCTGTGGAGCTGGAGGGAACGACGGTCCGGAGAGCTTCCGTGCACAACGTGAGCATCGTCCGCAGCCTGCAGCTCGGGATCGGCGACAGGATCGTCGTCTACAAGGCGAACATGATCATCCCGCAGATCTCCGAGAACCTGACCAGGTCGGGATCGCTTGTGATCCCCAGCCGATGTCCCGTGTGCGGCGGGGAGACCCGGATCCGGAACGATGCGGGCAGCGAGGTGCTGACCTGCACGAATCCGGCGTGTGCCGCCCGCAAGCTCAAGCGCTTCGTCCTCTTCGTGAGCCGCAGCGCGATGAATATCGAAGGCCTGTCGGAGATGACGCTGGAGAAGCTGATCGGAAACGGCCTGATCCACCGCTTCGCGGACATCTACAGGCTGCAGGAGCACCGCGACAGGATCGCCGCCATGGACGGCTTCGGGGAGCGCTCTTACGAGAAGCTGATCCGCAGCATCGACAAATCCCGCGATACGACCCCGCAGCGCCTGCTCAGCGCCCTCGGCATCAGCGGCGTCGGACCTGCCGTCGCGAAGCTCCTGGCCGACCACTACGCGGATGATCTCACCGCCATACGGGAAGCCGACAGGGAGACCCTGGCGCAGGTCGAGGGGATCGGACCGGTCCTCGCGGAGGCCATCGAGGCATGGTTCCGGGATCCCGACAATGCCGGGGAGCTGGAGGACCTGCTCGGAGAGCTCCATCTGTCGAAGAGAGAGCTGAACACGGACAATCTGCCGCTCAAAGACCTGACCTTCGTCATCACCGGCAAGGTGGCGCATTTTGCGGGCCGGGAGGATCTGAAGGAGTACATACAGCAGAGAGGCGGCCGGGTCGCTTCCTCCGTCTCGGCGAAGACGGACTACCTGATCAACAACGACGCGGCGTCCGCTTCCTCCAAGAACAAAAAGGCCCAGCAGCTCGGCGTCAAGGTCATCACGGAGGAACAGTTCCTGCAGATGACAGGGGAAGACAAGGACAACGCGTAGGAAGCGCATGAACGGAACGGAGTCGGAATATGCCCATTAAGATACAGAATGACCTGCCGGTCAAAGAGATCCTGGAGAAAGAAAACCTGTTCGTGGTCGACGAGAACCGCGCGACCCACCAGGACATCCGTCCTCTGCAGCTGTGTATCCTGAACCTGATGCCCATCAAGGAGGAGACGGAACTGCAGCTCCTGCGCATGCTCTCCAATACACCCCTGCAGATCGACGTGACCTTCATGCGCATGAGCACGCACAAGTCCCACAACACGCCTTACTCGCACCTGCACAAGTTCTACTACACATTTGACGAACTGAAGGACGAGCGCTTCGACGGCCTGATCATCACCGGCGCGCCGGTGGAGAAGATGGAGTACGAGGAGGTGGACTACTGGCCGGAGCTCTGCAGGATCTTTGCCTGGAGCAAGACGAACGTCTACAGCACCTTCCACATCTGCTGGGGCGCGCAGGCGGGCCTCTACTACCACTACGGGCTGCAGAAGCGTCTGCTGCCGGAGAAGCTGTTCGGCGTCTTCTCCCACAAAGTGAAGCACCGCAAGGAGCCGCTCGTGCGCGGCTTCGACGACCAGTTCCTGATTCCGCACAGCCGTTACACGGAGGTCCCGGCCAGGCAGATCCACGCCTGTTCCGACCTGAAGGTGCTGGCGGAGTCGAAGGAGGCAGGCGTGCTGCTGTGCATGTCCAAGGACGGCCGCAGGATCTTCATCATGGGACACGCGGAGTACGACCGCAACACGCTCCGCGACGAGTATGTGC
Organism: Lachnospiraceae bacterium UBA3692; assembly: GCA_002372815.1. Lineage (GTDB taxonomy): Bacteria > Bacillota > Clostridia > Lachnospirales > Lachnospiraceae > CAG-791. The sequence continues at coordinate 15,831 of DFIR01000009.1, forward strand.
GGGACCAGAAGAAGGGGCTGGGCACAGCCCTTCCCCTGAACTACTTCCCGGACGACGACCCGGAGAAGCCGCCGCTCCTGCAGTGGCGCGCACACAGCTATCTTCTGTACAGCAACTGGCTGAACTATTATGTCTATCAGGTGACGCCTTACGATATCACGCAGATCCGCTGAGAGAGAGGAGACAGGGACGTATCCCTGTCTCCTTATTTCATATCCATATTTCCATATCGTGCGGAAATATTTCGTTTAAACATTTCGTTTCTTTCCTATTTACAAATCTGTAAATGCGTACTACCATGAATGTGCGTCTGGTGGGAAGACGCTCGCTGCATCACGCCGGATCCGGCAGATGACCACGCCATACAGGACACAGCGACGGTGTGGTCTCCCTACATGCGGAACTGATTATGATCATGATTTTCATCCGGTTACCCGGATGTGTGTTTGCTGTACCCAAAATGCTGTCAGCGGTCTGTTTCACCGGCAGCCGGGCACGGAAAGGAAGGAACAGATGCGATTGTACCAGCTGTACCGGCTGACGCTGCATGACCTGCGGATGAGCAGCGCGGTCCGGGGCACCGGGATCTTATGGAGCATTGCGGAGCCCGTGCTGCTGACAGGCACGCTGTGGGCGGTGATGCACCTGCTCGTGCAGGCGCCCCCGGAAGGAGCGATTCCCTACAGCTTCTGGTTTACGGCCGGATATCTGCCCTGGCAGTTCTTCCAGAGATCGGTGTCCGAATCCGCCAACGTCCTCAGAAAACATGCCTACCTGCTGCGGCAGGCACAGCCGCCGGTCCGGCTGCTTCCGCTGCTGCCGGTCTGTTCGTCCCTCCTGATCCACCTCCTTCTGCTCCTGCTGCTGGGAGGTATACTGGAGCGGACACAGACCGCTGTATCCCCCGACCTGCTTCTGCTGGCCCGGGTCGTCGCGGACCTCATACTGTTTACGACAGGCATATCGGCTGCGCTGTCTGTGCTGAGCGTGCTGGTCCCCTGGGCGAAAGGACTGACGGGAACGCTGCTGCAGATCTGGTTCTGGGTCACCCCGGTCGCCTGGCGCATGGGCAGACCGGACTTTGTGCGGATCAACCCGCTGTGCGGCATCGTCGCGGGATACCGGCGGGCACTTTTAGCTGCGGACGGTGGAGCGGAGATCCCTGAGGGGGTCTGCCTGGCGGTCTTCGCCGCAGGGATCCTCTGCTTTGAGAGATACAGAGGGGAGATCGCGGATGCGCTCTGAGAGGAACGATACAACGGAGGAGGCCGGGATCATCGTGCGCGGACTGGGGAAGCGCTACAGGAACGGCAGACAGGTCCTCGCGGATGTGCACTTCACCGTGCGGAAAGGGGAGACTGTCGGGATCATCGGGAGGAACGGCGCCGGGAAATCGACGCTGCTGAAGATCCTGGCCGGGGCCCTGGAGCCGACGGAGGGGAGCGTCCGCATGCGGGGCACCTGCAGGGCGGTTCTGGAGCTGGGAGCGGCATTCCATCCGGACTGCACCGGCCGGGAGAACCTGCGGCTGCAGGCGGATCTCTGGGGGATATCCGTCGGGTTGAGGCAGCAGTTTATGGAGGAGGCCCTCCGTTTTGCCGGGATCGGACAGGCGGCGGAGGCGCCGGTAAGGACCTATTCGACGGGGATGTTCGTCCGGCTGGCTTTTGCCGCGGCGGTCTGTTCGACGCCGGAAATTTTGCTCGTAGATGAAGCGCTCTCGGTCGGGGACGCTGCCTTTCAGAAAAAGTGTTATGCGCGGATGCGGGAGATATCGGAACACACCTCCCTGGTGCTCGTCTCCCATGATCTCCACGCACTCACCAGGTTCTGCAGCAGGATCCTGGTCATGGACAGCGGCAGGATCGTTTTCGACGGCCCCGCAAGGGAGGCGGTGGACGTCTATTACCGGATCCTGCAGGCGGCAGAGCGGGCCGAGAACGGTCTCCGGGAAGTCCGGACGGACGATCCGGTGTACGGGGACAGGAAAAGCGGTGTGCCGGAAGAGAGCTTCCTGCGGCTCGCGGATCCGTCGTGCATGAGCGGCGAGGGGAGGATCCGGGTGAGGAGATTTGCCTATACAGTGGACGGTGTGCCGTTTGCGGGAAGCATCCGGGAAGGACAGGAGGTCGGCGTCGCTCTGGAGGTCCTCTCGGAGACGGACACGGACCTCCTGATCGTCGGCTACCAGGTCCGGGACCGGTGCGGAACGGAGATCTTCGGGGAGACGCAGGTGACGTCCCGGGCGGAGAGCCCGGAGGACACGAAGCAGAGGGCTCCGCGCAGAAGGATCCGCAGAGGGACCTCGCTGATCCGTTTCCGCTTCCGGTGGCCGGGCGTCAGGGAAGGGATGTATTTTCTCACGCCGGGGATCGGGATCGGGGAGGACGTCCTGCGGCAGAGAGAACAGTGCTGGCTCAACGACGCCATCCGGCTGGACAGTTCGGCAGGCGGCAGGCTCATCTACGGGATGTTCAACGTGCCGATGGAGGCATTTCGAATCGCGGAGGTCCCTGCGCGAAAGGGACCGGCGGATGGAAAGGAACAGGGATAAGGATATGCATATGTGGATACGGCACAGCCCGGTCTTCGCCTGTGACGGGGCGTGCAGGCCGCTTTATTATGCCGCCCCCTGGGCGGGGCTGAGACCTTTTGCTTACGACTATGTGCGGAATATACGGCCCGGAAAGATCGTGGAACTGGGGACGCATTACGGGTGTTCGGCTTTCTGTTTCCTGCAGGCCGTGCAGGACGGCGGACTGCCGGTCAGCGTGACCCTGATCGACAGCTGGCAGGGCGATCCGTTCACGGCGAACGACTATGCGGCCGGAGGCGTGTGGGAGATGTTCGAACAGGTGCGGGAGCAGCACTACGGAAAGTGCGGCGTGACGGTCCGCAGGGAGCGGTTTGAACAGGCCGCGGAGGAGATCGGGGACGGCAGCATCGACCTGCTGCATATCGACGGATCGCACCTGTACGAGGACGTGCGGAGGGATTACGAGATGTGGAAGAGCAAGGTGCGCGGGAACGGCACGATCTTCCTGCACGATGTGACCGCCAGGCTGCACGGGGCGCCGCTGGGGACGGTCCGTTTCTGGGAGGAATTGCGGCAGACAGAGCCATATACGCTCACCATCCCGTTCAGCTGCGGGCTGGGGATCGTCTGCAGGGACAGGGAGGTGTACAGCCTGCTGCGGAAGGTGGCCGGCGGACACTACTATGAAGCACTGTATGAACAGCAGACGGAGCAGATCAAAGCGGATCTCAGGGAGGCCTATTTTGTCAGCAGATCTATCGGTGATCGTCCCGGTCCGGGACACGGAAGCGTATCTGAAGAAATGTCTGGAGAGCATTATTGAAAGCCTGGAGGAGGAACCTGCCCTGCAGGCGGAGATCCTGGTCATCAGCGACGCTTCCTCCGGAGAGGCCCGGGAGATCACCGCTTCGATGAGACCTGCCTTCGAGAGGATCCGGTTCCTTGAGAACCGCTGCCAGGAAGGCCTGCTGCGGACCCGGCTCCGCGGCGTGCGGGAGTCGGAGGGACGGTACCTGGCCTTTGTGGACAGCGACGACTATGTGTCGCCCGGTTTTTTCGGGGCTCTGTACAGGAAGGCACTGGAGGAGGACGCCGACATCGTGATCGGCCGGACCGTGCGGGAGGAGGACGGCGCATCGTACTTCTACGGGCTGCATGAGGCGTTCCTGCCGCACAGGACACTGCCGGGGGAGGAGGCGCGGAGGAGGTTCTTCCGGCAGGAGGGGCACTGCTATGCCTGGCACACGATCTGGAACAAACTATACCGGAGAGAACTCTGGGACCACCTCGCGGCGTGGATGCAGCAGCACAGGCCTGCGGAAGTGATCACCATGAACGAGGATCTGTGTCTCTCCACGATGCTCTTCGCCATGAAGCCGGTGACGGCGTGCGCGATGGACGAACCGTATCACTACTGTGTCCGCAAAGGCGCGCAGACAGATACCGCCGGGGACAGCGGCGCCCGGATCCTCTCGAAGATCTCGCAGGTGCAGGCGGCCCTCTCGACTGCGGAAGCGTTCCTTGACGACCTGCTGCGCAAGGACGGGGAGCGAGAGGCAATCCTGGGCCATTTTGCGGGATGCCGTGCCTACTATGCCGGGATCTGGAGAGGCATCCTCCGCTCTGCGGTCCTGACGCCCGCGCAGCGGGTATGGGCGGAGGAGACCGCAGTGAAGATCGGCGGGGGAGTTCCCGGGACAGCAGACGGGGCGGAAGAGACCGGATACTGCGAGAGCATCCGGATCCCTTATACCGGCAGGACCGCCTATCTTCGGCGGCGGATCTGCCAGGGGCCCGAGAAGACCGTCAGCATGGACATCTTCGGGACGCTCGTCACCAGGCCCTTTCTGCGGCCGCAGGATCTGTTCCTTCTGCTGGACGATGCCTACACTGCCATGACCGGTTCCAGAGCCCCTTTCCACGTCTTCCGGGAAGAGGCGGAGCGGTCTGCCAGGGCAAGGGCCGGAAGGCTCTGCGGCTATGAGGACGTGACGATCCGGGAGATCTATGAGGAGCTCGGCAGGCTGTACGGTATTTCCAAAGACATCTGCTCGCGCATGCTGGAGGAGGAGTGCCGGCTGGAAGTTCTCTGCGCAGCGCCCCGGGAGAGCGGACAGGAGCTGCTGCGGGCGGCTGTGCGCAGCGGCAGACGCGTGGTGTTGGTGACGGATATGTATCTGCCCCGGGAATGTCTGGCGGAGATCCTCTCGAAGTGCGGGATCCGCGGCTGGTCGGCGCTGTACATCTCCGCCGAGGAGCGCAGGCTCAAATCCACAGGACATCTGTTTGAGGCGGTCTGCCGCCGGGAGGGGATCCCGGCATCCGGCCTGCTCCATGTGGGAGACAGCTGGGCGGCGGATATCGAAGGCGCCCGGAAGGCGCATGTGGCATCGGTCTACCTGCCGGACACCGGCGCCTGCGCGAGCGGGAAGGTGGAAGGCAGGGAGGTCGGGGAACGCGGGACACTCGGGACAGCATATTTCGGAGGAAGAGCTGCAGACGCAGCACTGAGGAATCCCGCCTGCCGCTGCGCCCGCGCCCTTTGGGAGAGGACCTGTTACGACGATCCGTACAGGGATCTCGCTCCGGGGAGAGGCGGAGGCGGCGACCCTTTCTTCCTGGGCTACTGCCTGCTGGGACCGTTCCTGCTCGGCTGCCTCGGGAAAATACAGGCATACGGCGCGCAGACCGCTGTTTTTCTGGCCAGGGACACGGATCTGCTGTATATGGCCGCACTGCGGCTGCAGGCAAACGGCCTGTTCCGGCCGGAAGTGAGTACCGCCTACGCGTCCAGAGACATGCTCCTGCCGTTTATGGTCAGCGAGGAGGATGCCTTTGCGGCCATGCCGGTGGAGTGGAGCTGCCACAGCCCGCGCTCGTTAAGGAATCTTCTGGAGAGGATCGACCGGGATCCGCAGACAGCCGTCTCCGAGAGTGCGCGCCCATTCGGGGACCGGGAGGAGATGATGCGGTTCCTGCAGTACTTCAGGAAACACCATTACAGCCGGCAGAAGCACCTGGCGGAATATGACCGCTACCGGAAATATTATCAATGGCTGCCGGAGGACGCCGTGCTGGTCGATGTCGGCTACAGCGGAAGGATCCCGGAGGCGCTGAGCAACCTGTGCGGACGGCCGCTGCCATTTCTGTACCTGCTGGGAGATCCGGAGGATCTGCGGCGGATGCGGGAGCTTCCCGGGGAGCAGGGAACAATTTCCCGGCAGGGGGAGATCCTCCTGCCATATGCCGATCCGCGCATAGGCCCGGCGCTGGAATATCTTCTGGCAGGCGAGGAGGACAAGTGCGTGGATATAGACGGGAATCTGCGGCCGGTCTTCGCGCATTGTCCGGAAAGTGTCTCTTCGGGCCTGCTGCGGTCGGCGGTCCGGGAGGCCGCCCTTTCCTATGTGGAGGACTGGTGCGCCGCTTATGCGCCGCTGTCCTTCCGGGACCTCCCGGATCTTTCGGAGGCAGGGCCGGCGCTTCTGGATGTGCTTGCGGATCTCCGCGGCGCGGACAGGGCGATGCTGCGTCCCGCCTCGATCGAGGATCTCGTCTATGCGGGGAATGCAGCCGTGCCTCTGGAGGAGATCCTGGGACACATGCACAGAGCTGAGGGGAGGGAGGAAGTAAGGAATCCCGCCGCAGAGCGGGAAGCCATACGCGCAAAAGTGCGGGGCGGGATACACACCGTCCGCAGAGGCGCCGCCCTCCTGCGGAGAGATCCCGCCGGCTTTATGAAGAAATGCCGCATCAAAGCAGAGGCATTGGCCGGGAACGGCCGGGAAGGAGTCTGACATGCCGGATACAGAGAGACGCTGTCCGCACTGTATGCGCATTCTGGGGACCCGGAGGGGCACATGCCCTTTCTGCGGACAGAGCACGGACCTCTCCGGGCAGGATGAGAATGCGCTGCCCGCGGGTACGCTTCTGGCCGGGCGCTACCTGCTGGGGGCCCTGAAGGCATCCGGCGCGGCAGGTTTTCTGTACGTAGCCTGGGATCTGCATATCTCCTCGAGAGTGGCCGTAAAGGAACTGTTTCCGAAAGCAGCTGCCGTGCGGCTTCCGGACGGAAGTGCGGCGCTCCGGGAGGACGGTCCGCTGCGGCCGGAACAGCTGCGGGACGCCTCCGGAGAGGAGGCCTCCTGCATGGCCGCGGTGCGGGGAACGGGCGGCGTCCCGGCGGTGATGGACCGGTTCGCGGAGAACGGGACTTATTATCTGGTCATGACCTACGAAGAGGGCACGCCGCTCCCGGAGGAGCTGAAGCTCCGGGGAGGCCGGCTGTCCCCGCAGGAAGCCGCCGCGCTTCTCCTTCCCGCTGCGGAGACTTTGGAACGGCTGCACGCGCAGGGCTGGATCCACCGGGATCTCTCACCGGACAACCTGCTTGCGGACACAGACGGCAGGGCAGTCCTTCTCGATCTCGGAGCGGGAGAGAACCTGTGCGGCGCCTCGCGGGGCGTCTGGAGCGTCAACGCGGGCTTCTCGCCGCCGGAGCAGTATGAGAGGGAAGGGCGGACCGGCGTGTGGACGGACATCTACGCGGCAGGGGCGCTCTTGTTCTACTGTATCTACGGGACCGCGCCTCCGTCCGCGGAAACGAGAAAAGAGGGCACGGACCTGTACGGCGGCATACGTCCGCACGGAGGCAGGGCGGACCGGATCATCCGGAAGGCGATGGCGGTGGATCCCGGCTCCCGCTATGAGAGCATGCATGCCTTTGCGGAAGATCTGCAGGGTCTCATCGGAACGGAGAGGACTTCGCGGGTCCGCAGGATGCTGCCTGCCGGCGCCGTGGTGGCCGCTGCCGTCTGCGTCCTCTCGCTGCAGGCGGCCGCACCGGAGGCGAAGATGTCCGGGCAGATCCCGCAATCCTCCGTCTCCGGGCCCGCGGAGACACGGGAGGGGGACCTGCTCACAGGTCGCAGCGGCACATACACGATCCGGGCGTGTACGGACGGACAGTATGTGTGGGCCGTCTCGCAGGATCCGCAGGAGCCGGCGCACCCGCTGATCCTCTGGACGCAGGTCTGGGATGAGACACAGCGCTTCCGGCTGGAGGAGATCCGGGACGGCGCCTATCGGATCCTGGCAGACAGCGAAGAGGGTCCGCTCGCGCTGACTTATTTCAAAGAGGGCGGGAGTCTGTCCTTTTCGGTGCCGGCGGAGACGGATGCGCAGGCGTTCCGTCTGGTCGAAGGCGGAGAGGGGACGGTCCTCCTGCAGACAGGTACGGGGGAGGTGATCGGCATACCGGAGGAAAATACATGCGCAGGCGTCCTGCTAGGCGCAGCTCCCTACGATTCCTTCCTGCGGACGGAGGCAGTGCATTGGATCATGGAGTGAGCAAAGGGTACGGAGCAGAACTGAGAGAGACGGAGCGGGAACGCTTCTTCCGCGGACTCGGCAGAACCGTCGTCGGTCCCTTTCTGGCGGACCTGGTGCGCTGGCTCCTCGCCCGCAGTCAGGAGGACGGTGTGGAGCGCCTGTATTTTCTCTCCAGGGACGCATATCTTTTCTACTACGCATACCGGCGTGCCGCCGTGGAGGAGGTACCCGGCTCGTTCCCGGAGGCGCGCTATCTCTGCGTCTCCAGAGAGAGTCTGGGGCTCTGCGGGGCATCCCGGCGGAGGGCGGAGGAATACCGGAACTGCCGCAGCTACCTGCTCCAGGAAGGGGTCTCGGAGAGGTGCGGGATCGTGGACATCGGGTGGCACGGCAGCTGTGCGGCGAGGATCTCACAGCTGTGCGGGCTGCAAGGGGGGCTTTACGGGTACTACTTCGGATATCTGGGAGATGCCCCGCAGGCACGTGCGTATCTGGGCCGCGGCGGGAGCTTTCTGTGTGAGAGCTGTGTGGGGCTGCTGGAGATGTTGTTTCGTGAGGAGACGGGAGAAGAGATCCGCTATGAGCGAGACGGCGGAAGGTGGGTGCCGCGGAGAACGGCGGCCGGGCACAGCGGCAGTGACGCGCTGCTGCACAGGATGCAGGAGGAGGCGCTGGAGACAGCCGGAGAATGCCTTCGCAGGAATCGATCCCGTCGCGCTGCCGCTGCCGCAAGCACTGCGCGGCTCCTCCGGATCGGGCTGCTCCCGACTGCCCGGGAGCGGCGGATCCTGGGAGCTCTGCAGATGGAAGAGGAGGGAAGGTGCCGTCCTTTGGCCGGCCCGAGAGCGCCAGGTGTCTACCTGCTCCATCCCCGCCTCTGGATGCGGGACTATCACCGTTCTCTGTGGAAGTGCGGTTTCCTGGCGGACATGGGAGCGGGGCCGGCCGCCTGTCTGCTGTGGCTCGTCCTGCGCACGTCCAAGAGGGTTCTTCTCTATGCGGCGCAAACTTGTTATAATATACAGGATCGAAAATCCTGTATCGGCAGCCTTCCGCTGCCGGGAAAGCATAAGTGACAGCAAATCGCATGAAAGAAGAGACATACAAGAAGATCACCAGGAGATGCGGCGAGATCATCTCGGAGACGGCCGCAGGCACTTCGGGGCAGGCGGAAACGGGCGGATTCGCGGAGGCGCCGGTGCGCTTCCTCAGCAGGATCGAGGAGCCGGAGCGCCTGTATCTGCTTGAATTCCTGGAGGCCTACATCGCCGCGGAGACAGAGGAGGCTTCGGAGTTCAGCCAGGACCTGGTCATGGCGGCCAATGAGTTCCTGATGGAGCGGTCCTCCATCTCGGTCCGCATGATGAACCTGCTCGTGCCCGGCAATGCCTTCACATCGATCCGGGAAGTCAGCGGGTGGCTGGACAGACGCTACCTCGCGGCGATCGGCTATCTGCGGGAGAACATGCAGTTCGACGGGGAGAACTGCGCGGCGGGGATCGTCCAGCTCCGCAACTGGTGCGACGGCGCCTGCCGGACCCTGATCGCCGACAGGATCGATATTCCGGACCGCATCCGGAAGTATACGAAGGACTTCCGGTCCGCGTCTTTCCGGGAGGATCCCCTGGCCTGGTTCCAGAACATGCTGGAGGAGGAGCGGATCCGGATGCTGCTCATCCCTTCCGCGATCCTCTTACAGTCGAGGGGGCGGGACCTGAACGGTCTCCTGGAGGGACGCAGGGACATCCTGATCCGTACGACCCTGCTCCTGAACCGGTTCTGCAAATACCCGGAGGACCCGGAGCTGCAGTCACGGCTCCTGCTTTCTTTCTTCCGGATGGATACCTCGGACTTCTCCTCCGAGAGAGCGCGCATCACCTTCTTTAACGAGAGGATGCGCTTTGCGGCCTATGCCTGGAACAGCAACCAGCGCGGCTGCAGGCGGACGATCCTCGCCGCCCATGAGAAGATCGCGGACCTGTACGGCGTCTTTCCTGGGGATCTGGAGGAGGAGAGCCCTCTGGAGCTCCATCTGGATGAGGCGATCCTCAATATCCCCGCTTTCAAGAGCGCCCCGCTCCAGTTCCTCCGCACACAGATCCGTCCGGCGCAGTGCGTGCATTTCCTGACCATGCTGTCCGCCGTCCGGCATCCGCTGCGGGAGGCGATCCTGCGGGCCAGGATCTTCGGCAGCGCGATCTCCACGGGAGACGCGGAGAGCATGATGCGCACCGCCGGCCTCCTGGAGGAGCCTGACGCCGACGACGCGGCGCTTCTGCAGACGCTGGAGAACCGGATCCTGCATACGGCCATGCTGTGGCGCTGGAACCAGCAGGACTGCCGCAGGAAGGTGAAGAGGAACTGGAAGGAATTCGAGGAGGCGCTTGCGCGCACGATGTCCGAGGAGAAGATCCCGGAGCAGTTCATGGAGATGGACGCGCTGTTCCGGTCTGCGGAGTTCACGGAGGACCCGCTGTTCGCGGTCAGCCTGCTGCGGGAGAAGGAGCTCTCCGACTGCCTGGGGATCTGCGGTCTCCTGGCCGGTCTCACCCCGGCGGACGCCGCCAGAAACGCGGAAGCCGTCGCCGCCTGGATGCGCGACAGCAGCGACAGGGAGGCCTGCCAGACCATCGGGCAGATCAACCGGTGGAACGCGGAGGACCCGCATCTCGGCGAGAAGATCGCGTCCGAACTGCTCGAACAGCCGGCGCGTCTGTGGTGCTGCAATGTCTGCGGCGCCGCCCACGATGCCTGTGCGGCTTACCCGGCGCTCGAGGAGCAGCGGCGGAAGCTGGAGGCCGCGTCCGGCAGGACGGTCGAGAAGGAACCCGCGGATCTCGCGAGACAGTACAACGATCCGGCCCTGCGGGAGGACCCTGTCCGCTACCTGCGGGGGCTTACGGAACTGGCATCCTGCAGGCTTCTGCTGTTCATCGGCCGGGTCAAAGGCCTGAGCCCGAAGGCAGCGATTGGAGTGGCGGTCCTTCTGAACGGCATGCTCCGCTATCCGAATCCGGAGATCCGGGCCCGTGTGGACGCCCTGTTCGAGGCCGACTGCATGGACGACGAGGAGCGGTATGAGCTCATCACGGATTATATCCGGCAGGAGGACGCCTCCGCCAAGGCGCAGAAGAGGATCCCCTGGAGCAGCTACCGGAAGATGTTCGACAACCGGATGCTGTGGGAGCAGAAGAACCACTGGGAGCTCTCAGCGGCAAATGTGCGGAAGATCTACGCCTACTGCGGCGGTGATCCCTCGGCGATCGGGTCGGCGCAGCTGGACATCCGGAAGCTCTGCGGGGACCGCGTCTCCACCATCCTCCGCTGTATGACCGGGCAGCTGGCTGTCGTACACGCCGCCGCCGGAAATGAGGAGGAGGCACGTTTCTCCGTGACGGAGCTGCAGGAGAGAGCCTGTGCCGGCGAGGAAGTGGAGGCGTGGACGCAGGACGAGCGCGACGTGCGCATGCTCCTGGAAATGGCGTCCGCCGCGGAGCTTCTGCCTGCTGCCGGGAAGGAGACTCTCGGGGATACAGAGATGGAATATCTGGATCTGCAGCCCGGGAAGTCCCTGCGCGCGGAGCCTGTTCTCTACAGCACCCGTAAGAATTTCCTATTTACAGAAAAGGGATGAATCCCTATAATACACATGTCAGAAACGGAAACGCACATTGTGCGGAGATCAGAGGAGGCTGCCATTGAAGATCCGTAGAGCAGAGAACAGAGATATTCCGGATGTGCTGGACCTGCTGGTCCAGGTATGCATGGTGCATCATATCGCACGGCCTGACCTTTTCAACGGCCCGGGCACCAAGTATGACGCAGAGCAGCTGGTGAAGATTTTTGCGGACGACTCCACGCCGGTCTTCGTCGCGACAGAGGAGATCGACGGGAAGGAGAAGGTGGTCGGCCACTGCTTCTGCATCTTCGAGGAGACCCCGGAGAACACCAGCAGAAAGAAAGTGCGCACGCTCTACATCGACGATCTGAGCGTAGACCGGGAGATGCGGGGCAGGAAGATCGGCACGGCGCTGTTCGAGCACGTGCGCAGTTATGCCAAGGCATCGAACTGCTATAATATCACGCTCCATGTATGGACAGGGAATGATCCCGCCGCGGCTTTCTATGACCGCTGCGGCATGGCATCCCAGTACACTTGTCTGGAAACGATCCTCTGACAATAACGGCACCAAGTAGTATTTCAGAAAGGGACGGGATCACGCATGGGCGGATTTTTCGGAGTAGCTGCAAAAGGAGACTGCGTATTCGATCTTTTCTATGGGACCGACTACCATTCTCATCTGGGAACGAGACGCGCGGGACTTGCGGTCTATGACAGCAAGAAGGGCTTTGACCGCGCCATCCACAATATCGAGAGTACCAATTTCCGCCCGAAATTTGATAAAGATATTCTCAACATGCGGGGGAATCTCGGCATCGGATGTATCTCCGATTACGAGCCGCAGCCGCTGATCGTGCGCTCCCACCACGGGACCTACGCGATCACGACCGTCGGGAAGATCAACAACGCCGAGGAGATCACGGAACGCGTCTTCTCCGGCAGCCACTCGCACTTCATGGAGCTGAGCGGCGGGGACATCAATCCCACGGAGCTCGTCGCGGCGCTGATCGACCAGAAGGACACGATCGCGGAGGGCATCCGCTACGTGCAGATGACGATCAAGGGCAGCCTGACGCTTCTTCTGATGACGAAGGAAGGCATCTATGCCGCCCGCGACAGGTACGGCCGGACGCCGGTCTCCATCGGGCGCAAGGAGCGCGCGTTCTGCGTCTGCTTCGAGAGCTTCTCCTACCTGAACCTCGGCTACCGCAATGTGCGGGAGCTCGGTCCCGGGGAAGTGGTCTACATCACGCCGGAGGGAGTCGACAACGTACTTCCGCCGCTGGACCAGATGCGGATCTGCACCTTCCTGTGGATCTATTACGGCTTCCCCGCGTCTTCCTATGAAGGCATCAATGTGGAGGACGCCCGCTACATCTGCGGACAGAAACTCGCGGAGAGAGATCTTCGGCGCGGGAACATCGATCCGGATGTCGTCGCAGGCATCCCGGACTCCGGCGTCGCGCACGCTGTCGGCTATTCCAACCGCTCCGGCGTCCCGTATTCGCGTCCTTTCGTGAAATATACGCCCACCTGGCCGCGGTCCTTCATGCCGACTATCCAGAGCCGCAGGGACCTGATCGCCAAGATGAAGCTGATCCCGATCCGGGAGCTGATCGAGGGCAGGAAGCTCCTCCTGATCGATGATTCGATCGTGCGCGGCACCCAGCTGCGGGAGACGACGGATTACTTATACAGGAGCGGCGCCAAAGAAGTGCACATCCGCCCGGCCTGCCCGCCGCTGCTGTTCGGATGCAAGTACCTGAATTTCTCCAGGTCGGATTCCGAGAAGGAGCTGATCACGAGGAGAGTGATCGAACGTCTGGAGCGCCAGGCGGAGATCCCGCAGGAAACGCTTACGGAGTACATCGATCCGGATTCCGACCGCTACCACGCCATGCTGGAAGAGATCCGGAAGGACCTGCACTTCACCTCACTTCATTACCACCGCCTTGACGACATGATCGAGGCATTTGATATCGAACCCTGCAAGCTCTGCACATACTGCTGGAGCGGCAAGGAGTAAAGAACAGAAAGAAAGCCCGGGAAACGGCCGGAGCGCTGCGAATGATCATTCGTGAGCTGCCGCTGTTCCCGGGCTTGTGTTTTGTTATGCATGCGCTATGCGGCGCGCATGCGCATCCTCCCTTCAGCGCTTGCGCATCGGCACGTAGGGGAGCGAATCGCCGACATATTTGGTCGCAGGGCGCATGATCTTGCCGTCGTACAGCTTGTTCTCCACATTGTGGGCGACCCAGCCGGCGACACGCGCGATGGCGAACAGAGGCGTATAGAGCTCCTCCGGGATGCCCAGCATGTCGTAGGCGAAGCCGGAGTAGAAATCCACGTTCGTGGGGATCGGCTTGCCCCTGCGTTCCAGGACCATCTCGCGGACCGTGTCCTCAAAGGTGCGGTAGAAGTCGAACTTGTACGTGCACCCTTTCTCCTCAGCGAGCTCTCCGCAGAGATGGCGGAGGATCTCGGCGCGGGGATCACTGATGGTGTAGACCGCGTGGCCGAATCCGTAGATGAGGCCGCTGTGATCATAATAGTCGCGGTCCATGATGCGCCCGATGACTTCCCGGATCCTGTCGCGGTCCGTGGTGTACTGCAGGTCGCCGTTGATGTGCCGCATCATCTTTGCGACGCTGATATTGGCGCCGCCGTGCTTGGGTCCCTTCAGGGAGCCGATGGAGCCGGTGATGGCGGAGTACAGATCCGTGCCCGTGGAGCCCATGACGACGTTCGTAAAGGTCGAGTTGTTGCCGCCGCCGTGATCCGCGTGGATCAGGAGGATCGCGTCGAGCAGGTTCGCCTCCTTCTGCGTGAACTGTCCGTCCGGACGGAGCATATAGAGGATGTTCTCCGCGATGGAGTACTCGGGGCGGGGGTAGTGGATCACGAGGGACTGGCGATAATATTTATGCACCATGGCCTGATAGGAGTAGCATCCCAGAGAGGGGAACTTCGCGATCAGGTTGATGCCCTTGAGCATGGTCTGGTAAGGATCCTGCTCGTCCGGGGAGGGATCGTAGTCATAGAGCGCCAGGGTCGTCAGCATGAGCTTATTCATGAGATTGCGCCCCGGAGCGTGCAGAATGTCCCCTGCGAGAAAAGCTTCCGGAAGATCATAGCGGGCCGACAGGCAGCTGCGGAAGTTCTCAAACTCCTCCCGGGTGGGAAGGAAACCGAAGAGGAGCAGGAAACAGGTCTCCTCAAATCCGAAATTGCCCTTGCGGTTGTCGATCAGGTCCCGGATGCTGTATCCGCGGTAGCAGAGATCGCCGTCGCAGGGAATGACATGGCCGTCCTCGTCCTTCGTGTAGCCGACGACATCGGAGACCTTGGTCAGACCGATGCGGACACCGGTGCCGTCTTCGTTGCGCAGGCCCTTCTTGACGTTGAATTCCTTAAAGAGAGGGGCGGGGATATCTGTATAGATCGAGGAGCGGCCGAAATATCTGGCCAGAATATTGTCGTCGTTGAATGTGGTAAAGTTAGCCACAGGCGAGCCTCCTTTTTGCATATTTGTATACAATAATGCATCGTTATGCATGTCATTATATCAGCAGATGTAAAATATGGAAACCTTTTTTTGACGGCAGGCGGGCAGCCGTGTCTGTTTCGTGTTATCATATCTGAGAGAAACGCCGAAGGGGACGGCGCGGAAGGACGAGAAGAGATGAGACGTCTGGACTGCAGTGACTACGATCGCATGATCCCGGATTTTCTGGAGGACCGGCTCACGATGCGCGAGCTGGCTGCTTTTCTGCGCCATACAGAGCGGTGCGAAGCCTGCAGGGACGAGATGTCCACACAGTTTCTGGTGAGCCGCGGCCTGGAGATCCTGGAGACCGACCGGATCTTCGACCTGCGCAAGGAACTGTCGGATCTGATCGAACTGCGCAGCACCCAGCTTCGCGCAAGAAGGAATCTGTTCACCGCCGCGGCGATCCTGGAGACAGGCGCGCTGACGGCCGCAGCCGCCGCAGTGATCACACTGCTGCGCTGAGTATCAGCTGAGGACAATATCATTGAAGAACGAGAAGATCATCCTGATCGACGGGCACAGCATCCTGAACCGCGCCTTCTACGGGCTGCCGGACCTGACCGCGCCGTCCGGTCAGCACACAGGCGCTGTCTACGGCTTCCTGAACATCCTGTTCCGGATCCTGGAAGAGGAGCAGGCCACGCACCTCGCCGTGGCTTTCGACGTGCATGCGCCCACGTTCCGGCACGAGAAATATCCGGATTACAAAGGGAAACGCCACGCCATGCCGGAGGAGCTGGTCGAGCAGGTGCCGCTCATGAAGAAGGTCCTGCACGCGATGCAGATCCGGACCTGCGAGAAGGCGGGACTGGAAGCGGACGATATCCTGGGAACGCTCGCGAAGCGGGCGGAGGCGGACGGCATGGAGGTGTCGCTGCTCTCCGGCGACAGGGACCTGCTGCAGATCGCGTCCGATCACATCTGCGTGCGCATTCCGAAGACCCGGGGCGGGCAGACCACGATCGAGAACTACTATGCGGAGGATGTCCTGGCGGCCTACCAGGTGACGCCCCTGCGCTTCATAGATGTCAAGGCACTCATGGGAGACAGCTCCGACAATGTGCCGGGGGTCCCCAAAGTGGGAGAGAAGACGGCGACGCAGCTGATCGTGGAATACGGGAGCGTGCAGGGCGTCTACGACCACATTGACGAGATCAAAAGGCCGGCGCTGAAGAAGAATCTCTCCGAGAACTACGACCAGGCCATGCTCAGTCTCGACCTGGTCACCATCCGGACCGACTGCGAGATCCCGCTCACCGTCGACGAGACGCGGATCGGAAATATCTACACCGAAGAGGCCCGTGCCCTGTTCACGGAGCTCGGGTTCAAGAACCTGCTGGGACGCTTTGAGGCACAGGCACCGGTTCCGGAGAAGAGGAGCGGATGGAAGAGCCTGACGGCGGAAGAGGGAACAGCTCTGTTAAAAAGACTGACCGGGTCCGTCAATAGCGGGCAAGCGACCGACGAAGTCGGTAAACGGATCACAATTGCCTTCTATCCCGTTTATGACGCGGTTCCCCGTGGTTCCGAGAATACGCAGACGATGTCTGCCGCCGCCATCTCCGTGGAAGGAGCGGATCCCGAGGGCACTGTGTGGATCGACTGCCGGCGTCCGGAGGATGAGCGGGCGATCCGGGAGGCAATGCACGCACTGCGCCTTGCGGTGAGCGGACAGGACGACATAGATGCTCCTTGCGCTTTCCGCCTTGCCGTCTTCGGGCTGAAGGAACAGCTGGCTCTCTGGAATGTGGATCCCGCAGCCGAATTCCGGGAAGGGATCTGTCTGAACGGCATCCTGGACCTGCAGCTCATGACCTACCTGTGCGACCCGCTGCACAGCGACACCCAGCCGGAGGACCTGCTGTCCGCGCGTCTGCACGAGACCGTCTCGCCCCTGAAACAGTTCCTGCAGAAGCGGAGCTTTCTGGAGGTCATTGCGCAGGAGGAGGACGGCGCGGCAGCTTACTTCTGCACGCTTGCTGACGGACTCCGCAGATGTGCTTCGGATCTCGCCGCAGAGATCTGCGCTGCCGATATGTGGAAGCTGTACACCGGCATTGAGCGTCCTCTTACATATATATTGTGGGATATGCAGCGCCTCGGACTGCGCATCAGCCGCGAAGCGCTGAGCGAATACAGCGACTCCCTGCTCGGCAGGATCGGGGAACTCGAGAAGGCCATCTATGAGGAGGCCGGCGAGACGTTCAATATTTCCTCCCCGAAGCAGCTGGGACAGATCCTCTTTGAAAAAATGGGGATCCGGGGCGGCAAGAAGACCCGCACGGGCTACTCCACCGCCGCCGATGTGCTGGAGAAACTGGCGGAGGACCACCCCATCGCGAGAGACGTCCTGGAATACAGAGGGCTGACGAAGCTGCGCTCCACCTACGGGGAGGGGCTCAAGGAATATATCGCGGAGGACGGGCGGATCCACACGAGCCTGAACCAGACGGTCACCGCGACAGGGCGCATCAGTTCCAACGACCCGAACCTGCAGAACATCCCCATGAAGACGGAGCTCGGCAGGAAGATCCGCAAGGCTTTCATCCCGCGGGACGGCTGGAGCTTCACGGACGCGGACTACTCCCAGATCGAGCTGCGCATCCTGGCGCACATGTCCGGTGACGAGGAGCTGATCGCCGCCTACCGGGAGAACAAGGACATCCACCGGATCACGGCTTCCAAAGTCTTCAACACGCCCTTCGAGGAGGTCACGCCCCTGCAGCGGCGCAACGCCAAGGCCGTGAACTTCGGCATCGTCTACGGGATCAGCAGCTTCGGGCTCAGCCAGGACCTCAGCATTTCCAGGCAGGAGGCGGCCGACTATATCCGGGCCTACTTTGAGACCTATCCCGCGATCAAGGCTTTCCTTGACAGACTGGTGAAAGACGCAAAAGAGAACGAATACGCCGTCACGCTCTACGGACGCCGCCGCCCGGTGCCGGAGCTGAAGAACAGCAATTTCATGCAGCGCCAGTTCGGGGAGCGCATCGCCATGAACTCCCCCATCCAGGGCACCGCCGCCGATGTGATGAAGATCGCGATGATCCGCGTCTGGGAGCGCCTGCTCCGGGAAGGTCTGCAGTCACAGATGATCCTGCAGATCCACGACGAACTGCTGATCGAGACCGCCCCCGGGGAGGAGGCGGCCGTCCGGAAGATCCTCGATGAGGAGATGACAGGCGCGGCGGACCTGCGCGTCAGACTGGAGACGGATATCCACAACGGCGCGGACTGGTATATGGCGAAATGACCGGGAACAGGAGGAGACATATGGTCACGATCGGGATCACCGGCGGGATCGGCTGCGGAAAGTCCGCAGTCCTGAGATATCTTCGGGAAAACTACAGCTGTGTCATTCTGGAGACGGATGCTCTGGCCAAGGAGATGGAGGAACCTGCCGGGCCGCTCTACAGGCCCGTGCTGTCCCTTCTGCAGGAGCGCTGCAGCGCTTCGGAAGCGGAGGATCTGGTGCTCGCCGACAGGCGGATCGACACGCACAAAATGGCGCAGATGATCTTCGCGGATCCTGGACTCCTGGAGCAGATCAACGCCCTGATCCATCCGGCGGTCATCGCGGAGGTGCAGGAGCGGATACAGAAAGCCCGGGAGGCGGAGGACGGCCCGGAATTCTTTTTTGTGGAATCCGCCCTCCTGATCGAGAGCAGACTGGGAGACATTCTGGACGATCTGTGGTATATTTATTGTCCTGAGGAGATCCGCAGGCAGAGGCTCAAAGCCAACAGAGGATATTCCGACGATAAGATCGACTCGATCATCGCGGCACAGCGATCCGAGGAGGACTTCCGGCGGGCCTGCACACATGTGATCGACAACGGCGGAACAAGGGAAGAGACGGCGCGCAGCGTCGATGCTGTCATAAGCGCTGTGAGAAGCAGTTTATAAGGAGGAAACGGTGCCTCCGGCACCGGGATTATGAGATTTCAAAGCATTGCAAGCGGCAGCAGCGGAAACTGCTGCTACATCGGGACCGGGAACACGCATGTGCTGGTGGACACGGGCATCAGCAGGAAGCGCACCGTAGAGGCGCTGAAGAAGCTGGACCTGTCCCTGCAGGATCTGGACGGGATCTTTCTCACGCATGAGCACGCGGACCACATCGCGGGGCTGCCGATGATCCTGAAGGCATCGGAGATGCCGGTCTACGCGACCCGCGGGACGATCCGGGCCATCCTGCGCAGTCCCAAGGGCAAGGACCTGGATCCCGAAAGATTCGTGGAAGTGGAAGAGGACCGGCCCATACAGGTGGGAGAGTTCACAGTGGAACCGATGAAGATCTCCCACGACGCGGCACAGCCGGTCGGCTACCGCCTGTACGGCGGGGGCAGAAAAGCGGCGGTCTGCACGGACCTCGGCTGCTATACGGACTACACCGTACAGTGCCTGAAGGACGCCGACGTCCTGCTGCTGGAGGCCAACCACGACGTCAACATGCTGCAGGTCGGACCCTATCCTTACTATTTGAAGCAGAGGATCCTGGGGCAGCAGGGCCACCTCTCCAACGTGTCGAGCGGACGTCTCCTGGCGGAGGTCCTGAACGACCACATGCAGGGGATCTGGCTCGGCCATCTGAGCAAGGAGAACAACCTGCCGGAACTCGCATTCGAGACGGTCCGCGTGGAACTGCTGTTCGGAGGCGCTCCCTACAGGCCCGAGGACCTGCCGATCCGCGTCGCGTCGAGAAGCGAGCCCTCGGAACTTCTTGAATTCTGAAGCACATAAGAAGTACAGCACGGAGGAAGATATGAGAAGAGCGATCATCACGGTCGTCGGAAGAGACACCATCGGCATCATCGCCGGCGTTTGCACCTATCTGGCGGAGAGACACATCAACATCCTGGATATCTCACAGACCATCGTGGACGGCTATTTCAACATGATGATGATCGTGGATATCACGCAGCTGCAGATCCCCTTCGGCGAGATGGCCGAGGAGCTTGACCGGATCGGGCAGGAGAAGATCGGCGTACAGATCCGCTGCCAGCGGGAAGAGATCTTCGACCTGATGCACAGAGTCTGAGAGACGGAGGTGCGAAGGTGATCAATTTTTCCGAAGTACGCGAGACCAACGCGATGATCCAGCGCGAGAACCTGGACGTCCGCACCATCACCATGGGAATCAGCCTCCTCGACTGCATCGACGGCGATCTCACGAGGCTCTGCGAGCGGATCCGCGAGAAGATCCTGCGCAGCGCGGGGGACCTGGTCAGGACAGGAGAGGACATCTCCAGGGAATACGGGATCCCGATCGTCAACAAGAGGATCTCCGTGACCCCCATCGCCCTTGTCGGCGCGGGCGCCTGCAGGAGCAGTGAGGACTTCGTGCAGATCGCGAGGACACTGGACAGGGCCGCCAGAGAGGTCGGCGTCAATTTCCTCGGCGGCTACTCGGCCCTCGTCTCCAAAGGCATCACGGGAGCCGACCGCCTGCTGATCGAATCGATCCCCCAGGCGCTCTCCGAGACGGAGATCGTGTGCAGCAGCGTGAACGTGGGCTCCACGAAGACCGGCATCGATATGGATGCGGTCCGCATGATGGGCACGATCATCCGCAGGACCGCGGAGGCGACCGCCGACCGGGACAGCATCGGTTGCGCGAAGCTGGTCGTGTTCTGCAATGCGCCGGACGACAACCCTTTCATGGCCGGCGCCTTCCACGGCGTCACGGAGGCCGACCGGGTCCTGAACATCGGCGTCAGCGGCCCCGGCGTCGTCAAGAAGGCTCTGGAATCCGTCCGCGGCGAGGACTTTGAGGTCCTCTGCGAGACCGTCAAGAAGACCGCTTTCAAGATCACGCGCGTCGGCCAGCTGGTCGCCAGGGAAGCTTCCGAGCGTCTGGGCGTTCCTTTCGGCATCATCGACCTCTCCCTCGCACCGACTCCGGCCGTGGGGGACAGCGTGGCGGACATCCTGTGCGAGATGGGCCTGGAGACCGCGGGCGGCCCGGGCACGACAGCGGCGCTGGCGCTCCTGAACGACCAGGTGAAGAAGGGCGGCCTGATGGCTTCCTCCTATGTCGGCGGCCTGAGCGGCGCCTTCATCCCGGTCAGCGAAGACCGCGGCATGATCCACGCGGCCAGGACCGGCGCCCTGACGCTGGAGAAGCTGGAGGCGATGACCTGCGTGTGCAGCGTCGGCCTGGACATGATCGCGATCCCCGGCAGCACGCCGGATACGACGATCGCCGGCATCATCGCCGACGAGATGGCCATCGGCATGATCAACCAGAAGACCACGGCCGTCCGCCTGATCCCGGTGATCGGCAAGGAGGTCGGCGAGGAGGCACAGTTCGGAGGGCTGCTCGGCTACGCGCCGATCATGCCGGTGAGCACTGTGCGCTGCGACGGCTTCGTGAACCGCAGGGGCAGGATCCCTGCGCCGGTTCACAGCTTCAAGAACTGAGTGTGCAGAAACAATTTTTCAATTACAAAAGGAGGTACGGATGAAAAACTGTAAAAACTATGATGTGACTGCACTCGGCGAATTACTCATAGATTTTACTCAGAACGGCACGAGTGCACAGGGGAACGGTCTTTTTGAGGCGAATCCGGGCGGCGCGCCCTGCAACGTCCTTGCGATGCTCACGAAAGCCGGCCGGAAGACTGCTTTCATCGGCAAGGTCGGCAACGACATCTTCGGCAGAATGCTGAAGGCCCGCACGGAAGAGCAGGGGATCGACATGTCCGGCCTCCTGATGGACGAGGACGTCCACACGACCCTGGCCTTCGTCGAGACCTTCCCGGACGGCGACAGGGACTTCTCTTTCTATAGAAAGCCCGGCGCGGACATCATGCTCACCGAAGCAGAAGTCGAGGAGCACCGCGCACTCATTGAAGGCGCGAAGATCTTCCATTACGGGACCCTCTCCATGACCGACGAGTGCGTGGAAGCCGCCACCCTGCGCGCGATCAGCATCGCCAAGGAGAGCGGCGCGCTGCTGTCCTTCGACCCGAACCTCCGTCCGCCCCTCTGGTCCTCCGAAGAGAAGGCGAAGGAGAAGATCGCCTTCGGCCTCCGCAACTGCGATATCCTGAAGAT
Source organism: Lachnospiraceae bacterium UBA3692 (assembly GCA_002372815.1). Lineage (GTDB taxonomy): Bacteria > Bacillota > Clostridia > Lachnospirales > Lachnospiraceae > CAG-791. The sequence continues at coordinate 37,929 of DFIR01000009.1, forward strand.
CTCCGACAACGAGATCACCTTCATGACCGGGGAAGAGGACCTGGACAAGGGCATCCGCATGATCATCGACGAGTACCACATCCCGCTCGTTTTTGCCACCTTCGGCAAGGACGGGTCCAAGGCGTACTGCGGCGGCGCGGAGGTTTTCGAGCCCGGTTTCCTGAATCCCGCGACGATCGAGACGACCGGCGCCGGCGACACCTTCTGCGCCAGCGCGCTGCTCCACGTGCTCAAGTACGGGATCGAAGGCCTGAACGAGGAGCGCCTCCACGAGCTGCTGACCTTCGCGAACGCTGCAGCCTCCATCGTGACAACGAGAAAGGGCGCGCTCTGCGTCATGCCTTCCCCGGAGGAAGTCACGGCCTATATCAAGGCTTCCGGGAGATAAGTTTCCTGATCGCTTCGGAATCCGCTCTGCAGGAAGAGAGGGATGCTGAGAATCGCTCTTGCATTCACGGCATTTTGTGGTTATAATACTTCTTGCAGAGTTACGCAGGTGTAGTTCATCGGTAGAATACCAGCTTCCCAAGCTGGGGAGACGGGTTCGATTCCCGCCACCTGCTCTCATAAAGGGGGAGTTTCCCGGTATCCGGTCCAGGCCGGATGCCGGGAACTTTTTTTGTGCCATCTTGTCAAATTGTCAGTCGAAAGAGGCGGGAAATCATAAATAATATCTAAAAAATGACGAAATGTTAAGAATTAAGTTGTTTTGTCTTTACTCTTTAACTATAATGTTTCTGTTGCTACAAAAATATTCGGCAGGAGTTGTTATGTATTCAGAATCCAGACAGTGCAGGAGAGAGACCCGGAATCAGGGAAGACCCGGTGCGGCGGAGAGGCTCGCCCGGAGGATCGCGGCGGTCGTGACCGCGGTGATCATTGCGTTCGGTGCAGCCGGTGCCGTTTCCGTGCAGGCGGATGCCTACGGAAATGAATGGGCCGTCTACGAATACCTGACCGGCACACTTGGATTCAATACCGCCGCCGCCTGCGGCATCATGGCGAATATCCGCTGCGAGTCCGGTTTTGCCCCCGGTGCGAGATCCGGAAGCGGCGCCTACGGCCTCTGTCAGTGGATGGGCGGCCGCAAGAGCGGCATGCAGAGCTGGTGCAGGCGCAACGGATTCAGCTCCGGTTCCCTTGAGGGACAGCTGTCCTACACCTATTACGAGCTGAGCACGTACTATCCGGATGTGCTGTGGACTCTCCAGAACGTGGAGGAATCCTCCGACGGCGCATATACCGCGGGCTACACCTGGTGCATGTACTATGAGCGCCCCGCCAATGCCGGCAGCGTGTCCGACTACCGCGGCAGCCTCGCCACCGGATACTGGTCCACCTACTCGATCTACGTGATCGACCAGTGGCTCGAATACGAGGACGGGAAGCATTATATCAGGGACGGACAGTACCTGACCGACTGCTTCGCCGAGATCGAAGAGAAGACCTATTACTTCGACGAGAACAGCGTGATGCAGACCGGCTTCCGGACCGTGGATGACAAGAAGTACTACCTCGGTGATGACGGCGTCATGCGCACGGGCTGGCAGGAGATCGACGAGGAGAAGTACTACTTCGACAAGGACGGCGTGATGCAGACCGGCGAATTCAAGGTGGACGGACAGACCTTCCACGCGGACAAGGACGGAAAGATCGTCGCCATCGCCGCTGTCTACGAGGTGCAGGAGAAGATCCTGGACGCGGCCGGACAGAGCGTCTCCCCGGAGGAGGCGGAAGAACCTGTCACGGAGCCGATCACGGCGCTCCCCGTACAGCAATAATTCCATACACACACAGAGCTGCTGCCACCGCGATCCGTCCGGTGGCAGCAGTTTTATGTATCCTGCGCCTTCTCCGATTGCGGACCGGCCGGAAATAAGATATGATGAACAGGAGAAAACTCTGTATGCGCATCCCGAAGCGAGGTGGATCATGAAGTGCCCTTATTGTTCCAAAGATGATACACGCGTCATTGACTCCCGTCCGGTGGAGGAGAATAACTCGATCCGCCGCAGAAGGATCTGCGACTCCTGCGGGCGCCGGTTCACGACGTATGAGAAGATCGAGACCATCCCGATGATCGTCATCAAGAAGGACAACAACCGGGAGACCTACGACCGCTCCAAGATCGAGGCGGGCATTCTCCGCGCCTGTCACAAGCGCCCGGTCAGCGCCAGCCAGATCAAGAAGACGGTCGACGAGATCGAAGCGGAGATCTTCGAGCGCGAGGAGAAGGAGATCCCCAGCACGGAGATCGGCGAGATGGTCATGCGCAGGATCAATGCCCTGGATCCGGTCGCCTATGTCCGATTCGCCTCCGTCTACAGAGAATTCAAGGACGTCGAGACCTTCATGGAGGAGCTGAAGAAAGTCCTCGAATCCGGCACGAACTGAGGCGCGGAGGGCTCTTTGCACCCGCCCGAAGCAAGAGAAAAAGGATGTTGAAATTTACAGGACCCTAGTATAGAATAGTTACGTATGTGACGCGACCATCATCAGGAGGTATAGTATATGATTTCTGCAAGTGATTTCCGCAATGGCATTACGATCGAGAAGGACGGCAGCGTACTGCAGATCGTTGAATTCCAGCATGTCAAACCCGGCAAGGGCGCCGCTTTCGTCAGGACCAAGCTCAAAGATGTCATCAACGGCGGTGTGACTGAGACCACCTTCCGCCCCACGGAGAAGTTCCCCCAGGCGCGTATCGACAAGAAGGAGTATCAGTACCTGTATCAGGACGGAGATCTCTATGCGTTCATGGATACCGAGAACTATGATCAGATCTCTCTCGGCAAGGACATCGTCGGTGACAACATGAAGTTCGTCAAAGAGAACGACATGGTCAAGGTGAATTCCTACAACAATACACCTTTCGCCATCGAGCCTCCGATGTTCGTCGAACTCGAGATCACCGATACCGAGCCCGGCTTCAAGGGCAACACGGCGACCGGCGCTACCAAGCCGGCGATCGTGGAGACCGGCGCGCAGGTCAGCGTTCCGCTGTTCTGCAACATCGGCGATGTGATCAAGATCGATACCAGAACGGGCGAATATCTGTCCAGAGCATAACTCTGGCGCTCTGTCCATCTCAGAACAGGATCAGAAGGCAGCGGTTTCAGACCGCTGCCTTTTTCGTGCTTTTCACGCTGGAAACGCAGCGGGCGAACGGCGAGATCATCTACGAAAGGAGACAGAGATGGCACAGATGAGCGGTAACAGCAGTCATTGCGAGAACATGACGTCACAGGAGGAGCGGATCCGCAGGATGCAGGAGGAGATCCTCCGGCGCGCGAAGGAGGACGAGGAGATCACATTTGAACTGGTGAGCAAGAACAACGGCGTGACGCTGCACGCCTGCATCATGCGGTATGAGGAGAACCCGGCCGCCCCGACGCTCTACCTCGAGAATTTCCTGAGTACCGATGACAGCGAGGAGGCCATCGCGGAGAGCGCCGAGCAGCTGCTGCAGTTCGGGCGCAGCTCCCGCAGCGGCCTGCAGATCCCCGCGCATTTCTTTGAGAATTACAAGGATGTCGTGCCGCATCTGGGCCTGCGTCTCATCAATTTCCGCCGGAACGCGGAGATCCTGAAGACGGCCGCCTTCGTCAGGTTCGAGGACCTGGCGGTCACCTTCTACTATCTGCTGGAGGATCCGGTGATGGGGAAGGGCACGATCCGGATCACCAGGGACCAGCTGCAGGAATGGAAGATCGACGTGAAGCGCCTGATGCGGGACGCCGCCGACAACTGTTCGCGCATGCTGCCGGTCCATTTTCACACGATGAACGATGTCACGCCGGAAGGGGATGCCATCGGCAAGGAGCTCCTGATGGTGACGAACTCCGAGGGCACCTACGGTGCGTCGGTGATCCTGTATCCGCGCGTGATTTCCATCATGGCCAGGGCGCTCGGGCATGATCTCTGGATCCTTCCCAGCAGCGTGCACGAGGTGATCGTCATGCGGGACGAGGGAGAACACCCGGAAGAACTGCGGATGATCGTCCGGGAGGTGAACCGGACGTGCGTGAGGGAGGAGGAGTTCCTGTCCGACTCCGTCTACCGGTATGAGCGCCGCGGGGACCGGATCAGAAGAGTCCTGTGACACTGCGCCTGTCGGCATCCGGCTGCATCCTGTGTGCCGGATCCGCGCCGCTCAACCGGCGTTCATGAAAAAAAGGCCCGTTCTGCTGGACAAGAGCGGGCCTTTGTGATACCATATCAAAGTTGAAAGTTCCCGAGGGAACCCATACATGCACTCGTAGTCTAATGGATAGAACGGAGGCCTCCGACGCCTTTAATGCAGGTTCGATTCCTGTCGAGTGCATTTTTTATTGGAGAGAGACCGGAGACTGCCGTCAGAGCGGCAGGATCTCCGGTCTTCTTTGTACGAAGACCGCATAGGAGCGGAAGCCGAGATCCCGCAGGATCGAGGCCGTCTCCTCAAAATGACCGGCGATCTTCTCCGGTACATGCGCATCGGAGCCGATCGTGAGGAGGTCCCCGCCCATCTCGCGGTAGCGCCGGAGGATCTCCGGAAGCGGGTTGAAGTGTCGCATGCCCTTGGAGAGAGGGGCGGTGTTGACCTCGAGGGCGATCCCCCGGCGGACCAGCTCCTCCAGGATCGCGTCGATCAGATCCGCATAGGCTTCGTAAGTATACAGCCTGTCACGGTCCGGGAGATAGCGGACGACATAATCCAGGTGGCCGCAGGTGTCGAATCCCGAGAAGGCTCGGACATTGTTCAGCGTGCCCTCCAGATAGGCGCGGAGCGCCTCCTCCTGTGTGATGCCGTTCAGGAAGGACGGATAGTAAGGGTCCCTGCCGCGGCAGAGATGGGTCGATCCGATCACGAGGTCCAGCTCGGGATGAGCGGCTGTAAATGAACGCAGGCGCTCCCCAAGGTGATCCTGCAGACCCAGCTCCACGCCGCAGAGCAGGCGGATCTGTCCCTCGTACTTCCTTTTTAAAAGAAGAAACTCCTCGCGGTAGGCCTCCATATCGAGCTCGAAGGTCCCCGGCGCGAGATCCGGAAGATCGTCATCGTAAGGGAAGTCCGGGTCGTAATGTTCGGTGAAGCACATGGTCGTGAGCCCGCTGCGGATCGCGGCCCGGATCTGCGTTTCCATAGGTGTATCGCTGTCTCCGGAATGAGAAGAGTGCAGGTGGCAGTCAGCAGTGATCGGCATAGATCCCTCCTTGTTAAAAAATTCATAATCCCCTTGAATTCTATAGGGGGCATGCTGTATGATAATAATGCTGACAATGTCTGGCGTGTACGTACTATGTATGCGGCCGGGGAAACATCGGCCGGCGGGCGCAGAAACGCTTCGCTCAATGTCAGCATTGTTACCATTATATCCCTTAATCTATTCAGGAGGAAAGTAACATGGCAGTAAAAGTAGCAATTAATGGTTTCGGACGTATCGGCCGCCTGGCATTCCGTCAGATGTTCGGCGCGGAAGGCTTTGAGATCGTGGCGATCAACGATCTGACCTCCCCTGACATGCTTGCTCACCTGCTCAAATACGACAGCACGCAGGGCAGATATGAGAAGGCTGAGACCGTTTCCGCCGGTGAGGATTCCATCACTGTCGACGGCAAGGAGATCAAGATCTACAAGGAAGCGCAGGCTGCGAACCTTCCTTGGGCAGCACTGGATGTGGACGTCGTCCTCGAGTGCACCGGTTTCTACACCTCCAAGGCGAAAGCTCAGGCACACATCGATGCCGGCGCCAAGCACGTCATCATTTCCGCTCCCGCGGGCAATGACCTTCCTACCATCGTTTACAACGTCAACCACGAGAAGCTGACCAGCGAAGACAAGATCATCTCCGCGGCTTCCTGCACCACCAACTGCCT
>DFIR01000045.1:0-2394 GCA_002372815.1 Lachnospiraceae bacterium UBA3692
CTCACGGCTGGTGATGTTGAAGGCCGCGCAGGTCTCGCTGCGCATGCCGAGCTCGGCATAGTTCTCGACCTTGGCCAGGGAAGCATTGTAGACGACGAAATCAGGCTCGAAGGTCTCCAGCTCTTCCTCGGTGGGAACGATGAACATGTTCTTGACGAAGTGTGCCTGCCAGGCCACTTCCATGATGAAGCGGACCGCCATGCGGCTGTCCTTGTTCGCGCCGCAGAAAGCGTCGACGACGAACAGTCTCTTGCCGGAGAGCTCGTCCTGGGCGATCTTCTTGACCGCTTCCCAGGTCTCCTGGGTCATCACGTGGTTGTCGTTCGGATACTCCTCGGTGGTCCACCAGACGGTGTCCTTGGAGTTCTCATCCATGACGATATATTTGTCCTTGGGGGAACGGCCGGTGAAGATACCGGTCATAACGTTGACAGCATCCAGTTCGGTGAGCTGTCCCTTCTCATAGCCGGTGAGCTCGGGCTTCATCTCCTCCTCGAACAGGAGCTCGTAGGACGGATTGTAGATGATTTCCGTTGCGCCGGTGATGCCGTGCTTTGTAAGATCGATCTTTGCCATAGCGTTAACCTCTTTCTATCCCGCTGTCAGTGGAACCGGGATGCTTCTGTAGATCAGATACGACAGCTGCTCAAAACGTACTGTTTTAGTGAGCGCTATCACCGCATACCTTACCACAAAAGTCCTCTAAAGTCACCTTCCCTCTGATAAAAAGATGACAATTTTGTAAGAATCGCCAATTATAAGGATAGACAGAGGTTATCTTTTGAACACTATTTATTTATTGCGCTTTCTGTCGTGCCGCCGGCTGAGGAAAAGGGCAGCAAGACCCGCCGCAGAACCCGCGGAAGCGGCCGCCAGAGGGGCGGAAGGCGCGGTGTCCCCGGTCTTCGGGCTGTCCTTCTTCGGAGGCTTATGGGGCTTCGGCGGCTCCTCCGGGATCTCCGGCTTCTCCGGGATCGTCACGGTCTGCGCCTCATCCTCCGGATCCTCGTGGACGGCCACGACCGTCTCCGCACCTGTCGCGGCGTCGATCTCACAGAGCCGCTCGAACATGACATAGGAACCTTCTCCGACTTCGTCCGCGGACAAAGTGATCTCCAGATCCACGGCGCCGTCCGGCGCATCCGGCACGAACTCCCGCGAAGCCGTCAGCGGCTCTCCCGCTGCGAGCACAGCATTTCCCTCTCCGTCCGTGAGGGTGCCGGTCACCTTGTAAGTGCGGCCGGGCTCCAGGTTCCGGTACTCCACGCGGTCGCTCACCGTCACCTGACCTTCCGGTGCAAGCGTGTGATCGCCGTCCGAGGCGTCCTGTGCCGTGGTCGTGACGGACGGCACCCGGACCGTCTGCGCGGGATCCTTGGGATCCTTATGTCCGGCGACGACTTTTCCGCCGGCCGACAGCTCCTCAAAAGCCACGAGCTCACACCCCGCCAGGCGGGACGCGTCGAACCGGAAGACCACCGCCGTCTCACCGTCCGCCTGCGAAGGGGTCAGAGAGGCCTCCGCGGACATCTCCTTCCCGTTCTCCGTGATCACCGCTCCGTGTCTCTTGTCATAGAGGGTGCCCCGCACCTTGTAAGTTTTCCCCGGCACAAGGTTCTCGTAGCGCACGATGTCCGTCAGCACGGCGTCCGGCCCGGCGAGCAGGCATTTGGCCTGTCCTTTTCCGTCACCTGCGTGCGCCTCCGTCCCGATCTTCGGAAATGTCACGGTCTCCTCCGCGTCCTTCGGATCCCGCCTGGACACGATGACCTTCCCGCTGCTGTCGCAGACGTCCTGGAACGCGACGGCCGCCTTCCCGGCCAGAGCCGAGGCATTGAAGGAGAACGTCACGTCCGCCGCCCCGTCTGCCGCCTCCAGTTTCCTGCGCACCTGTGCCGACGCGATCTCCTCGCCGCTGTCCCTGTCGACCAGCGTTCCTCTGAAGAGCACTTCCTGTCCGACATATGCCTGCAGGTTTTTGTAAGTGACGCGGTCCGTCAGCGTGATCCCCGCCTCCGCGCACGCCTCCTGCGAACCGTCCCCGGTGCGCAGCTGTGTGCGGATCTCCGGTTCCGGCTGCGGCTCCGGCGGCACTTCTTTCTTCACAAGATAATAGTAGATCTGCTGCCGGTTCGCGTTATTCTGGCACAGGTACACGTCCACGCCCGACGGCACGGACTGCCCCCGGATCGCCTCAAGGTAATCCGTGATCGCCTGCGCGAACCACTTGTTCATCCTGGTCGTCCCGTGCGCGGTGGCGCTGCCGAGACGATAGCCGCTCGTCGTCCACTTTTCCAGGTCCACCCGGAAGGATGCGGGCACGTTCTCCGGATACAGGTCCTGGATCAGCATCGACATGGCAAAATGTCCCAGGATCTCGCCCCCTCGGACCGT
>DFIR01000045.1:2509-5696 GCA_002372815.1 Lachnospiraceae bacterium UBA3692
GCGCCCCGTCCCCGATCGAATAGTAGGCGCACTTGATGACCATCGGGTCCTCCGTCCGCCAGACATTCTGGAACCTGCCGTCGTTCTTCGAGCCGTCCATCAGTGCGGCCCCGCAGTACGCCTTCGCGGCATTCCCGTAGCTGTCCGTGACGTTGAGCGGCGTCGTCCAGTATTTAAAGGTGGACGACATGATATTGTAGGGGCCGAAATTATAGATCCCGTCTACATTCGCGCCTCCCTCGATGGTGACCTCCGGCACGCCGTCGGAAGTCTTCTCCGCGGCGGCAGCCGGCACTTCCGGGCCTTCCGCCTCTGCCTCTGCCGCCTCTGCGGCATCCGTCTCTTCCAATATATTTGCCGCCTCTGCCGCCTCCGGCCCTGACGCCTCTTCGGAACCATCCGCCGGCTCTGCGGGTCCCGCCGGTGCCGCTGTCTCCTCTGATTCTTCTTCCTCCTCTGATTCTGCCGTCTCTGCCTCCGCTGCCTGTACCTGTGATGCCGTCTCTGCCGCCTCCCCGGTTTCCGCTGTTTCCGTCTCCTGTTTCACTTCCTCTGTCTGTGTCATCTCTGCCGCTTCGACCGTCTCCGCCGCCTCCACACGCAGCACCGGCATCCACAGAAACAGCAGCGCCATCATCACCGCCAGCATCCACGCCGGCCGTCTCCTTCTCCATGCCTTCTTCCGTTCTCGATCCATCTCTTCTCCTTTCTCTCCTCCGCTATCACGAATTCCGATCCTGCAGACCAAGGATCCGCATCTGCGCATCGTTGAGACGAATCATAGTACGTTTTGGCAAGTTAATCAAGGCGTAAATAACACTAAAATTCGTTTTTCACATTTACTTTACGGTTTTCATAACGTTTTAACAAATTCCTGTATTGTATGTCCGCGCGTCTGATGCTATGCTTTTATGTACGGTATTCTCCGTTATTACGGATAGTGCCGTGTCGTCACACAAGTCAGGGAAGAACAGGAGGGATGAGCATGACATATGAAGAATTTGCGGACCTGTGTATGCATACGTTCTACGACGAGATGGGGGATCTGTCGGAAGATGTGCTGCAGGATATGCTGCGGGACGGGATCACCCGCTTTCTGCTGCCGGATGCCCCCGGATCGCAGGGATCCCGCTTGACGGAAGATGCGTCGGGACTGCCTGCCGCCCGGGGACAGGTCCTCACCGAGAAACTGTGCAGGGAACTTCTCTCCCCGGAAGATTTTGCACTGTTCGGGAAGCTGCGGGATCTCCGCAGGATGATCTCGCTGGAGACAGGGCTTCCTCCGTACACCATCTTTACGAACCGCGCGCTGCTGGACATGTGCCTGAAGAAGCCCGTGACGCAGGAACAGTTTCTCAAGGTGTACGGGGTGGGGCCTGTCAACTCCGGCCGCCACGGGGCTCCCTTCCTGGAACTCATCCGCAGGGAGCAGCAGCCGGCGGAGACAGAGACTGCAATAACAGCGGCTGCAGAAGCCTGTTCTGCCGCGAGCTGACCGGTCTGACGGGTCCCGCACGTTCGCGCACAAAAAAAAGAAGGCGGATCCTCTCCGTCTTCCTTTATAAAACCTGCCGGCGGTGGGGCTCGAACCCACACGCCCTCGCGGACAACAGATTTTGAGTCTGTCTCGTCTGCCAGTTCCGACACGCCGGCGCATATGGATGCTGCGGAAGCGCCTGTGCCTGCGCGCCGGAGCGCGCGGCCGGAATGCCTCCGCAGCAAATATTATAGCTGTTTCCCGCAGGGTTTGTAAAGGTGGTTTACGCCTCCTCCTTCTCCCTGTTCTCGAGGATCTTCTTGATGCAGATGTAGCGGACGCAGACCGTGAAGAGCTCGGCCGCGGTCTTCAGGTCCTCCAGCGGCGGATAGCTGGGCGCGATGCGGATGTTGGAGTCCTGCGGGTCCTTGCCGTAAGGGAAGGTGGCGCCGGCCTTGGTGAGGGTCACGCCGCCCTTCTTGGCCTTGTCGACGATGCGCCTGGCCGTGCCCGGCAGTGCCTCGAAGCTGATGAAGTAGCCGCCGACCGGCTTCGTCCACTCCGCGATGCCGAGTCCTCCGAGATTCTTCTCGAAGATCTCCTCGACGGCTTCGAACTTCGGGCGGAGGATGTCGGCATGTTTCTTCATGTGTTCGACCATGCCGCTGATATCGCCGAAGAAGCGGACGTGCCGCAGCTGGTTCACCTTGTCGTAGCCGATGGTCTGGATGGACATCTGCCTGCGGATATCCTCAAGGTTGTTCAGGGAGGTCGCGAGCGCGCTGATGCCGCTTCCGGGGAAGGTGATCTTGGAGGTCGACGCGAACTTGTAAACGAGGTCCGGGTTGCCCGCGCGCTTGCACTCCGCGAGGATCTCGATCAGGTGTTCCTGCCGGTCCTCGTAGAGGTGATGGATGGTGTAGGCGTTGTCCCAGTAGATGCGGAAGTCGCGAGCAGCGGGGCGCAGTCTGGCAAAACGACGCACCGTCTCATCCGAATAGGTGTAGCCCTGCGGATTGGAGTATTTCGGCACGCACCAGATTCCCTTGACGGCCTCGTCCTCGGAGACGAGCTTCTCTACGAGATCCATGTCCGGGCCGGTGGGGCTCATCGGGACGGGGATCATCTCGATCCCGAAGTACTCGGTGATCGCGAAGTGACGGTCATAGCCGGGGACCGGGCACAGGAATTTCACCTTGTCCAGTTTGCACCAGGGCGTGCTGCCCATGACGCCGTGGGTCATGGAGCGGGAGACCGTGTCAAACATGATATTGAGGGAGGAATTGCCGTAGATGATGAGGTTGTTGGGATTGTTCTCCATCATATCCCCCATCAGCTCCTTGACTTCCGAGATCCCGTCCAGCACACCGTAGTTGCGGCAGTCCGTGCCGTCCTCGCAGCTCATGTCCGCGTCGGATGTCAGCGCGTCCATCAGTCCCATGGACAGGTCGAGCTGTTCGCGGCAGGGCTTGCCCCTGGACATGTTCAGGTTCAGGTCCATCGCCTGGAAGCGCTTGTACTCCGCAGTCATTCTTGCGAACTCTTCCTGCAGCTCCTCACGGGTCATTTCTGTATAAGCTTTCATCGGGCCTCTCTTTCGTATACAATAATACAATCGAAACTACTAATATCATACACAAACGGGGGAAAATGGCAAGCATTTTCCCCCGTCTGACATTCATTCGAGAGTAACTGTGCGAGCAGTGTCTG
>DFIR01000098.1 GCA_002372815.1 Lachnospiraceae bacterium UBA3692
GTTCAACGGGGTCCATCCCCAGTTCTCCTGCCATCTCGTTTCGGATCTTTGTTATTTCCTCAAGCACCATCTGCATCGTCTCTTCCAGCAAAGGCCCGGAAGTGCCGTAGATGCTGAGGGGGATGTCTTTTACTACAGGTTGATTCAACGTACTCATAGTTCCTCCAGAACAGATGGCAGCATGTGATTTAGTTTCTATCTCAGCTCTGTCCTGAACATCTGATAACAAAGCAACGGTTCGTTCTTCGCAAAGTCCCACGTATGCGTAGAATCCCCACCGCAGACAAACCTCTCTGCGCAGTCCGCACACATGGCGCAATCGCCTGTCCGGTCTCGCCTGAATGCCTGAAATCGATTGTGCCATACCTCCAGGAAGTCGTCCGTGCGAATGTTTCCCTGCACCAATTCTTTTCTGTTCTCAATGTCCAGGCAGGCACAAATATCCCCATTACTTCTTACGCTGGCAACGAGAATTCCCGCCCCGCACAGAAAATAATGATCGCGAACCATCCGTTCCGTCTCGGTTCCAAGATAGTGGGAACATCCAAATGTGACTCTCATCTTACATTCCGGATCAAATCGCTTCGCTCTGATAAACCTGAGCAAATGATCGAATTGCTCCGTCGTCAATAACAGATTCCCCGCCTCGCAGGCGCGTCCGATCGGTTCTATATTGATCGGGCGCCAGCTGCTGATTCCCATATCACAGAGCAAAGCATAAAGCGGCGCAAGTTCGTGAATGTTTCCCTGATGGACGACCGTTGTAACTTGCGGTTGGAAGCCGGCTTGCTGTAAGGATCGCAGCCCGCACACCGCGCGGCGCCAGGCACCCGGCTGCCCCCTGAGCAGATTATGGGACTGCTCCAGTCCATCCAAACTGACAGAGACCGTAGACATCTCCGCTTTTCTGAGTTTCCAGGCCGTTTCCTCATCGATCAGGGTGGCATTTGTTGTCATTCCCCACGAAAATCCAAGGGATCGAATACGTTTGGCTATCTCAAAAAAGTCCGGATGCAGTAATGGCTCCCCGCCGGTCAAACAGATCATCGGATGCTCGGGCCGTGCGGATACGAGTGTGCTTTCCACATCCTGCACCGAAAGCGACTGGCCCGCTGCAGTACAGTCACTTCCACAGTGTCTGCAGCGAAGATTGCACCTGCTCGTGATTTCGAAAAACAGCCATCGAAGTCGCGGGTTTGCCCGGAGGTCTTCCCGGTGTTCTGCGACCTGCACAAGCTGCGTCCGCTTTATATTATAATGTTGCGAATGTCCCATAGATCATCTTCTCCCGATACAGGAGCAGGCCCTCCGCACCTTGGACAACATCTTTCCCTGTCAACCATCTTGATCGTTGTCCATTGGTAGCCGCACACTTTACATATGTGCAGTCTCTCCGTCGGTTCGGGACCATATATACATTCAAAATCATCCTCTATGAATTCCGGTTTTCCCAACGGAGCTCCGCAGTAACGGCAGTAACGATCGCCTTCGATATACTCCTGCTTACAATTTGCACAGACTTTGCGCTTAAATTCGCCTGGGCTCTCATCATGAAACCATTTCATCATTCATTTTCCTCCTTAAGAAATGATCCTCACCGGTATCTTCATAAATGCTTTTACCATGTCATTCAGCCTGTATAGCTGGATCCCGCTGATGGCGATGGCGGCCAGCATCACTCGTCCTTTCTGGAAATTGCGTGTCCATATTCCTTACCTCATAATTATAAACCATCTAGCTGCAAAAAGTCCCTTTCCATTATTCCGCCAATGCATGACGCCGTACTGGATGGGATCGATGCCAATGGTACTAAGCCTGTGAACCAAATACAAAAAGGGAGAGACAGCCTGCCTCTCCCTTTTTATATGTGCTCTGTATTTTCTTACTTCTTGCGGGCCTCGAATCTCGCGATCACGTCCTTCAGCATCTCGACGGTATTGTCGATGCCGAACAGACCCGAGTTGATCGTCATGTCGTAGGTGTCGGAGCGGCCCCATTTCTTCATCGAATAGTAGTTGTAATAGCTCTGGCGCTGGCGGTCGGTCTGCTCCAGGAACTCGCGCATCTTGTCCGGCGTGTCGGGGATGTCGTTGCGGCGCTGGCGCTCCACCGTGTCCAGACGGTGCAGGCGGAACTCCTCGTCGGCGTGGATGAAGAGGCTCAACGTGTCGTCGCGGTCCTCCAGGGCGCAGTCCGCGCAGCGTCCGATAATCACGCAGGGGCCCTCGGAAGCGATCTTCTTGATGGTGTTGAACTGCGCGAGGAAGACTTTCTGGCTGATGGGCATGTCCGCGACGCCGAAGCTGCTGCTGCCGAACGCGTAGGTGTCCATGACGAGATTGTAGAGGAAGGAGCCGGTGGGACGTTCGTCCTGGGTGTCCAGAAACTCTTCACAGAAACCACTCTCCCTGGCGACCCTGGCAAGCACGTTCTTGTCGTAGTACGGGATCCCGTAATAGTTCGCGAGCTTCTCGCCGATCTCGCGTCCGCCGCTGCCGAACTGCCTTGCAATGGTGATGATCGTGTTCATTTCTGCCTCCTTCTCAGCTGTGTCAATACGTTTTCAAAATATGCCGGCAGCGGTGCCTGCGTCTCGATGTAGGCGCCGGTGCGCGGATGAATGAATCCCAGGATCCCTGCGTGCAGGCACTGCCCGTCCGTGGAGAACGGCGCCTTCCTGCGGGGACCATACACCTCGTCCCCGATGATCGGGTGACGGATATAGGCCATGTGGACGCGGATCTGATGGGTGCGTCCCGTCTCCAGACGGCACTCGATATACGTGTACTCGCCGAAGGATTCCAGGACCCGGCAGTGCGTCACGGCGCGCTTGCCGTCCGGCCTAACCGCCATGCGGAGCCTGTCGGCGGGATCTCTGCCGATCGGCTGGTCGATGGTGCGGTCCTCCTTCAGGCCGCCGTGTACGACTGCGTAATAGCGGCGCACGATCGTGTGCTCCTTCAGCTGTTCCGCTATGCTGCGGTGGGTGAAGTCGTTCTTGCACACCAGCACGCTGCCGCTCGTGTCCTTATCGATCCGGTGCACGATCCCCGGGCGCAGGACCCCGTTGATCCCGGAGAGGTCGCTGCCGCAGTGGTACATGACCGCGTTGACGAGCGTGCCGCTGTAATGGCCGGCAGCCGGGTGGACGACCATGCCCTTGGGCTTGTTGACGACCAGTAGGTCCTCGTCCTCGTAGAGGATATCGAGGGGAATATCCTCCGGCAGGATGTCCGGCACGATCTTCTCGGGGATCTCCACGGAGATCTCCTCGCCGGCCTGCACCGGTGTGCTCGGCTTGACGGCCCGCCCGCGGACCAGGATACACCCGTCCTTGACCAGGGACTTGAGATAGCTGCGCGACTGGTCCGGGAGCATCTGCGCCAGGTAGCGGTCGATCCGCTCCCCATCATATTCATCTGTGACGACTAACAGGTCCGGCACGCCGCTTCATCCCTTCTTCAGACTGAAAAAGCCGAGTTCCTCTTCATTATAATACAAAAAAATCAGCAGGATAAGTGCAAACATCGAGACCGTCACATAGATGTCCGCCACATTGAAAATGGGAAAATCTATGAGGACGAAATAGATGAAGTCCCGCACATACCCCAGCGCGACCCTGTCGATCAGGTTGCCGGCCGCCCCGGCGGCCACAAACAGGAAGCAGAGCCGCAGCGGGAGGTAGCTCCTGCCTCTCCCGGAAGCCTCACGGGGGATCCTCAGATAATAGAAACAGAGGACCGCCAGCGCGACACACGCAAAGACCGCGAAGAATCCCTGGTTGTTCTGGAACATGCCGAAAGCGGCGCCGCGGTTCTCCAGGTACTGCAGCTGCAGGACGCCGGGAATGAGCACGCAAGGCGCATTGCCTTTCAGAGCATCTGTGGCCAGGATCTTCGTGCCCTGGTCGGCGAGGACCAGGAGGATGCCCCCGAGCAGCGGGAGGAGGATCTTCTTCGGAGAGATACTCATTCGCAGTCCTCCACATAGCGCACTTCGTCGACGGCTGCAAGGATCTCTTCACGCGTGACATCGTCCTTGACGACCGCCCGGCCGATGCCTTCCAGCAGCACGAAGCGCACGGAGTCGCCGTTTTTCTTCTTGTCTGACCGGGTCAGTTCGTAGATGGTCTCCGGATCGACTCCGTCGATCGATATCGGCAGTCCGAAGGGCACGAACATATCCCGGATCTCGTAGTACTCATCCATGGGAAGGATCCCGCGTTTATAGGAGATGTAGGCCGCCGCCACACAGCCCAGCGCCACGCACTCGCCGTGCAGGAGGGAGAAACCGCTGTTCTTCTCAATGGCATGGCCGATCGTGTGGCCGAAGTTGAGCAGCATGCGGTCCCCTGTCTCGTAGGGGTCCTTCTCGACGACTTTCCTCTTGATCTTGTTGCTCATGAAGAGCATCTCGCGCAGGGTCTCCACGTCCCTGTCGAGGATCTCATAGAGGTTTTCAAGCAGCCAGACATAGTACTTCTCGTCCAGGATCAGGCCGTGCTTCATGATCTCCGCGAAGCCGGCGACGTACTGGCGGGCGTCCAGCGTCTTCAGCGCCGCGGCGTTCTCATATACCAGCACCGGCATCTTGAACGCGCCGACCATGTTCTTGAGCCCCTCCAGATCGACGCCGGTCTTGCCGCCGATGCTGGAGTCCGCCTGCGAGAGCAGCGTCGTCGGCACCTGCACATAGTCGATGCCGCGCATGTAGGTGGCCGCCGCGAATCCGGTCATATCCCCGATCACGCCGCCGCCGAGGGCGACGAGCAGGCAGTGCCTGTCGCAGTGCGCCTCCGCCAGGAACCGGTAGATCTTCTCCACTGTTCCCAGCGTCTTGTGCTCCTCTCCTTCCGGGAGGGTCAGGAGCAGGGGCTGCAGGCCGGTCTCCGCGAGCCCGCTGCAGACTTCCTCCGCATAGAGCGGTCCGACATGATCGTCCGTCACGACGCAGATGCCGGAATACTTCTTCGGCAGGACCAGGATCTCCGCGGCCAGCCCCTTGAAGCTGTCGCTGTATACGATCTCATAGGCGGGCTGACTGTCCATGTGTACGGTGAGTCTTCTCTCTTTCATCTCGCTGCTCCTGTTGGCTCTTCACACTTTGTTCTGCGCAAAAGTTCGCACCGGACTGTTCCAAGTCCGGTGCGGATCGGATGTACTGTATACAGGTTTCCTGCTTATCTGCCGAAAGGCATGTTCAGAGAGCTGCCGGGGGTGTGGTCCAGGCCGTCTCTCGTGCTCGTGGAGATATCTCCGGAGACGCCGATGTTGGCGGGGGTGATCACGAAGATGTAATGGGAGATCTTCATCACATTGCCGTCCACCGCGTAGCAGGAGCCGGATGTGAAGTCGATGATCCGCTGGGCGACGTCCACGTCGAGGCCTTCGAGATTGAGGACCACCGTGCAGTTGGCGAGCAGCGTGTCCGTGACCTCGCGGGCGTCATTGACGGAGGTGGGCTTGATGATGCAGACCTCTCCGTTCTGCTCGAAACGGGGCCTCTCCGGTCTTCTGGAGCGCCCGGCGGGTCTTTCCTCGGCTGCAGGCTCGGAAGCCCGCTCACGGCGGTTTCTGCGCGTCTCACGGGCATCTGTGTCGGCCGGTGCAGCCGCGCGTGCGCGTGCCCTCGGTGCGGGAGCAGGGGTCTCCTCCTCATACTCCTCGGCAGCAGCCGCTCTGGCCGTGCTCCTGGGGGCCGGTTCCTCCGCGTCGCCTTCCTCGTCGTAGAAGCCCTCGTCCTCGTCGAGGTCCTCGCCGTCGATGTAGTCGTCGTCTTCGTTATACTTCATAGCATTGATCAGCTTATCCATTACACTCATGTCGGTTCAGTCTCCCATCTTGAGAAATACGATCGGCGCTTCCGCGGCCGGACCCGGTCCGCCCCGGTCTGCGCATCCATGGAAATATTATCGGCGCAATCATCTGGGCTGTCAACAGATAATTCCTCAGCGCCCGCCCTTGTCGAAGTCGATCGAATCGGCGTGGAGGACGATATAATCGTACTCCTGCAGGCCGTAGACAGCATCCGGTTTCACCACGGCGTACTCCTCGTTCTGGTAGATGATCTCCACCTGCCGGAAGTCCGGATAGCCTTTGTTGATATAGTATACGCCCACCAGCTGCGCCTGCTCTCCCAGCGTGAACTGCTCCAGCGAATCCCTTTTGTCCAGGATCTCTCCCGCGCGCAGGACATTGTCGCTCAGGTAGACCGTGTCGCCGGCCTCGCTGTAAGCTGCGGAAGGGACGAAGCGGGTCGTCGGATTCCCGCGGTCATCGTACACCTCCAGCAGGACGCCTGTCTGCCCGCCGGTCCCCGTCGTCAGGTATTCCCTGGGGACCAGGAAGAAGTTGCCCCTGGTGATCGCCGAATTGGGGATCTTCAGGCCGCTCTCCTCCTCGGTGATGATCTCGATGTCGATGAATCTGTCCGAGAGGAACTCCTCCATGTTCTGCGTAAAGGACAGCAGGACATAGTAATTGCCGTCCTCATCGCTCCGGCTCTTCACGGAGGCCCAGGCCTCCGAACCTGTCCGGAGAAAACGGACGAGCACATACCCGTCGTCCGCCAGTCTCTGTGCCGTCTCCGCCGAGTCGACGTGGATCGCCACCTGCCAGTTCTCGCTGATCACGATCCTGCAGACAGGGTCCCCCTCGTTCACGCGGGCGCCGTTCTCCAGGACCGTCTTCTGGTAGCCGGTCGTGTCGAAATCCTGCATGGTCAGGCTCTCGAAGGTCTTCTCCTCGCAGCTGTCGATGGAATAGGCGACGATGCCGGACAGCCTGGAGCTGCGCCGGTAGATGCTGGTGCCGGCCTTGCGGAGCTGGGAGAGCAGCGTCTTGTTGGAGATCTTCTGCGCATTGGTAAGGATCCCGCTGCGGAAATCGTATACGGTGGCGAAGGACGCCGGGTCGAAGGTCCGCATGTACTCGATGGCATCCGCGCGCAGCCCGGCCAGCGCCTCGGCGTCCGCCGACTGCGATTCCTCCGTGTCCAGATAGCCCATCAGCTCGCCGGTCTCGTCGATCGTGTAGAGAAGCCCGCCGACGGGGATTCGTTCCCCTTCGCGGTTGTAGTAATTGACATTGCCCGCCCTCGCGCTGACGGCGGTCCGCTCGTCACGCAGCGCGATCCCCCTGTAGAAAGCGTTTTCGGACAGTGAGCCGGTCCGCACGAGATAGACCTCCGTCCTGCGGGAGGTCACGTAGCTGATCACACTGACCACGATATACAGCAATATGACAAAGAAAAGGATCATCCCGATGTCGGGCCTGAACGGCCTCCGGTAGCGGATGACCCTGGATTCCGATTCCTTCTGCATAGAAAATGAAGTACTCCCTGCGGCAGGCCGCGCCTGCCCGTTCCCTGAAAGAAAAGCCCGGGATGTCATTCCCATCCCGGGCTTTCGTGGATACCTCTAATCGTTCGATCAGACGATGAGCTCTCTGCACTCCTCGGGGATATCCGCCTCGTCGAGCGAAACGCTGACGATGAAATCCACATGGTAGACAGTGCTGAACTGCTGCAGTCTCTCGATCACCGGACGGATGTCCTTGTCCTTCAGAACGGCAATGTCGAGAAAACTGTCGAAATACATCTGCTCAAGGTCATGATCCTGAGAGATAATACCGGCCACAAAACCGATGAACTGGTCGGCATTCTCGATCCGGAAATCTTTCACGTTGATCAGGCGGATCCGGGTATTCAGCTCGAACATGTGCTTGGTGCTCTTGTCAAGGTAACAGATGTTCCCGAGGATCCCCCGGATCTCTGTGTTGGCCTTGTCCAGCAGCCGCTTCGTCTTGCCGTGTCCCTTACTCCCTGCGATCAATTGAACCATTGCATCGTCCTCCTGTTTTCTGATTGAGCCTGTGCCGCACAGAGCGGCATTTCTGATTAGATTATATCGTTATTGAAATGGAAAAGCAACGACTTTACTGCCCGTCTCCGACGGCCTCCTCCAGCAGCGAATACATGTTCCTGTACAGCTGCGTATGGTCGGCTGCGTTCAGAATGACGGAGATGTAGGGCTTCGCGTCCTCCCGCACCGACAGGATGATCAGGTTCGCGCCGGCCTCATCCGTCGTCCCGGTCTTGCCTCCGATCACGGTGATGCCCTTCGGCGCCTTCTGTGCGCCGCTCAGGAACTCGTCCGTCGCGTTCACATAGATGCTGCGGACATTGCCGTTCTTGTCCTTGAACGCGGTGTCATAGGACCCCTGGTGAATGATCTCGGCGAAGTCCTCGAACTGCATGTCAGCATTCAGGATCAGGTACAGGTCGTAAGCCGTGGTGTAATGCTCCGGGTCATGCAGGCCGTGCGCGTTCCTGAAATTCGTGTCCGTGGCGCCGAGGCGGTGCGCCTCCTCGGTCATCATCTTCGCGAACTCCTCCTGGCTGCCGCCGATCTCCTCGGCGATCAGGTTCGCGCAGTCATTGGCGGAGAACACGAGCAGGTAATTGAGCGCCTGCTCCATGGTCATCTGGTCCCCGACGTTCAGTCCCAGCTGCTGGGCGTCCCAGGGGAGGTCCAGCGTGCTCTTCTTCACCTTCAGGGTCTTCGACATGTCGCCGTACTTCATCGCCATGTAGGCGGTCATGAGCTTCGTCGTGCTGGCGGGGTAGATGCGCTCTGTGAGGTTCTGCGCCCGCAGCGTGCGCCGCCCGTTCAGGTCGAACAGGCCTGCCGCGCCGACGTTCTTCACGGCTTCCCGCTCCCCGGCGTCCTCTGAGACCTCCGGGAGGCACAGATCCCGTGCAAAAGGTACCGCCCGGTACGTGTACTCCGTGGAGTGCGTCACCAGGCGGAAATGGGACTGCATGGTGTTCTGTTCGTAGGCCTGCGGATATTCTCTGCTGCATCCGCCGAGCATGATCAGCGCGGCGGTAAGGAGTGCAGCGGCTCCGGCTTTATTTATACATCTCACGCCACTCAAGGTCTCCTCTGTCCAGTGATTTGATAAGCAGTTCCGCAGTGGCCAGGTTCGTGGCCATGGGAATGTTGTGCATGTCGCAGAGCCGGACGATGTCGTTGACGTCCGGTTCATGCTGCTTCGCTCCCAGCGGATCGCGCAGGAAGATGAGCAGGTCGATCTCGTTCTGCTCGATCTGGGCGCCGATCTGCTGCTTGCCGCCGAGGTGACCGGCCAGAAGCTTGTGCACGTTCAGGTTGGTGACTTCCTCGATCAGGCGGCCGGTCGTGCCGGTCGCGTAGAGGGCATGCTTGCTGAGAATGCCTCTGTAGGCGATGCAGAAATTCTGCATCAGTTTCTTCTTCGCATCATGCGCGATCAAAGCGATGTTCATTCTTCACTCCGTTCTGTTGAGTATGGACCTGCTGTGTTGTCTTCGTGATCATGAATACGCACATTCATTACGATGCCGGCAGCCGTGTACAGGCACAGCAGACTGGACAGCCCGCTGCTTATGAACGGCAGGGGGATCCCCGTGTTCGGAAGGAGTCCTGTCGCCACGCCGATATTGAGAAAACTCTGCACGAGGACCCAGATGCCGGTCCCCATGGCGATCAGCGACCCGCGCGGATCCTGCATGTACGCAGCGATCATGAAGCATCGCAGGGCAATGCCGAACAGCAGGGCGATCACAAGTACGCAGCCGGCAAAGCCCAGCGTCTCGCCGATCACTGTGTAGATGAAGTCCGTCGTCGACTCCGCGATGTAGCCTGTTCCGAACAGGGTCTGCGACTGTGCCGCGTCGAGGCCCTTCCCGATCGCGCCGCCGGAGCCGATCGCGATCATGGAGTTCATCGTCTGGTAGGCGAAAGAATCGGCATAGTCCTCCGGATGCAGCCACGCAAGGATCCTCTGTGCCTGATAGCCGCGCAGAAATCTGCTGCTGCCGCTCAGCGCGTCCATGAACAGGATCAGCACGAGCGGGATCATCGCGGCGATCACGCCGCCGACGATCTGCCAGGCAAGACCGGCTGCAAAGAACATCCCGCACACGATCAGTGCGGTCACCGCAGCCGTGGAAAGATCCGGCTGCAATGCGATCAGGGCGAGAACGACTGCGCCGCAGGCGGCGCTTATTGTGAAAATGCCCAGAGAATGCATTCGATTCTTATATCTGATTATGAACTCTGCATAGAATAAAATCAACAAAATTTTCACAACTTCCGACGGTTGGAAGCTGAAAGGGCCGATGTCGATCCATCTCTTCGCCCCGCCGTACGTGACTCCGAACAGGCGGACGGCCACGAGCAGGAGCAGCGAGAGCGCGTAGACAGCCTGACAGAATCTCTTGTGTGTAAAGACGCCGCGCAGGTCGAACAGCGGCAGAATGAAGGCGATGAGCGCCCCGATGACCGTCCCGGCCAGGTGCCGGACCGCGAATCCGTCCGGCGAGAGCCCGGGATGGCGGATGTCCGCCGCCCCGATCGCCAGTACGCCGATCGCGGAGGCGCCGATCATCATCAGGAGCAGCGCGTAGTCGATCTTCGCAGCTTTCCGGATCGAAAAGAGCGGATCGTCGCCCCGAAAAAAGTCTTTCAAACCAGTTCCTCCTCCTCGGACCGGATGCCGAAGAGCTGCACCGCGGCCTGTTTGAGCCACGCATCCGTCTCTTCGACGTCCAGCCGGCGCACTGCGCCGTCTTCCAGGACCAGCAGGCAGTCCCCGCGCCTGCGGAACAGCTTCTGCAGGCCGGAGCTGTCATCTCTCCAGGCCGTCTCGCCGATCGTCACTTTGTTGGAATCCAGCTCGCGGATATACGCGAAGCTGCCCCCGCACTGCAGTCTTCCGGAGAGCCTGCCGAGGATCACGGCGAAGCTGCCGCACCGGATCTGCGCCGAAGCGGGCACATCGCCGACCAGCAGGAGCGGGCGGGTCTCCTCCAGCGTCTCCCCTTCCTCCAGGGAGCCCTGCCGGACGTGCATCATGCGGAGGTCCGGGCGCGGATCGCCGGGAAGGTCGCCTTCCTGCCGGAGCGCGCGCACGAACAGCTTCTCATCCTCTCCCTCCGTCCGGAGGATGCACCGGATCTGTACATCCGTCTCCCTGCGGATCACGGCGATGACCGCGTCCTCCTCTTCTCTCGTGAGGCTGCGGCCTTCGATCCGCAGCGCGAGGGGTGCGTTTCCGAAGAATCTCTTTGCGTCGCGGAAGCGCGCGGCGGCATCCGCAAGCACCTTGTCAAAGGGCGGTTCACTGTCAAGGATCAGTGTGATCCCGCCGGGATAGCTTTTGATATCCATATGTGCTTCTCCTCAGTCTCCGGACGTCGTGTAGCCGATGATCGGGACCGCCAGGATCTCCTCCAGGCTGCTCTTCTCATAATAGTATTCCAGCACCTTCTCCCCCAGCTGGGCGGCGTAGTCCGAGGAATAGCCGTTCGGGATCCTGACCGCGATGGAGATCTCCGGGTCCTCCGACGGGGCGAAGCCGGTGAAGAGCACGTGGCTCGGGGAGCCGGCGCCGTGCTCTGCCGTCCCGGTCTTTCCGCTGACGGAGATGTCCCCCAGTCTGTAGAAGAAGCTCTTGCCCGCGATGACGCGGCGCATGCCGGCGTGGATCGCGTCCCAGGTCTCGTCCGAGACGACGACTTCCTGCTCGCCGGAGCCGGCCGCGCTGACGGCCGTCTCGGTGCCGTCTCCGTGGATGGTCCTGTCGATGATCGTGAGGCCTGACGCCGGACCTCTCCTGGCAACGGCCGCCGCGTAGCGGGCGAGCCCGACCGTCGTATAGCGGTTGTCCGACTGGCCTATGCAGGCGCGGACGATGTCCTTGGATGCCGGTACCGGATCGGACTCCTCCATCTCGATGCCGGTCTTCGCGTCCAGGCCGAAGTAATGGATGTATTTCCGCAGACGTTCCGTTCCCAGTCCGTTGTCCGGTTCGCCGGTGCTGCCCTCTTCCTTGCCCCCGAGGCGGTAGCCGACCTCATAGAAGAAGCAGTTGCAGGAATTGGCGATCGCGCCTTCCGGATCCAGCGCGCCGTGACCGCCGGGCCAGATCCAGCATTTGGGCGAGGGATCGATCTTGCGGAAGATCCCTCTGCAGGGCAGCCAGTCGTGCAGTCCGACCACGCCCTCCCCGAGTCCCGCCGCGGTGGAGACCATCTTGAAGGTCGATCCGGGCGCGGTGAGAAGCTGCGTCGCCGTATTGGTGAGCGGCGAGTGCGCGGTGAGCAGCTGCCGGTAATAGGTCTCCTCGTGGATGCGGCTGTTGTCATAGCCGGGGTAGGATACCAGGGCGAGGACATCGCCTGTCTCGATATCCGTAAGCACCACGGACGCCGTGCAGGGATTCAGCTCCAGCTGTGCAGGCGTGATGTTCAGCTGCCGGATCCGGTTGCGAAGGAACTGGTAGGCGCTGATCCTGCCCTGCAGGAGATCCTCCCGCTCCTCTTCGTTGACCGGGGCGGCCTTCTGCTCGCAGAGGACGCGCAGGACCTGCTCCCCGGTGATCGCGCGGTTGGCGATCATGTGGCGGTACATCGTCTCCGTGAACCGCCGGTCGCTGTCGATGACCTTCTGCAGCCGCTCCCGGAGAGCGTCGAAGATCACGGCGCTGTCGTGTTCATTTTTCGAGAGTCCCAGGGACTCCGTGTCGATCCACTCCTCGGAGACGGCGTGCTCCAGGAACTGCGTGAGGGAGGCGGTCTCGTCCTCCGTCCAGGCCCTGTAGACACTGTCACCCGTGTCGATGCGGTCACTCACCAGGATATTGGCGCTGTAGAGCGACTGCACAAGGCGGAATTCGTACCCCTGGTACTCGAGGGACAGGTCCTTATAGGGCGTCCTGCCGCTGTCGATCTCCCAGAGGATGCCTTCCCGCACGTTGTCCCGGTAGTACTCCGCGGCCTGCAGGATCTGCTGTTCCGTATCGGAAGCGCCTGAAGAGGAGAAATGGGACTTGTCCACGACATTGTTGAGGATGGCCGCGTAGGCGTCCCCGGACGGGATCCGGATCCGGCTGTCGCCCAGGTCCGCGTCGATCTCGAAGATCTCCGGGGAGTCGTAGAGACGGTCCAGAAGAATATCCGCGACGTAGTGCTCCGCGATCGTGTAGGCGGCCTCCTGCAGGTCCCTGTCGATGGTGAGATAGACATCGCTGCCGTCCTGCGCCGGCTCCGCGTCGAGCAGCTCGATCTCGCGGCCCATGCTGTCCACGAGGATCTTCCTTCTGCCGCTCTTTCCGTGCAGGATCTGCTCCATGGAGCGCTCCGTGCCGGTCTTGCCGATCTGGTCGCCGGCTCTGTAGGTGTCCTCCTCCCCGCTGAGGGCGGCGGCCTCCTCTTCCGAGGCCTCCCCCATATATCCGAGGATCCCGGAGAAGCAGGGAGCATTCCGGTACTCCCGGGCATACGCCGTCGCGATGCTCACGCCGGGCAGGTCCTCCTCGCGCGCGAGGATCTCCCTGGCCGTTTCCTCGTCCAGGTCCATCGCGAGCGTCGTGGGAACGTAGCGCTGATAGGTGTGCAGGGACAGCTGGTAGCGGAGCAGGACCTGCTGCCACAGGAGCCGGGCCTCCTCCGGGGTGTCCGGGGAGGTCGTGATCCCGAAGCGCCCGCGGAGATCCATGATGACGTCCTCCGCCGACTTGCTCTTCTCCTCCTCCGTCATGTCGGCGATGTCCGCGTACCCGTAGACATCCGCCAGGAACCGCTGCAGCTCCCAGTCCGAGACCAGGAAGCGGTAATCCGTGCCGTCACAGCCGATGGAGAAGGTGTCGCTGACCTTGCCCTTCCCGTCCTCCACGATCCGGATCACCTCGGCGATCTCGCTGTTGAGGAGCTCGTCCGCGGCGGCGTCGTAAGTCGTTGTCGTGTCCGTGAGCGTCACGTTGCGGATGGTCCGCGTGTCCGCCAGGACCTTTCCGCTCCGGTCCAGGATCCTTCCCCGCTTTCCGGGGACGGTCACTTCCCTGGTGAGCCTTCCGGCCAGTTCCTCCCGGTAGGCATCCCCTCTCCGGATCTGCAGCAAAAAAAGGCGCAGGATGAGCACCGGCGCCAGAAGCAGTGTGAGGACGCAGAGGGCGATGGCCCTGTGCCTTCTATTTCCGCTGAATAGATTCACTGTAGGTACCCTTCTTCTCGCAGACTTGCGTAGCGCAGGTCTCCGATAATGATGTGGTCGAGGAGCGGGATCTCCAGAAGCCTGCCGGCCTCCTCGATGCGCGCGGTGACACGGATGTCCTCCTCGCTCGGAGACGGGTCCCCGCTCGGATGATTGTGCAGTAAGATGATGCCGGACGCGCCGGCGCGCAGCGCGTGTCCGAACAGCTCCCGGACCGGCATGAGCGTCCGGTCCGACGTCCCGGTGCTCAGCGTGATCTCGCCGCGCAGCTGCAGGTGGTTGTCCAGGAGGAGCAATAGCGCCTTCTCGCAGTGCTCGTGGCGCAACCTCTCCATATACAGCGACGCGATGGACGCCGGGTCCGTGAAGGACACTGTGCGGATCCTCCTCGCGCGGGCCATCCGCTGGGCGATCTCCGAGAGCGCCAGCAGCTTCACGGCCTTGACCTTCCCGATCCCCCGGACCGCGAGCAGCTGCTCCATGGTGAGATCATAGAGCGGCAGGAGCCCTTCCCCGGCGGTCTCCGCAGGTCCCGCGGCTGCGAGGACCCGCTGCGCGACCTCCGTGGCGGAGGCGTCCCGGACCCCGGTCCGCAGGATGATCGCGATCAGTTCGGCGTCCGTGAGACTCTGGGCGCCGTGTTCCAGAAAACGTTCGTACGGCAGTTCTTTGTTCATAAATTCCGGCCCTCCTTCCGGTCCGTGTGCAGTGTCTGCATACAGTGCGAAAGGCGGGCAGGCGCTCGCTGCGTTCATTCTATAGCGCGATCAGACCCCGGTCAAGGAGATTTTGGAGGCTCCGCAGGATGCCGAATTTGGCGTGCGGCCAGGTCAGACCTCCCTGGAAATAGACGCTGTAAGGCGGTTTGATCGGCCCGTCGGCGCTCAGCTCGATGGAGGAGCCGGACACGAACGCGCCCGCGGCCATGATCACGTCGCTGTCATAGCCGGGCATCGGCGCCGGCTCCGCGGCCACGAAGCTGTCCACCGGGGAGGCGCTCTGGATACCCTGGCAGAAGGCGATGACGCCTTCCGGGTTCCCGAAGGTGATCGCCTGGATGATGTCGTGGCGCGTCTCCTTCCCGTCCGGCAGCACGTCGAAGCCGAGGGTCTCGTAGCAGCGGGCCGCGAAGATCGCGCCCTTGAGCGCAGAGGATGTCACGACCGGTGCCAGGAAGAAGCCCTGGTAGAAAGCCGGCAGCAGGTCCAGGGAGGGTCCCACTTCCTTGCCGAGGCCGGGGGAGGACAGGCGCACGGCCGCATTCTCCACGCACTCCGCTGTTCCGGCGATATACCCGCCGACCGGTGCCAGGCCGCCGCCCGGGTTCTTGATCAGGGAGCCTACGACCATGTCGGCGCCCATGTGGGAAGGCTCGATCCGCTCGGTGAATTCCCCGTAGCAGTTGTCGACCATCACCAGTACGTCGCTGCGGCGCTCCTTGATGAACCGGATGGCCTCGCCGATCTGCGCAACGGACAGTGTCCGGCGGGTCTGGTAGCCCTTGGACCGCTGGATCGTCACGAGACGGACGGAAGGATCTTTCAGGACCTCTTCGATCCCGGCGAAGTCGAAATCATCCGTGTCCGTGAGATCGACCTGCCTGTAGCGGACCCCGTATTCGGCCAGCGAGCCGCGGGAGGGCCGGATGCCGATGACTTCCTCCAGCGTGTCGTAAGGTTTCCCCGCGGCGGAGACCAGCGTGTCCCCGGGGCGCAGGTTTCCGGACAGCGCCAGCGCGAGCGCGTGGGTGCCGCAGCTGATCTGGGGGCGCACGAGCGCGTCCTCCGTGCCGAAGTACTCCGCGTAGACTCTCTCAAGTCCGTCCCGCCCGATGTCGTCGTAGCCGTAGCCGGTGGTCCCTTTCAGGTGCGCCTCTCCGATATGTGCGTTCTGCATCGCGCGCAGCACGCGCAGCTGGCAGTATTCCGCCGTCTCGTCGATCTGCGCGAAGCGCGGAGCGAGTTCCTCCAGGATCGGCGCCGCAAACGCGAGCACCTTGTCCGATACGCCGAGGCCGCCGTATACCGCGTTCAGCGGCTGCGCCTGCGCGCAGCCTGCGGATCCTTCTCTATCATTCTCCATAAAGTCTCTCCCTTGTCAGTTTCTCTATATGATCGTACAGCTGCTCCTCGTCGGGGTAATCGCCGCGGTCGATCCAGACCGCCTCCGGCTCCCTCCTGAACCATGTCAGCTGCCTTTTGGCAAAATGCCGCGAATCTCTCTTGATGATCCGTACCGCCTCGTCGAGGGGCATCCTGCCGTCCAGATACCACAGGATCTGCCTGTACCCCAGTCCCTGCATCGAGACGTCGCGGTCCGTGAGTCCCATCGCCCGGAGCTGTTCCACTTCCTCCACCAGTCCCGCCTCCATCATCCGGTCGACGCGGCGGTCGATGCGCTCGTAGAGAACGCCGCGGTCGCAGGTGAGGACGATGAGGAGGCTCCGGTACTCCGGGTCCCTGGCCCTCTGGATGCGGTTGTGCTCCGAGATCTGTGTGCCGCTCTTGCGGACGAATTCCAGCGCGCGGATGACGCGCTTCACATTGTTGGGATGGATCTGGCGGGCGGCCTCCGGGTCCTCCGCCTGCAGGAGCGCGTGCAGTGCCTCCGGCCCCTGCTCCTCGGCGATGCGCGCCAGCGCGTCCCTCTCCTCCGTGTCGGCATCCATTTCGGTGAAATCGACCCCGTACAGCAGCGCCTGGATGTAGAATCCCGTGCCGCCGGCGACGATGGGAAGTCTTCCCTGCGCCAGGATCTCCCGGACCGCCTTCCTCGCCTCCTGCTGGAAGCGCACGACGTTCCACTCCTCCCGGGGGTCCGCGATATCCAGCAGGTAATGGGGGATCCCCTTCTGCTCCTCCGCGGTGATCTTCGCGCTGCCGATATCCATCCCGCGGTAGACCTGCATCGAGTCCGCGGAGATCACGCTGCCCCGCATCCGCTGCGCCAGCGCCACGGCGGCATCGCTCTTGCCGGACGCGGTGGGGCCTGCGATGATCAGCAGCGGTTCCTTAGCTCTGTCCATCAGACGATCCTCTTGAATTTTCTGTCCATGTCCGCCCGGCTCATGATGATCATCGTCGGCCTGCCGTGCGGGCAGTGATAAGGATCCTCCAGGGACAGCAGCGAGCGGATCAGTTCCTCCGCTTCCGCCTCCTTCATGAGCGTGCTGCCTTTGACGGCGGCCTTGCAAGACATCGTCGCGACGCGCGACATGATCACCTGGGGCGTCCCGCGCAGCTTCTCCTCCATGATCTCCTCCAGGGTCTCCTTCAGGAGCTCCTCCGGGGAACTGCCGAACAGCTCCAGCGGCACGCCCCGGATCGCGTAGGATCCCTGTCCGAGATCGTCGATCTCATATCCCATGGCGGCGAAGGTGTCGCGGTACTGCAGGTAGGCCGCCTCCTCCCTGCCGGTCAGCGTGACGACGCACGCCGGCAGGAGCATCTGCGATCCCACCGCATCCTTGTCGCCCCGCTCCACGCGGGCCATCAGGTGCTCGAAGTTCACCTTTTCATGCGCCGCGTGCTGGTCGATCAGGAGGAGCCGTTCCTTCTCCTCCACGATCCAGTAGGTGCCGAAGATCTGCCCGACGATGCGGAAGGACTGCGCGTTCTCCTCCGTCAGGATCCGGTTCTCCTCCACCGGCGACAGGTCCGTGGACGCAAACAGGCTGGCCTGTTCGTAGCGTCCGGCCGTCTCCGCCGGCGCCTCCGCGGCTGCCGGTATTCCGGCGGCTGCAGGTGTTCCGGCGGCTGCCGGTGCGGCCGGTGCAGCGGCCGCGTCCTCTCTCCGGTCGTCGAAGAAGGAGACGGTGCTGTCGTGTACGGTCATGTCCTGCTGCGACAGGTACTGCCGGACGGTGTCGGCGTATACCGACGGGCGCCCCAGCGGCTCCCCGCGGCGAACACGCTCGAACGGCTCCGCGTGCTCCTGCGTCCGCATCTCCTCTTCCTTCTTCCGGATCTCCTCCTGCCGGCGCGCGCGCTCCTCCTGCGCCGTCTCCACGGAGGCCTCCGGGATCAGTTCGTAGCTGTGCAGTGCCTCGTGCACCTGCCTGTCCAGGAACGCGAAGATCTTCTCGCTGTCCGTGAAGCGCACTTCCATCTTCGAGGGGTGCACGTTCACGTCCGCGTCGGCGGGGTCCATGCGCAGGTGCAGCACGGCAAATGGAAAGCGATGCTGCATCAGATCATTCCTGTATCCGGCCTCCAGCCCTCTCGAGAGGATATTGCTGCGCAGCATCCTCCCGTTGACGAAGAAGATCTCGAAGCTCCGGCTCGAGCGGGAGGCCTCCGGTCTGCCCAGAAAGCCCTCCATGCGGATGCCGTCCTCTTCGCACTGGACAGGGAGCAGCAGTTTCGCCGTCTCCTTGCCGTAGATGCGGTAGATGAGCTCGCGCAGGTCCCCGCTGCCGGTCGTGTGCAGCTTGTCCTGCCCGTTCACGCGGTAGTGGAAGGAGATGTCGGGATGCGACAGCGCGAGATGCTCGACCAGATCCGTGATGTAGCCCGCCTCCGTCTGCGCGGAGCGCAGGAATTTCCTCCGGACAGGGACATTATAGAAGAGGTTCCGCACGAAGACGGTGGTCCCGTCCGGCGCGCCGATCTCCTCCATCTCCAGGCGCGGCTGCTCCGGGAGCAGTCCGGCATGGCCCGCTCCGTCCCCGCCGTCCCGGCCGGGGGCAAGGTCCGGTCCGCTCGTGATATTGGCTGCGCGCACACCCGTAAGGGCGTCGCGCGTCTTCGTGATCATCTCGACCATCGCGACGGAGGCGATGCTGGCCAGCGCCTCGCCGCGGAAGCCCAGGGTCCCGAGCGCCGACAGGTCCGCCTCGTCCCGGATCTTGCTGGTCGCGTGCCGGGTGAAGGCGAGTGGGATCTGGGACGCCTCGATCCCGTGTCCGTTGTCCGTCACCCGGATCAGGGACGTCCCGCCGTCGCGGATCTCGATGGAGACGGCCGTCGCACCGGCGTCGATCGCGTTCTCCGTGAGTTCCTTCACGACGTTCAGCGGCCGCTCGACGACCTCGCCGGCGGCGATGCGGTTGATCGTTTCATTTTTCAGAATGTGGATTTTCATGTTTTGCCAGACCGTCTGATTATGCTTTCCACCGGTTCTTCAGTTCCGTCTGCAGCCTGTAGAGCGTGTTGAGCGCGTCCAGGGGCGTCATGTTGGAGATGTCCGCCTCCTCCAGCTGCTTCAGGATATCCTCGTCGCTCACCGTCTCGAAGAGCGACATCTGCTGCAGGTCGACCTCGTCATAGCGCTTCTGCCTGACGGGCGCGCCGGTCCCGCCGCTGCCGCTCTCGATCTTCTGGATCTGCTCCGTGATGTCATTGTCGGACAGCTGCTTCACCAGCTCGGAGGCCCGCCCGATCACGATGTCCGGAAGCCCGGCCAGCCTCGCGACCTGGATGCCGTAGCTCTTGTCCGCGCCGCCCCGCACGATCTTGCGGAGAAAGACGATGTTCTCCCCCTTCTCCTTGACCGCGATGCAGTAGTTGTTGACGCCGCTGATCTTGCCCTCCAGCTCCGTCAGCTCATGGTAATGGGTGGCGAAGAGGGTCTTCGCGCCCAGATACCTGCGGTTGCTGATATGTTCGATCACCGCCCACGCGATGCTCATGCCGTCGAAGGTCGAGGTGCCGCGGCCGATCTCGTCCAGGATCAGCAGGGAGGCGGCGGTGGCGTGCTTCAGGATCTCGGCCATCTCGTTCATCTCCACCATAAAGGTGGACTGGCCGGCGGCCAGGTCGTCCGAGGCCCCGATGCGGGTAAAGACCCGGTCGATGACGCCGATGGTGGCCGAGCGGGCCGGGACGAAGGAGCCCATCTGCGCCATCAGGGCAATCAGCGCCGTCTGGCGCATGTAGGTGGATTTACCGGCCATGTTGGGGCCGGTCACGATGGCGACCCGGTCGTCCCCGTCGTTTAAGTAGGTGTCGTTCGGGACGAAGAGCACGTCCTTCAGGGTCTGCTCCACCACCGGGTGGCGGCCCTCCAGAATGTGCAGCTCCCGGGAGGCGTCCACCTCCGGGCAGGTGTAGTTGTTGCGCACGGCGACCTCACTCAGGGAGCAGAGCACGTCCAGCTTTGCGACGGCCTCGGAGGCGGCCTGGATCCGGGCGACCTTCGCGGCCACGCTGTCGCGCACCTCGCAGAAGTACTGGTATTCCAGCTCGTTGATCCGGTCCCGGGCGGTCAGGAGCGTGTTCTCCAGCTCCTTGAGCTCCTGGGTGAAGTAGCGCTCGTTGGAGACCAGGGTCTGCTTGCGGATATAGTCCTCCGGCACGTTTTCCAGTCCCGCCGAGCGCGGCACGTCGATATAGTAGCCGAAGACCTTGTTGTAGCCGACCTTGAGCTTTTTGATGCCGGTGCGCTCCCGCTCCCGGGCTTCCAGCTCGGTGACCATCTGGGCGCCGTTGTCGCGCACGTTGCGGAGCCGGTCCACCTCCTCGGAGTAGCCCTCCCGCAGGATGCCGCCCTCACGGACGGAGAAGGGAGGCTCGTCGGCGATGGCGCGGTCGATCTCGATGCGCATGTCCTCCAGCGCGTCCATGCCGCAGATCTCCCGCAGCTCCGCGCAGGTGAAGGTCGCCGTCAGCTCCTTGAGCCGGGGCAGCACGGCCGCGCAGTTGGCAAGCGTACGCAGATCGCGGCCGCCGGCCGTGCCGTAGACGGCACGGCCCACCAGGCGCTGCATGTCGCTGATCTCCTTTAAGGCCAGCATCAGCTCGCTGCGGGCCACGTGGTTTTTCGCAAGCTCGCCCACCGCGGCGAGGCGGCGCTTGATCGCGACGACGGAGAGCAGCGGCCGCTCCACCCAGGCGCGGAGCATGCGCCCGCCCATGGGAGTCTTCGTCTTGTCCAGCACCCACAGGAGGGAGCCGCGCTTTTCCCCGCTGCGCAGGGATTCGGTCA
>DFIR01000066.1 GCA_002372815.1 Lachnospiraceae bacterium UBA3692
GCGTCGCCAAGCGGCAGATGGAACGGCCAGAAGAAGCAGTCGCCGTTCTGGACATCATGCCTACCGAAGTCCGCAGCGACCCGAAGGCCAGACACCCCCTCCGGCACATAAGCACACAGCTGCGCCTCCGGATGCGCAGCCATCACGCAGCGGCGCACATAATTATTTACAAAGAAGAATCCCGCGCCCGACGCCGGATCAAACCGCACCGCGGTGCGCAGGCTCGTCAGGTCGTCCGCGTCCGCCGCGTTGCCCGGCTGGGGAACGTAGGTCGTCCGGCAGAGGACGTCCTCATAATCGTGTACGAACGTCGCAAGCATGCGGACTCTTCTCCAGGTGTCCGTGAGCTGTCCGTACTCCCTGACCGGCGCGTTGAAGTCATACGATTTCACCGGCAGGTCGTTCGGGTAGCCGGTCTCCCGGGATTCCTGCAGCGTTGTCAGTTTGCCTTCCGGGTTGGTCCCGCCGTGGTACATGTAGTAGCCGAGCAGGTTGCAGCCGCTTCCCAATTTCACTGCGGACATCGCGGCGATGTCGCGAGCAGTCGCGACCGGCCGGCGGTGTCTCGTCACCTGGAGGCCTCCGCCGAGCTCCGCGGTCAGGTAAGGGAACTTCGTCATGTCGAAGGTGATCCCCTCCCCGAGGCCGTAATCGGAGCCGATCCCGTGGTCGTTCCGCTCCATCGTGAAGACGTAGTTCGCGCTCGGCTCGATCGGCGTCGTCCTCGGATCCCAAGGTGCCTCGCAATAGCCTCCCATCACCGGGAGCATGCCGCCCGTCACGGCGCCGCCCCATCCGGTCGCGGTCCACAGCGGCGCGGAAAAGCCGATCTCCTCCGCCATCGCGCGGAGCGTCCGCATGTGCTGTTCGCCCGCCTCTCCGGTCTGGCCGCCGCAGTGGCCGTACTCATTTTCAACCTGAATTCCGATGATCGGCCTGACTGGCTCATCACCGTTACCTTCCGCAAAGAAGAAGCCTTGGGCCTGTTCAAAGACCTTTTCATAAAATCTTCTTACATAGCGCAGGTAGGTGGGATCGTCGCTCCTTAGCTGCGAGATCTCCCCGCTCTGTTCCTTCTGCATCAGCCAGTCCGGGAATCCGCCGTTCCTGACCTCTCCGTGGACCCACGGCCCGATCCGCAGGAAGCACTTCAGGCCGCACTTCTGAACCAGCGCAAGAAAAGCGCGCAGATCTCTCTGCCCGCTGAAATCAAAAACGCCTTCCTCTTCCTCGTGATGGATCCAGATCGTGTAGGCGGACACCACGTCCACACCGCCCGCCTTCATCCTGCACAGTTCTCTCTCCCAGTCCTGCCGCGCGACCCGGCTGTAATGGATCTCGCCCATGACCGGGAACCACGGCTCTCCGTCGACGGTGAGATACTGCGGCGTAAAGCCGATGACACTGCTGTTTCTGATGCTGTTCATGCTGCTGCTTTTTCCCTCTCCAATGTGTTTCTCTATGACGTGCTCTCCCGCAGGATCACCTGGTAATTGCGGATCACGACGCCTTCCGGCTGCGCGCCGGCGATCACTTCGAGGAGCTTCTCTCCCGCCGCGGCGCCAAGCCTGCGGTCGTCGATGTCCAGTGCGGTGACCGCGGGCGACGAATTGGCCAGGAATGAGCTGTTGTAGAACGAGGCGAGCCGCAGCTGCTCCGGGATGCGGATGTGCCGGATGCGGCACTCGCTCATGACCATTCCGGTCAGCTTTTCATCCATGCAGACCAGCACGTCCACGCCCTTCTTCATGACGTCCGTTAGCACTTGCGCGGCGTGCGGGTGGTCCTCGACGCCCATGTAGATCAGGTCCGCGTCCGGCTTCAGCCCGGCCTGCTTGTAGGCCAGCTCGAAGCCGCGCCGGCGCGTCTCCGTGATGATGTGCGTGCCGTCACCGCCGAGCAGCGCCATCCGCCGGTAGCCCTTCGCGAGCAGGATCGAAGTCAGCTCGCTGCAGGCCGCGAGGTGGTCGTTGTCGATCTGGATCAGCTCCTTGTCCGGGCTGCTGCCAATGACGACGAAAGGCATGCCGCTCTGCTTGAGGTACTCGGCCGCCTTGTCGTCAAAGAGCGTCCTGGTCAGGATCACGCCGTCGACCTTGTGGTTTTCGACGAGCCGACGGAGGTTGTCGACGTCGCTGCGCCCGATCATGGACATCAGGATGTCGTACCCCCGCGGCGTGATGCTGTCGCTGATCCCCTGCAGGCAGCGGTGGAAATACCGGAGGTCAAAGATTTCATAGTCGATCGGACACACGACCCCGATATTGTACGTCTTGCTCTGCGCGAGTCCCTGCGCGACAGCGTTCGGTTTGTAGTTGTATTTCTCGATGTACTGCC
The DNA here is from genome assembly GCA_002372815.1 of Lachnospiraceae bacterium UBA3692. GTDB lineage: Bacteria > Bacillota > Clostridia > Lachnospirales > Lachnospiraceae > CAG-791. Next base: position 2,338 of record DFIR01000066.1, read on the forward strand.
GGACGCGCTCCGTCGTCGCCGGCGAGATCCGCCCTTTGCCCGAAATGGCGCGGGAGACCGTCGACTTCGACATGCCGAGCGCCTCGGCAATATCATCGATGGTGATCTTTCCACTCATATTGTTCCAGATGTTTCAGGTATCAGCCTTTGACCGCGCCGCCGGTGACGCCTTCCACGTAGTATTTCTGCAGGCACATGAAAAGGATCGTGACCGGAATCGCGACCAGAATGCCGCCCGCGCAGAATCTTGTGAAGTATCCCTGGTAGTCGTTGGTCCAGACCCAGCGCGTCATCGCGACCGCGACGTTATAGCTCTTGTCATGGCCGAACGCGACGTACGACGCGAAGATGTAGTCGCACCAGGGTGCCATGAACGCAACGAGTGCCGTATAAATGACGATCGGCTTGGAGAGCGGGATGATCATCTGTACGAAGATCTGCGCCCTCGTCGCGCCGTCGATCCTGGCCGCCTCATCCAGCGCCTTCGGGATCGTGTCGAAATAACCTTTGCAGACGTAATAGCCCATGCCGCAGCTCGCGATGTAGACGAGGATCAGGCCGGGCACCGCGCCCGCCTGCGTGAGGCCGAACTGCTTGAGCAGGAAATACATGCAGATCATGGTCAGGAATCCGGGGAACATGCCGAGGATCAGCCAGAACCGCATGAGCAGCTCCCTGCCCCTGAAGCGCATCCTGGAGAGCGCGTAGCTCACGCACAGGACGATGACCGTCTGCAGGATCGCGACGACGATCGCGATGAGGACCGTGTTGCCGTACCACTTCAGGAAGTTGGTCTCCCCGGAGAACAGGAACCTGTAGTTATCCAGGGAAAAGCGTTTCGGAATGATATAGTCGACCATGCCGCCGTACTCGGACGAATAAGAGCGGAAGCTCTGCATGATCAGCCCGAAGAACGGGAACAGCCAGACGATGCTGATGAGGATCAGCAGCAGA
>DFIR01000050.1:0-23179 GCA_002372815.1 Lachnospiraceae bacterium UBA3692
ATGGCAAGGTGGCCGAAGAAGGAAGCCCGGCAGAACTCTTTGCAAAAGAAAACAGCCTTTTCAGACGCATGACGCAGCTGCAGAATGCCAGCGCAGGCTGGAGCATCTGATCCTATGAAAAGAGCAACCTCTGATGTAATCATTGAAATTACAGCTTGCCTGTTGTACACTGGCTGCAGGAGATCAGTTTTTACGACGTATATCAGGCCATCGAGCCGCTGGAAGACGGAGTCCTGATTCAAACGCAAGGAGCACGATGATGAAAGAGATGACACAGGAAGAGCGTCTTAACTATCTTGTGGAAGAGTTCAAAGAAGATTCTGGACAATACCGAAGTCTGGAAACGCCCCGGGATACGGAAGGGAAGAAACGAATTCTTCGGTCTCTGATGAACATCCGAATGCCACGCCGCATGGATGCCCGTGTGACAGAGGTTCAGGATGAATATCTGAAGGAACGTATTCGTGAAAACGGCATCGTGACGCTTCCGGAGATCCCGACAATAGCCGATCAGGGCAGCACGCATGCATTTGCAGATAAGCTTTCTGTCTGGCAGGGCGATATCACGAGACTGGCAGTGGACGCCATTGTGAATGCAGCCAATTCACAGATGCTCGGGTGCTTCGTCCCGATGCACACCTGTATTGATAACTGCATCCATACTTTCGCAGGGATCCAGCTGCGGGCGGAGTGTAATCGTCAAATGAACCAGTTGAGAATAAAGTATGGCCCGGATTATGAACAGCCGACAGCCGCACCGATGCTGACGGACGGCTATAATCTTCCGGCGAAGAAAGTGATACATATCGTCGGACCAATCGTCGATGTCAGACTGACCAAAGCCCTGGAACAGGATCTGGCGGACTGCTACGAGAACTCGCTCGACCTGTGCCTGGAAAATGATATTCGGTCAGTTGCCTTCTGCTGCATCTCTACCGGTGTCTTCCGCTTCCCGAACAAGCGGGCGTCAGAGATCGCAGTGCAGACCGTAACAGACTGGCTTTCGAAACATCCCGAGGCCATGGAAAGAGTGATCTTCAATGTTTTCAAAGATGAGGACCAGGCATATTATGAAGCAGAATTACAATGATCATGTGCGGGGCTTCGCGACCCTCTTTCTGCTCTCGCTGATGGCCCTCTGCGGACATACCAGGATGCAAAGGTGGCAGCCTACACATTTCTTAGCGTCCAGCAGAGGTTTTCGCTCCTCGTTCAGGCGGATCGCCTGGTGACCGCCGTCCATGCAGGAGATCTCGCACCGGCCGCAGCCGATGCAGCGGTCCCGGTGGAATTTGGGGTAGATGACCGTGTCGCGCTCCAGCACGTCCGTCGTCTCGCTCACGGAATCGAGCGCAAGTCCGCGCACTTCCCGGACGTTATGAAAGCCTTTTTCGGCAAGATACAGCTTCAACCCAGACTTCAGATCCTCAACGATACGGTAGCCGAACTGCATGACAGCCGTCGTGACCTGGATCGAGTCCGCGCCGAGCAGAAGATAGTCCAGCGCATCCCGCCAGGTCTCCACGCCGCCCATCGCGCTGAGGTGCATGTCTTTGAGGGCGGGATTCTGCCCCAGTTCTGCTATGAAGCGCAGGGCGATCGGCCTGACCGCAGCGCCGCTGTATCCGCCTACGGCGGACATCCCGTGGACAGAAGGGGCGGAGACGTAGGTGTGAGGATTCACGCCGGTAATGCTCTTGATGGTGTTGATCGCTGCGATCCCGTTCGCACCGCCCCGCAGCGCCGCCTCCGCGGCCGGGCTCATGCGGGCGACATTCGGGGTGAGCTTCGCCAGGATCGGGATCGAAGTTCCCCGTCTCGCAGCCGCGGTGAACCGCTCCACGAGCTCCGGCACCTGGCCGATATCGGAGCCGAGACCGCCCTCCGCCATATTCGGGCAGGAGAAATTCAGCTCGACGGCATCCGCCCCGTTCTCCGCGCACAGCCGTGCGAGATCCTCCCACTCCTGCTCATTCTGTCCCATGATGGAGGCCAGGATGAATTTGGTGGGATATTTCTCCTTCAGCCTGCGGAAGATCTCCATGTTCTCTGCGACGGAGTGGTCGGAGAGCTGCTCGATATTCTTGAAGCCGATGATGTTTCCGCTGTCCCCTTTGATAGCTGAGAAGCGGGGCGACGCCTCGTGGATCTCGAAGGAACAGATCGTCTTGAAGGCCGCACCGGCCCAGCCCGCCTCAAAGGCCCTTGCGCACATATCATAGGTGCTGGCCACGACAGAGGAGGAGAGCAGGAAAGGATTCTCCAGCGGAATGCCGCACAGTTCCGTGCGCAGAAGCGCATCATCCTCCGGGGCATCCGGAGAGGGGACTTCCAGCGTCGGCAGGACTTCTTCCCGCAGCCTTGCCAGCAGCTTCCTGACCGGCACTTCTCCCGGCCTCACACACGCCCGCTCACACGGCGCATCGCAGTGACTGCACAGATCGTCCGCCGGCAGATGCGCCGCTGCGGTCTTCTCATTGTCAAACCACATATTTCTGAGCAATGCTGCAGGGTCGATCCTTCCACACGCCTGTGTGCAGGGAGCATCCTTACATAGCACACAGCGCAGCATATCGGAGCGATAGATTTTCCTCTTAAACATTCCGGTGCCTCCTGTTCACGAAGACGACGGGTGCCATGTACTTATTATAGCTTATTTTGCGCGCGCAGGGGACGGTTCTCTGCGCGTTCTGTATACACGGATGCAGAACGCGCGGAGAACCGTCCCCTGCGCGCGTATATGGCGTTTCCCGCCTTACGCTGAGATCTTTACAGGAAATTAGTGAATGCCGTGATGATCGCGGCGTTGAAAAAGTCGATGAACAGCGAGCCCACCAGCGGCACGATCATGAAGGCCACCGGCGCCGGCCCGTAGCGGTTGGTGATGGCCTGCATGTTCGCCATCGCATTCGGAGTTGCCCCCATTCCAAAGCCGCAGAATCCGCTGGCGATGGTGGCAGCGTCATAGTCCCGCCCCATGACGTTGAATACCACGAACGATGCGTAAAAGTACATGATCACCGTCTGAACTACCAGAATGACGATCATCGGCAGTGCCAGGCTGACCAGCTGCCACAGCTTGAGGTTGATCATGGCAAGTCCCAGGAAGATCGACAGGCAGATATTCCCGATCGCCGTCATCTCCGGCATGGGCACCTTCACGCCGCGCACCTCCTGCACGTTTCTGATCACCGCGCCGACGATCATTGCGCCGATATACCCGGGAAGCGTGATCAGCTTGCCCAGGAGCACCGCGACGATGGTGCCGAGGCCCACCCCGATGACGATATAGATCGCTGCATCCATCAGATTGTACTCATCCAGGGCGCCGGTATCAGGATCTACACTGACCTCCACCGTCTCCGGCTTTGTCTTCCCGTGAAGATTCACGCCGGAAGACTTCAGGTTATATTTCTGGATCTTGGAGTAGGCGATAGGGCCTCCGATCACGCAGCCGGCGATCAGGCCGTATGTTGCCGCCGCCACTGCGACGGTGGTCGCATTCGCTACGCCCATATCCTCCAGGAAGGGGCCGAAGGAACCGGCGGTACCGTGTCCGCCGACCAGCGGGATAGATCCCATCGTCAGTCCCAGCTTCCCGTTCAGGCCGAACAGCTTCGCACCGAAACCGCCCACCAGATCCTGGATGCAGCACATCAGCACGGACAGAACCAGAAACTTCACCACGCCGATCCCGCCTTTCTTCAACTCGCCAAATGCCGCCATGTAGCCGACGGAGCAGAAGAACGCGGTCATGAATACGGTCTGCAGTGTGGTGTCCAGATTGAACTCCACGATCCCTGCGGACCGCAGGATCACGTGAAGGATCGCAAAGAGCAGACCGCCGACCACCGGCGCGGGGATACAGTATCTTCTCAGAAATTCGATCTTATCGACCAGCATGCGGCCGATCACCAGCATCAGCACCGCCAGGCCGCAGGCTTGATACATATCCAGTTCTATAACGTTCATGATCTCTCCCCTCTCACTTCGTCGGAACCTCAAACCCCTTCTCTTTCAGATACTTCGCGGCGCCGGGGTGATATGGCACTACGGTCACAGAGGCCGCTTCCTCCAGACTCAGTTCGGCCCCCTTGGAGTGAGCCTTCGTGATCGCGGGCAGATTCTCATAGATCCCGGAGATGACGTGGTAGACATCTTCCTCGGAAGCATCCTCCCGCGCGACCAGAACAGCCCCCACCGCTACGGTGGGAATGTCCATGGCCGTATTGTACGTCTTCCTGCTGATCACCGCTTTGCTGTAGTGCTGCGAGCCCTGCACCAGCTTCTCAATGTGCTCGTCATCCAGCCCGATCAGATAGATATCCGTTGTCGCAGCCAGTCCGGAGATCGCCGATGTCGGCGTACCGGCTACGACGAAAGCCGCATCCAGCTTGCCGCTCTGCAGCGCATCCACCGACTCGCTGAAGGACTGATACGTCGGGCTGATATCCTTCTCCGTCAGGCCATAGGCCTCCAGCACATCTACTGCATTGAAGTAGACGCCGGACCCGGGTGCGCCGATCGAGACGTTCTTCCCCTTCAGATCAGACACGCTCTTCAGCGAGGGATCCATGGTCACGATCTGCACCTGTTCCATGTACAGCTCCGCCACCGCAGTGATCCCTTCCGCCTTTGACTCGAATAGCCGCGTCCCCTCGCAGGCATAGGAGAGAACATCCGATTGGACAAAACCGAACTGGGCCGCCCCGGACTGCAGAGCCTCCAGGTTCTCCTTCGATCCGCCGGACGCCGTCACCTGCAGCTTCGTATCTGTTGTCTCCGCGATCTTCCCGGCCAGCACGCCGCCGAAGCGATAATACGTCCCCTGCTCATTGCCGGTGGTGAATACCAGTCCGCCCTCCGCCGCATCCGGCGACGGCGAGGCAGGCTGTGAACCGCCGGAACAGGCAGTAAGCGCCATCGCCAGCACAGTGGCCAGTCCGATGTTGAATGCTTTCCCTTTCATCTTCAAACCTCCATTTCCGGGAGAATGTCTCTGTCGGCCGTCGACAAAAACAACCTCCTTCTTATTTTGTTACAAACATAATATCTGAACCCCGATTTGTACACGATTTTCCGTCACAGGGGCCTCGACCAAAGAAGGTATTATAATAACGATGTGATATTTGGCGGATCTAAGCTGATAACACTTTTCTCGTCTTCCGGTATAGTGCTTTATGATCAGATGGGATCGCTGTCCGGATACTTCAGGACGGAGTAAAGGGGAGTGATGAAAAAGACAGAGTCACTGAAGAGAAACTGTCGGAGCTGCCGGATGCCGCACCGGTCCTCGCCGGAAGTCGATCTGTCCGTTCCGAAATTCCGGGTCTCCGGAATTTCGGAACTCCTTGATGCGATAGCCTGTACGGAACTTGCTACCCAGCAGCGCCTTGCATTATTTGTGATACAGTTTCTTGTTTTCGTAGATGGGCTCGCAGGTGAGGTTGACGCCGAGTTTCTTGAAGACGCCCTCGTCGATCTGGGAGAGGATGACACTGGAGTGTGCCTCCAGCCCGGCCAGCTTGGGGATCTGGTCCAGGGCCAGCTTGGCGGTGGGGTTGGTGACCGCGGCGATGGAGAGGGCGATCAGCAGTTCATTCAGGTGCAGGAGAGAGCTGTGGTCGCCGAGGTGGTCGATCTTGAGATCCTTGACAGCCTCGATGATGGTGGGGGAGATCAGCTTGATCTCGTCCGGGATCCCGCCGAAGCGCTTTAGGGCGTTCAGGAGGAGAGCGGAGGAGGCACCGAGGAGCTCGGAGGTCTTGCCGGTGAGGATGGTGCCGTCAGGCAGCTCCATGGCGGCGGCGGGGGCACCGGTCTTCTCCATGGCGACGTTGGCGGCCATGGCCACCGGACGTTCGGCCAGGTCGATGCCGGCCTTCTTCATGAGCAGCTCGATTTTGAAGGCGGGGGCGCCGTCGGCATTGCCTTTGCGCTTCTCGCAGAGAGCCTGGTAGTAGCGGCGGATGATCTCCTGGCGGGCCGCCTTGCAGCAGACGTCGTCGTCGCAGATGCACATGCCGACCATGTTGACGCCCATGTCCGTCGGGGACTTGTAAGGCGAAGAGCCGTTGATCTGCTCGAAGATGGCGTTCAGGACAGGGAAGACCTCCACGTCCCGGTTGTAGTTGATGCAGGTCTCTCCGTAGGCCTCCAGGTGGAAGGGATCGATCATGTTCACGTCGTCCAGATCCGCCGTGGCAGCCTCGTAGGCCAGATTCACCGGATGGTTCAGGGGAAGGTTCCAGACCGGGAAAGTCTCGAACTTGGCGTAGCCCGCGTTCACGCCGCGCTTGTGCTCGTGATAGAGCTGGGACAGACAGGTGGCCATTTTGCCGCTGCCGGGGCCGGGGGCCGTGATGACCACAAGGGGACGGCTGGTCTCGATGTAATCGTTGCGCCCGAAGCCCTGGTCGCTGACGATCAGGCGGACATCGGCGGGATAGCCGGGAATGGGATAATGACGGTAGACCTTGAGCCCCAGGGCAGTGAGCTTCTTCTCATAGGCCATGGCGGAGGGCTGCTCCGCGAACCGCGTCAGCACCACGCTACCCACGTAGAGCCCCTGGGAAGTGAAGGCGTCCACCAGACGCAGCAGGTCCACATCATAGGTGATGCCCAGATCGCCGCGCACCTTGTTCTTCTCAATATCTCCGGCGTTGATGACGATCACGATCTCCACCTGGTCGCGGAGCTCCTTGAGCATCGTGATCTTCGAATCCGGATGGAAGCCGGGCAGCACGCGCGACGCGTGAAAATCGTCGAACAGCTTGCCGCCGAACTCCAGATACAGCTTGCCGCCGAAGCGCGCGATGCGCTCACGAATATGTTCGGACTGGGTCTTTAAATATTTGTCATTGTCGAATCCGATCTGCATATCTCCCCTGTCGTCCTTTCTGGCGGAAGACGATGCCTTCCGCATTACGCTTCAAAAATCCATACGTGAATTATTATATCCCATCGAGGCATCAAAAAGAACTTCTTTTTTTAGAATTCATTACCCGCCGCGTTACTATTCACCTCCCGGCCAGATCCAATAAATAAGCTGGATCCCGGATGATGTTTGTGGATAAGTCACAAACTTTCCGGGCCCCGGTTGGTTATTATTTCAAGCATATCCCGCGCTGTTCTGCCCATAAATATGTGTTTTCAGTTCCTACAGAGGTGTACTGCAGATTGCAGTACATGTCTGTAGGGATTCTGACATGTACTCAGCACCGCTCTCAGGTATTGATTCTGGCTGGGCGGTGAACAGTAACCCCGCCGCCGCGCCGGATAACGGTGCCAAGTCCGACCGTTACCAGCTGTGTGATTAGAAGCCAAAAATCACCGCGGCAACAACGATGGCATAGCAGCCTGTTATCACCGCGGCGGGTATCATGTCAGATATTCTCTCAGCCTCTGCGCATCCTTCTTCGGGCACAGCACCTGCACGAGGCAGCCGTCCGCCGTGTATTCTTCTGATTCGATCACGGAAGATGTGCGCAGGCTCTGCAGGAGGCCGACCTTGTCATATGGGAAGAGGAAGCGGCAGCTGACGCGTCCGCCGCGGAGAGCGTCGTCGATCAGGTCCAGGAGCAGGTTCAGCCCCAGCTGTTTCTTGGCGGAGAGGTAGAGGACGTCCCGGCGGCCTTCCGGCACGAAAGGGATGGATGCAGGGAAGGGGTCCGTTGTCTCCGCATCCACAAGATCCGCCTTGTTATAGAGATAGATGCGGGGGATATCGCCGGCGCCGATCTCGCGGAGGGTGTCGTCCGTTACTTTTCGGTGCATTTCATGGTCGGGATCGGAGCAGTCGATGACTTCCAGGAGCAGGTCTGCGCTGCAGACTTCTTCGAGGGTTGAGCGGAAAGCCTGCACGAGGTCATGCGGCAGCTGCGAGACGAATCCGACCGTGTCCGCCAGCAGGAAAGGCATGCGGCCGGGCAGGTCCAGGCGACGGACGGAAGTGTCGAGGGTGGCGAAGAGCATGTCCTTCTCGAAGACGAGCTTGCTCTCAAGGGCAGGAGCGGCGGCCTGCCCGCCGGCAGGAGCCGGCTCCGCTTGAGACATACTTGCCATGGCACTACCACCCCCCGCCGCATTCATCTTCAGCAGGGCATTCAGCAGCGTTGACTTGCCGGCGTTGGTGTAGCCGACCAGGGCGATGCGGGGGAGGCCGGAGCGGGAGCGGCGGGTGCGCTGGACGTCGCGCTCACGGTCGACGGATTCGAGTTCGCGGCGGAGCTGGGCGATGCGGTGCTCGATGTGGCGGCGGTCCAGTTCCAGCTGCTGTTCACCGGCGCCCTTGTTGGACAGGCGGCCGCTGCCGCCGCCCTGGCGGGAGAGCTTGTGGCCGAGGCCGATCAGGCGGGGCAGCATGTATTTGAGCTGGGCGCTCTCCACCTGGAGTCTGGCCTCCCGGGTCCGCGCCCTGCGGGAGAAGATCTGCAGGATCAGGCCGGTGCGGTCGAGGACTTCGGTGTCGAGGATTTTTTCGAGATTGCGGGTCTGCAGGGGAGAGAGGGTCTCGTTGAAAATGACCAGGTCGGCGTCGCCGATCTCGATCTCCTCCTTCAGTTCCTGGACTTTGCCGCTGCCGATGTAAGTGGCGTGGGTGACGGCGGGGGCATTCTGGACCATGGACCACACGACCTCCAGGTCCACCGCCTCGGCGAGGGCCTTGAGCTCGCGCATGGAGCGGTCATATTCTTCCGGCTTCTGCGAGGTGTTGAGCCCGATCAGGATGCAGCGCGCAGCGCGCTCGTTTCCGGTCGCATAGGTGCCGCGCCCCGACGGCGTCTGTATTTCGTGAAATTGTTCCGGCATGCAATACCTCCGTGCATTGTCAGTTGGATCGCCCTAACCAGGCCCCCCCGCACTGTATCAGTCGAACCACACGTATTATGTCAGTTGCATCGCCTCCATTGTAGAGGATGCAACAGACAGCTTCAATAAACGTGCGGTTTATTATCACCGATCGTGAATCCCTCCCCCTCCGCCGAGATCACGCCGTCGTCCGCGTGGACGGTGAAGGTGCCCAGGTCCCGCACGGAGAGGAAAGTGCCCCGGGCCCGCAGACGGTCCTCGACGGAGTCCTCCGGGGTGGGATCCGTGCCGTCGTCCAGCTTGTAGCGGGTGGAGAGGATCCAGGACGGCGCGACAGCGTCCAGCCACTCCTCGCAGTTGCTGGTGTCTTTGGCGTGGTGGTTGGCCTTGAAGATGTCGGCCCGGACATCGACGCCAGCGTCCAGGATGGCGCGCTCGTTTTCGTCGTGGAGGTCGCCGCAGGTGAGGTAGCGCACGCCGCCGCAGGTGATCATCGTGACCAGCGACCGGTCGTTCAGGTAGGGGACGACGGTCTGGCCGTAAGGGAAATTTGCTTTTCTGTGCCACAGGACCTCGGCCCGGACGTCGCCGACCTCGAACTGAGAGCCCTCGTCGAGCCACACGATCTCGACGCCCTTCCGCTCCGCAGTCTCGACGATGGCAGAATAGGAGTGCGGACCGCGGCTCGCCTCCGCGCCGGGAATATTCCAGAGCAGGTTGTTGTACCAGGTCTCGCCCGCGTGAGAGGGATCCGCATAAGTGCGCTCTTCGGAGATCTCGGGGAGGTATATTTTTCCGACTTTGAAGGAATCGTCCTCCATGATCGCGGTCAGGAGGTAGTAATGATCGTTGTGCCAGTGGGAGAGATAGAGGTCCAGCTGCTGCACCTTGTGCTCCTTCAGCCAGGTGATGACCGGGGCCGGGAGCGGGTCGGCGGGCTCTTCGTACAGAAGATTTCCGTAGGCGTCGTAGACCGGGACGGGCGGCTGTGCGGCACCGGGGGAGTCCGCGTCCCAGTAGCCGGTGTCCATCAGGAGATTGGCACCCGCCGAGGAGAGCAGGACGGCGTCACCGTTCATGCCGGCCAGGCCGTAGTCGATGACCGTGACGGCCATGGAACCTGTGTGTATGATGCGGTCCTCCAGAGCGGCTGCTGAAGTACTGAGTGTTGTGGATGCCGCCAGGATGGCCGCGGTGATTTTCAAAAGGATCGTCTCCATGAAACCTCGCTTTCATAAATGGGATGCTACCATCATAGCACAGAACGAAAGCTATGCCAAAAAGGGGGAAAAACGATTGACGCGGAAACGGAAACTCCTCAGAATATAAGAAATACCGTTTATGGATATACAAGGAGATCGTACATGTATCGTCTGACTTCGAGACTTGTCGTCTATCGGAATATCGAGCGGGACAGCATCCTGCAGCAGATCGCTGCGATCTGCCGGGAGGCGGAACCGCTGTTCCCCGGGGCGGAAGTGCCCGTCTCCGGAAGGACCACGGCGACCCCGGACCGGGAGGCGCTGGCAGCGCGCGCGCTCGACCAGGTGCACCGCCTTCTGGACGTCGCCACCGAGTACGGCTTCAACAGGAACCTCTGGCAGGATTACCTTGCCTTCCTCCTCGCGACGACGGAGACTCCTTTCACCCTCGTCGCTGAGAAAAAAGGCGCCGTCAACGGCTCCGTGAACACCTTCGTCAAGAACGACCTGCTGATCTTCCGGCAGCTGTTCGACTACGACTTCACGCGGCTGGAAGAGGCGCTCGGGGTGAACGTCTTCGGCACCATCACGGACTACCACTCCGTCGGCAAGACGGACCGCTTCTACAACCGCAGCGTCAGCGAGAAGGTCCGCCTCCTCAGCGACCGGATCGCGGCGGTGGAGATTTCTGGGGAGGACATCGAATCCGTCAAGGACACCCTCTACCAAATCGTCACGGACTTCTACCGCGACTACGGCGTCGGCACGCTGGGCCTCAACAAGGCCTTCCGGCTGGGCAGGAAATCGGCGGGACTCGCCGTCTCTTCGGCCTCCGGCTACAGCGCCTTCAAGGAGAGCATCCAGGACACGCTCCTGATCCCGATCACGGCGACGAGCGACGTGCTGCTGGATGACCTGATCGGCTATGAGCCTCAGAAGCAGAAGCTGATCGCCAACACCGAGGCCTTTGTCAGCGGGCGCCTTGCCAACAACGTGCTCCTCTACGGCGACGCCGGCACCGGCAAATCGACGAGCATCAAGGCCATCCTCAACCAGTACTACGACCGCGGCCTGCGCATGATCGAGATCTACAAGCACGAGCTCGAGTACCTGCAGACCGTCATCAACTATGTCAAGAACCGCAACTACCGCTTCATCATCTACATGGATGACCTGTCCTTCGAGGACCACGAGACGGAGTACAAATATCTGAAGGCTGTTATCGAGGGCGGCCTCGAGACCCGTCCGGAGAACGTGCTGATCTACGCCACCAGCAACCGCCGCCACCTGATCCGCGAGAACTGGAGCGACCGGAGCGACCGCAGCGACGACGAGATGCACCGCAGCGACACCGTCCAGGAGAAGACTTCCCTCGCCGCCCGCTTCGGCGTCACGATCGGCTACCTCAAGCCCTCGGCCCAGGAGTACCGCCACATCGTCAAGGAACTCGCGAAGCGCTACCCTCAGATCAAGCTCACGGAGGAGGAACTCCTGCAGAAGGCCAACGCCTGGGAGGTCCGCAACGCCAGCACTTCCGGCCGCACGGCGCAGCAGTTCATTAATTATCTGGCGGGGATGGAAGAAGCGGAGGAATAAGAAGCGGAGGAATACTGACCGACACTTTCATACACCTACGTCCGGGGGACAGCCGCATGGATCGAATGCGGCTGTCCTTCCATATTCTCTGAATTTTCACGTTGAAAAGAGAAAACATGCAGAATATACTAAAAATATACAGACTCTTATCTATATTCTGTATGATTTATGAGTGTTATGTTCTAAAATCGTTCCACGGGGAACGTGACCGTGGAGGAAGGGAGGCACGATGGGCAAGTTTGAGATCAAGTATGCGAAGACGGGACCGAAGTTCAACCTGAAGGCGACGAACGGGCAGATCATCGCCACATCGCAGGTCTACAAGGGCATCAAGTACTGCATGGCGGGCATCAAGAGCGTGATGCGCAATGCGCCCGTCGCGAACCTCGAGGACCAGACCGTGGAAGGCTTCGCCAAGGAGAAATGCCCCAAGTTCGAGGTCTACACGGACAAGGCGGGCGAGTACCGCTTCCGCCTGAAAGCGACGAACGGGCAGATCATCGCGACCGGTGAAGGCTATGTGAAGAAGGCCAGCTGCCTGAACGGCATCGAGAGCGTCCGAAAGAACGTCGTGGACGCGCCGGTCGAGGAGCTGACGCAGGAGTGAGAGGCGTTTCGGATCACGCACAGACGGTGCTGAATAATGAGTGGTATTGCCCGGTGTTTTGCCGTATTTGGGAAAACACCGGGCAAGTCTTCTGTCTTCTGTTGTCAAATGAGCTCATTTGACGATATGATAGAAGACGTAGGATCCACATCGGAACAGAGTGGTACAGACGCGGAGACATGAGCTCCGCGCGGACGGGAGAAGCGAATGTTTCAGACAGGCGATGTGCTGAACGAGACGTATCGGATCGAGGAGGTTCTCGGCGCCGGCGGCGGAGGCGAGGTCTATAAGGCTTACCATCTGCGCATCAAGACGGATGTGGCGGTCAAGCGCGTCAAGGATGACGTCAAGGGGAAGCTGGACGACCGGGCGGAAGTGGACGTCCTCAAGAACCTGCGGCAGACCTATCTGCCCAGGATCTATGACTTTGTGAGCAATGAGACAGACGTCTACACGGTCATGGACTTCATCCCGGGGCAGAATCTGAAGCAGGCTGCCAAGCAGCACGGCCCCTTCGACCAGAAGCAGGTGCTGAAGTGGGCGGTCCAGCTGTCGGAGGCGCTGGCCTATCTGCACGCGCAGAAGCCGGCGGTGATCCACAGCGACATCAAGCCCGAGAACATCATGCTGCAGCCGGACGGAAACATCTGTCTGATCGACTTCAACGTCTCCCTGGCCTTCGACGAGAACGCCCGCAAAGCGACCGGCATCAGCGTGGGCTACGCGCCGCCCGAGCAATACCACAGTGTGGGGATGTACGGCTATATCAGCCGTCTGCAGGCGGACCGGCCGGCGCAGGGCGGTGTACAGGCACAGGGCAGCGGACCGATTCCCCAGGGCGGCGGACAGGCGCACGGCAGCGCCCAGGCCCAGGACGACGAGCAGGTCTCCCAGCGGGAGCTCCTGGAGTCGGGGACGGTCTCCGCCTTCACAGAGACGGCCGCAGCGTCGGGGACGGTCTCCGCCTTCACAGAGACAGCTGCGGCGTCGGGGACGGTCTCCGCCTTCACAGAGACAGCCGCAGCGTCGGGGACGGTCTCCGCTTTCACGGAAACGGAGGACAGACCGGCCCGGCAGCCGAAGTCCGGCAGTGAGCAGCCGGCAGGAAGACAGGAGACACCTCCCGGCTTCCTTACCAGCCTCACGCAGCTGTCCGAGGTAGATGCGGACACGGCGAGGCTCCTCGACAGCACGATCGGGCAGGGCGTGGACGAGCGCTCGGATGTGTACAGCCTGGGGGCGACGCTGTATTTTCTCCTGACTGGGGTGAAGCCGTCGTCGCATTACTGGGAGAACCGGCCGATCGAACAGCAGAAGGTGCCTGTGAGCGAGGGCATGGCCCACATCATCGACACCTGCATGCAGCTGGATCCGGCCAGAAGATATCAGAACGGGGGCGAGCTCCACTATGCGCTGACGCATATCCGGGAGCTGGATTCCCGCTATAAGGCGCACCAGCGGAAGAGAAAAGGCAGGATCGCCGCGCTCGCGGCGATGTACGGCGCGGCGGCGGTGCTGCTGGTCTCGGGCTTCGCGCTGCGGAGACGGGAGATCAGCAATACCTACAGCAGCGCGATGCTGAGCGCGGAGACGCTGATCTCGGAGGGGAGCTATGACGAGGCGCAGGAGCTGCTCTCGTCCCAGATCGCGTCGGTGCCTTCCCGCATAGATGCTTACGCGAAACAGATCGAGGTGCTCTACCGGAGCGGGGACTACGAGGAGTGCATCCGGTACGGGAGAGAGGTGATCAATGCCCCGGAATACAAGGTCTCCACGGAGGCCGACAGGAAGATCCTGGCGGATATGTATTATCTGATCGGCAACGCCTACTACGAGCGGGACGATTACGAAAATGCCTCCCGCGTCCTGGAGCTGGCGATCCGGTATGACCCGGAGAACAGCAACTATTACCGCGATATCGCGCTCTGCAGCGCCAAGTCCGGCAACGCAGAGGGGGCGCTCGAATATCTGGACACCGCCATCAGCAAAGGCCTTGCGGAGGACTCCGTCTCGCTGATCGAAGGAGAGATCCTGTACGAGCAGGGCGAGTATGCCGATGCTGTCGAGAAGTTCACGAGGGCGATCCAGATCACCGCTTCCGACAGCGTGAGGTCCAGGGCCATCGCACTTTGCGCGGCGGCGTACAGGCAGCTGGGACCGGACTATGAAGAGGAGGAGATCCGCTTCCTGGAGCAGTACCGGGGGACGGCCGGCGCCGGGACGGTGCTGACCGAGCAGCTGGCGGAAGTCCTTGCGAGCGGCGGCCGGGCAGGCGAGGCGGCCGGTCTGTACGAAGAGCTCGTGCGCGGCGGGAACGCCTCCTTCCGCACATATGAGAACCTGGCGCTGCTCCTGGAGCGGGACGGCAGGTTTGATGCGGCCCAGGAGATCCTCGAGCAGATGCTGGAGCTGTTCCCGGCCCGCTATGAGACCTATAAGCGGCTTGCTTTTCTCGAGGCGGAGCGCCAAGGGGCGCTGGCGCAGGAGGAGCGGGACTACTACAAAGTGAAGGAGTACGCGGACCTCGCGGAGGGGCTGTACGGCAGTTCCACAGAGGACACGGAGATGGACCGGCTGCGGAGCCTGATCGAAGATCTCCGCAGATCGGAATGGCTTGACTGAGAAGGAGGGACCGGCAGTGATCACACTCGGAACAGTCTGTATCGGCGCAGGCGCCGTCCTGGCAGCGGCGGCGGTCGTGTGCACCTTCGTCTTCGTCTCCCGGGACAGGAAGGAACAGGCACAGCTGAACACCTACATTGAGAAAACGTACTGAGGCACAAGGTGAAGCGAAGGATCTTTGTTTTCGGCAGACATACATATCAGGAATACCAGTACAGCACACCGGCGGAGGAGAGCACGTACAGGATCGACGGCCGGCTCCTCGGGACGGGGCAGGACCTGGCGGTCACCGCGGAGAGCATGTGCGTCGTGCGCAGCGCCAATCGTGAGAAATTCCTGGTGACGGCGGCGCAGACCCCGGAGGAGGGCGTCTTCTGGTACGACGAACTTCCGGAGGGGCGGACCGTCAGGGTGGGCAGGTTCGCGCAGAGCGATATTGCGCTCTCCTTTTTCCGCGGAGGAGAGTATATCTCCGGGGACATGGCCCATCTCTGCCGCAGCGGCGACACGGTGCGGGTGGAAGCCGTCGGGAAGAACGGCATCTACCTGAACGGCCGCGCAGCCGGCAGGGAATGCCTGATGCGGCAGGGCGACCACCTGCACATCTGGGGGACGGACTTCGTGTGGACGGGCGCCTGCATGGCCGTCCGGACGGAGTGCCCGATCGACAGTGTCGCCGACCGTCTGCAGCAGGATCCGGAGCCGGAGATGACAGTGGAACCGGTGTATGAGCCGGTCTGTGCACCCGGCAGCGCGGCAGGGGGCGGCACATCCGGCGACGGCAGCATGTGCAGGCTGACGGGCTTTGACCTGTTGGAGCCCGGGGACAGGACGTTTTCGGTCTTCTGAGGATACAGACACATGGCAACAGAACAACAGCAAGGGAGGGGAACATGAAAAAGGCAGCATTTCTTTTTGCGGCAGTGATGACGGCGGCTCTGATCAGCGCCTGCGGCGGACAGGGCGAGAAGCCCGCGCAGATCGAGGAAGCCGCGAAAGTGGAGGAGGAACAGCCGCTCTCGATCCAGGAGCAGCTGGAACTCGGGCGCAGGTACCTGGTCGAGCTCAACTATGAGGAGGCGATCATTGTTTTCACGGGCATCATCGATGTGGAGCCCAGAAATGTGGAGGCCTGGACCGGCCTGGCGACCGCCTATGCACAGACGCAGAACTTCGGGGAAGCGGCGAAGGCCTACACGGTCGTCACCGAGGAACGCCCGGACGACCCGGATGCGCACTACATGCTCGGTATCACACATGTCCTGAACGGCGACCAGGACGACGGCGAGCAGGCACTGATGCGCGGCCTGGATCTGGCCAGGGATGAGAACGGCGTCGTCAGCGACGAGGCGCTGCAGCAGCTCTTCGACGACTTCGATTCGCTGGGGATCACCATCCAGAGCGAAGAGGAGGCGGAATACTATCACGCCTACGTGCTCGAGATGCCCGACGGCAGCCATGTGCGCCTGATCCGTTATCCGGACGGATCCGTCTCCGCGGAAGTGCTCGATGCCGGGGAAGAAGTTCCGGAGCAGGCGATCCCGGACACGCTGACGGGCTTCATCTGGAAGAACAAGATGATCCCGGATTACAGCGGCTATATCGACACCGTGGTCTTCGGCACGGACGGCAACGTGACGATCACGAGTGACGGCGGCGAATCCGAGACGTTCCCTTACTACATTTCCGGGGGCGACGACTTCTATCCGGAAGGCGCCGTCTATATCGGAAGCCCGGATTTCATGGCTCCCGAAGCCATGTGGGCGGCCTATTTCACGGAATATGACGGCAGGAAGGGCATGGGCATCTCCGGCATTCACTTCGGGGAGTCCTATTTCCTCGAGCCGGTGCGGCCGTAAGGCGGCATATGTCATACCTCTGCGGGCGAATCTCTATGTTCGCGGACACCGATTCATGATATAGTAGAAGTGCTTCACGGCGCAGGCTGTTTCGCTGAACAGGAAGAGCCTGCGCCGTACGGATATCATCAGGAGAACAGGGGACAGAGACCATGACCACGACTTCCGAACATGCCATCGAGACCCGCATCCAGCATGCGACGGCCGCCATTCTCCGGGACTACCGGAACGGGCGGGATATTGACAATGTCAATGTTTTCACCCAGCCGGACAGTGAGGAGATCATCGCGCTGATCGGCAAGCTGCTGACCATCGTCTATCCCGGCTACTACCGCGAGAAAACATACCGCAGCTACAACTACAACAGCCGCATCGCGCTGCTGATCGAGGACGCGGTCTACAACCTGCAGAAGCAGATCGCGATCGCCCTCGCCTTCAGCCCGGACTACGCCGGACAGAGCGAGGAGGCCCGCAAGGCCGCCGCCGAGAACATCGCGATCGACTTCATGACCCGCATTCCCGCCGTCCGCGAGCTGGTGAACACGGACCTGCAGGCCGGCTTCGAGGGCGATCCGGCGGCCTACAACAAGGAGGAGATCGTGCTGTGCTACCCCGGCTTTCTCGCGATCACGGTGAACCGGCTGGCCCATGAACTCTTCCTGCTGAAGGTACCGCTGATCCCGCGCATGATGACGGAGTACGCCCACAGCCGGACCGGCATCGACATCCATCCGGGTGCGACGATCGGGAAATACTTCTTCATGGACCACGGCACGGGCATCGTCGTCGGCGAGACCTCGATCATCGGCGAACACGTGAAGGTCTACCAGGGCGTCACGATCGGCGCGCTCTCGACCCGCGGCGGACAGCGTCTGCGCGGCGCCAAGCGTCACCCCACCATCGAGGACAACGTCACCATCTACGCCGGCGCCTCGATCCTGGGCGGCGACACCGTCATCGGCGAGGGAAGCGTCATCGGCTCGAACGTCTTCATCACGAGCAGCGTCGCACCGGGCACCCGCATCAGCGTCAAGACCCAGGAACTCATCATCAAGAACCGCGAGGACGGCGGCGAGATGGTCGGTGAGGGGGAGAACTGGTACAGGGAGTGAAAGAAAAGAAATTCCATCTGCTTCGCAAACTTTGCGCACAGTGGCTGGCTTGTATAGTGTTGTGGTAGAACATGCAGAATGATAGAGAAGGGGGATCATGATCTATGGGTAATGTACAGACAGCTGTCACAGAACTGGCCGGTTATGCGCTGCGGACCGGGCTGATCGAGAAGGAAGATATTCTCTACAGTGTCAACAGTCTGCTGGGCATCCTGCAGCTGGACGCCTGGGAGGGGAGTGAGATGGACGTCGAGGCGCGCGCGAAGGCGTTCACGGAGGAGGAACTTGCCTCCGGTCTCACGCTGGAACAGATCCTCGGTGCGCTGCTCGACGATGCTGCCGCCCGCGGTCTGCTGGACGGCGGGAGCGTGGTGGCCCGGGACCTCTATGATACCCGCCTGATGGGGGCGCTTACGGCCCGCCCGAGCGACGTGATCCGGTCCTTCCGCGCCGTCTATGCAGAAGATCCGGAGAAAGCGACGGACTGGTACTATGCTTTTTCGCGGAATACCGATTATATTCGCCGCTACCGCATCGCCCGCGACCGCAAGTGGAAGACGGCGACCGAATACGGCGAGCTCGACGTGACCATCAACCTCTCCAAGCCGGAGAAGGATCCTAAAGCCATCGCCGCCGCCCGCACGCAGAAACAGAGCGGCTATCCCAAATGCCAGCTCTGCCGCGAGAATGAGGGCTACTACGGCCGTCTTAACCATCCGGCCCGCGAGAACCACCGCATCATCCCCATCACCATCAACGGCAGCCAGTGGGGCTTCCAGTACTCGCCGTACGTCTATTACAACGAGCACTGCATCGTCTTCAACGGGCAGCACGTGCCGATGGCGATCAACCACGACGCCTTCATGAAGCTCTTCGACTTCGTCGAGCAGTTCCCGCACTATTTCCTTGGCTCCAACGCGGACCTGCCGATCGTCGGCGGCTCGATCCTCACCCACGACCATTTCCAGGGCGGCCGCTACACCTTCGCGATGGAGAAGGCGCCCGTCGAGCGCACCTTCACCGTCCCCGGCTTCGAGGACGTGCAGAGCGGCATCGTCAAGTGGCCCATGTCCTGCATCCGCCTGAACGGCACCGACCGCGCCCGCGTCATCGCTTTGGCGGACCACATCCTTGCTTCCTGGCGCGGCTACACGGATGCCGACGCTTTTATCTTCGCTGAGACGGAGGAGAAGGCGGAGGGGGCCGGCGCCGGAGCGAGCGCCGCGGCCGTCGTGCGCGTGCCGCACAACACGATCACGCCGATCGCCCGCCGGCACGGAGATGTCTGGGAACTCGACCTGGTCCTGCGCAACAACATCACAACAGAGGAGCATCCGCTCGGCGTCTACCACCCGCACGCGGAGCTCCACCACATCAAGAAAGAAAACATCGGCCTCATCGAAGTCATGGGCCTCGCCGTCCTTCCTGCCCGCCTGAAAGGCGAGATGGAACTGCTCCGCAAGACCCTTCTTGCCGGCGGTTCCCTTCGCGATGACGCCGTCCTCGCGCAGCACGCAGACTGGGCAGAAGAATTCATCGCCCGCAGAGGCCTCGCCGACAGCCTTGCGGCCGGCACACTCTCCGAGGAAGCTCTTGAGACTGTCATCGAAGAGGAGATCGGCGCCGTCTTCTGCCGCGTCCTGGAGGACGCCGGCGTCTTCAAGCGAGACGCAGCCGGCCAGGCCGCCTTTGACAGGTTTACGAAGAGCCTGTGACAGGAATACTTGTAAAGAAATCCGGCGGATGCCGGATTTCTTTTTGGGGGTGTTTAAAATTTGCCGGCTGGATGGACAGGCAGAGAGGCAGCTGTGTATCTAGCTGTCTTTTTTTGAATTCGGACAGGTAGGTAGACAGTTAGAGAGAGGCAGCTGTGTATCCGGCTGTCTATTTTTGAATCCAGACAGGTAGATAGACAGGTATAGAGAGTAAGCTGTGTATCCGGCTGTCTATTTCAGAATTCAGACAGGTGGATAGACAGGTAGAGAGAGGAAGCTGTCTATCCGGCTGTCTATTTCAGAATTCAGACAGGTAGATAGACAGTTAGAGAGAGGCAGCTGTGTATCCGGCTGTCGTTTTTTGAATTCACACAGGCGGACAGACAGGTAATGAGAGCAACCTGTCTGTCCGCCTGTTTATTTCAGAATATAGACAGCGGAGCAGACAGGCAGTTGCTGCCGGTCTGCCCCGCTGGGTAACAACTCATCGCTTATCCCTGTCAATAAACTTCAGTGCGATCACGGCGACCACTGCGAAGAGGAGGAGCAGGAACAGGAGGGCGAGCCAGTAGGAAGCTACGTTGGGGATGGTGGCTTCGTAGGCGGCCTTCATGGTGTAGGAGCCGGACCAGCGGAGGAATTCATCACGGGAGCCGCGCTGTTCGGTCTCTAGGAGGATCTTCAGGAGGGGCCTCTCGCCGTAGACCTCCACGTTTTTGAAGGTGACGAGGGTGTTCCAGAGAGTCACCATGGGCTGCTCGTTGAAGCGGCCGATCGCGCTGAGGGCGTCCATGCCCCAGTGGGAGATGGTGGCGTACTTGACCTTTTCGGCGGGGCCGGCCAGATCGAAGAATCCACCCGAGAAAACAAGCTGGAAGATCAGCAGGAAGGGCATGGCCGTCATGGCGGCAGTGGTCGTGCGGACGACGCAGGAGACCATCAGGGCCATCATGTCCGCCGCATAGGTGACGAGCAGGATGGTGATGCCGACATCCACGATACCCCAGGGAGTGATGACGCCTTTGGCGGGAATCTGGATGTTCGCGACGCGGAGGATGCCGATCGTGACGAGCGTCTGCATGAAGCACAGGAAGAGCTGGTAGAGCATGTGCGCCGCGATATAGGCGGACACGTGGAGGCCGGCGCGGTGTTCGCGCTTGACGATCTCGCGCTCGCGGCAGACGACCTGGATCGAGTTGAAGAATCCGTTCCAGACGCAGGCGCAGGTCAGCGCGAAGGTCCCGGTCGTGGTGCCTTCCTGGGTGACAAACATGTAGGTGCCTGTGACAAAGGTGACGATCGCCGCAATCACAGCACCGATCGGGAGGACCTTCCAGTCACTCTGATAGACAAACATGCGGAAGAACTTCCCGACATAGATGGCGGTCTGCGCGATCCGGCCGTTGTAGCGGGGCTTCCTGGCGGTCTTTTCTATCATGACGCAGCACCTCCTTCCCTGGGATTTTCAGGAGCAGGTCCCGGAGAGACCTCCGGGCCGGCCTCCAAAGAAGCTTCCGTGGCGGCTTCCGGAGAGACCTCCGGGCCGGCCTCCGCAGAGGCTTCCGGGGCAGCCCCCGGGGCACCCTCCGGGCCGGCCTCCGCAGAGGCTTCCGGGGCAGCCCCCGGGGCATCCTCTGAGCTGGCCTCCGCAGCAGCCTCCCCAGCGCCCCCGCCGCCGCTTTCCTGTGAGGTCAGGGCTGCGAAGCGTTCGATGAGTTCGTTCGCGCGGCCTTCGCCGCCCATGTCGGTGCTGTTGACGCTCATGACGATGCCTTCCATGGTGTCCTTGCCGAAGAAGGCGCGGGCCTCGTCGGGGGTGCCGTAGAAGGCGAGGCGGCCGACGCGGCCGGAGTCTCTGGCGAGGACGATCACTTTGTCGAAGAGATCGACGATGCGGTCCGGCGTGTGGGAGATGACGATGACGATCCGGCCTTCATCGGCGACCTGGCGGAGGTTCTCGAAGAGCTCACGGGCGATGACGCCGTCGAGGCCGGAGTCCGGCTCGTCCAGCACGAAGAGTTCGGGGTTGGAGGCGAGCTCCATGGCGATCGAGATGCGGCGGAGCTGGCCGCCGGACTTCTTCTCGACGAGGCCGTCCTTGCCGGCGGTCAGGCCGAGCAGGTCCATGACTTCGTTGACTCTGCGGACGAGCTCGTCATGGGAGACGGAGGTCGGAAGGCGGAGTCTCGCGGCATCGGAGATGGTCTTGTAGACGGTGTCCTTGCCGCGGATGAGGTTCTTCTGGGGGACGTAGCCGATCCGGTATTTGACGCTGTCGTAGTCCTCGTAGACGTCGGAACCGTTGAGGAGCACGTCGGCATTGGCCTTCTCGTAGCCGATCAGGGCGTTGATCAGGGTCGTTTTGCCGGAGCCGGAGCCGCCAAGGAGCAGGACCAGGGACTTGTTCGGGATGTGCAGGCGGATGTCTTTCAGAAGATAGCGCGTCTTGCCGTAGTCACTGACGGTGCGGTCGCGGAGATCCACGCTGAGGCCGTCCTCTGGCATACTGTATACGTCGGTGTAAACGCCGGGGATCTGCGCAGGCGCGGTTCCGGCTTTCCAGCCTTCGTCCAGCTG
The DNA here is from genome assembly GCA_002372815.1 of Lachnospiraceae bacterium UBA3692. Classification (GTDB taxonomy): domain Bacteria; phylum Bacillota; class Clostridia; order Lachnospirales; family Lachnospiraceae; genus CAG-791. The sequence goes on from DFIR01000050.1 coordinate 22,102, forward strand.
CACGCCCTTCCGGGGCCGGATCGATTTCCGGTAGCCGATCTGCATCAGCGCGAGCCAGTCGATGAGCACCCAGAGGACGATCCAGCGCTTTTTGTGAAGCGCGAAGATGTCCATGATCTTCACGAAGATGCGGATCCGGTAGAGGATCTGGAACACGTGCAGGACCAGAAGACCCAGGCCTACGGCGATCTGTACCCGTCCCTCCGGAACCAGATAGTCCGCCACATAGCTGATGAAGCCGACCAGATCGAGGAATCCGCAGATCACGCCCTCTCTGTTCATGCCGACGCAGTCGCCCAGCGCCATGTAGCGGAGACCGGGGATCCAGACATTGCGCAGGTCTTTCCGGTGCAGTTTCTTCTCTACTCCCATGAGGCCGATCGCGAACAGCACATAGGAGAGCACATAAATGATTATTGTCAGATCCAGTTGCACGGCTGCCTCCCTCCTCAAAATAAAACGGGTACATCTCTATTATAAACCAAGCGGTCAGACCGGGAGAATAACTGGCAGCAAAGAAAAGAAAAGAATACCGGCCCCTCTCCCATACAGCACAGAACTGTCTGGGAGAGGGACCGGCTGTACTCAGCCCATCACGACTTCGACGTCGTATTCTTTCTTCCCTTTCACATAGGGAATGCGGGTAGTGGCACCGAGATCGACGCCGTCCACGAGCAGATGCGCGACGCCTTTCTCCACGCCGGCCGGGTTGGTGACGCGGATGCGGTAGGTGCCTTCGCGGAATTTTCTCGTGATCGAGAAGCTGCCGAAATCGGCAGGAATGCAGGGGTCGACCGTCAGGCCGGCGTAGGTCGGATACACGCCCAGGATGTACTGGGAGATGTTCAGGAAGGTCCAGGCGGCGGTGCCGGTGAGCCAGCTGTTCTTGCCCTCACCGGGGAGAACAGCGTCATTCCCGGCGACCATCTGCGAGTAGACGTAGGGCTCGGTCTTGTGGCGCTCGCTGAAGGCTTCCACGCGGCTCGGCGCGGTCTTCCAGTAGATCTCGAAGGCGCGGGTGCCGCGGCCCAGGACGGTCTCCGCGATGGAGCACCAGGGATTGTTGTGGCAGAAGATG
>DFIR01000050.1:23235-23781 GCA_002372815.1 Lachnospiraceae bacterium UBA3692
ATGCCGGCGTTCTCCTTGTAGCCCGGCGGGTAGGAGCTGATCTCGCCCAGCTCCAGGTGGTAGCGGGTGTAGGCGGGCTGCAGGATCATGATCCCGTACTCGCTGTCGAGGCGCTTGCGGACGCTCTCCATGGCCTGCAGCGCCTTTCCTTCCGGGACACCGACGCCCGCCATGACGCAGAAGCCCTGCGGCTCGATGTAGATCTGCCCTTCCTCGCATTCGGAGGAGCCGACCTTCCGGCTGTAGGCGTCATACGCGCGGAGGAACCACTCGCCGTCCCAGCCGGCGGTGAGGAGCACGTCCGTCATCTGCGCGCGCTCTTTCCGGACCTCCGCCGCCTCGGCGAGGAGAGCGGCTGCCTTGGAGTCTGATGCGGCACTGCCATCCTGTCCCTCCGCCGCCAGCAGCTCGCACAGCTGCGCGTATTCCTCGGCATATTTCACGAACATGCCGCCGATGAAGACGGATTCCGCGACAGGGCCTTCGCTGGGGCCGGAGGTCTGGAAGGACTCGCCGGAGTGCTCGGAGAAGCAGTTCAGGTTCAGG
>DFIR01000050.1:23847-24304 GCA_002372815.1 Lachnospiraceae bacterium UBA3692
TCCAGTCGGCGCGGCCGATCAGGGGCAGACCGTGCGGCCCCTTGTGCGTGATCGTGTAATTGACGCTGCGGCGCAGATGCTCCATGAGCGTCTGGGTAGGATCGGCCGCCAGGGCAGCCATATCATTGTTGAAGGGGACCGGCTCATGCAGGACCGCCAGGTCCCCGGTCTCGCGCACGTAGGCGCTGACGGCGGCGATGAGCCAGAGCGGATCGTCGTTGAAGCCGCCGCCGATGTCGGCGTTGCCCTTCTTGGTCAGCGGCTGGTACTGGTGGTAGGCGCTGCCGTCGGGAAGCTGCGTGGCGGCGATGTCCAGGATGCGCTCGCGGGCGCGGCCCGGGATCAGGTGGACGAAGCCCAGCAGGTCCTGGCAGCTGTCGCGGAAGCCCATGCCCCGCCCGATGCCGGACTCGTAATAGGAGGCGCTGCGGGACATGTTGAAGGTGACCATGCACTG
>DFIR01000050.1:24362-25141 GCA_002372815.1 Lachnospiraceae bacterium UBA3692
CATGCACTGGTACTGGTTCCAGATATTGACCATGCGGTCGATCTCCGGATGTGTGCTCTCCACTCTGTAGCGGGAGAGGAGGGCGCTCCAGTAGGTGCGGAGCTCCCCGAAGGCATCCGAGACGGCCGATACATCGTGATATTTGCGCAGGAGCGCGTGCGCCCTGTCCTTTTTGATGATCCCGTAGGACTCCCACTTGTCCGCGGGGTCGTTTTCGATGTAGGAGAGCTGGAAGACCAGCGTGCGGGACTCGCCCGGGGCGAGGACCAGGTCCTTCTCCAGGACGGCCACCGGGGACCACCCCATGGCGACGCTGCCCGTGCAGGCGCCCCGCTCCACGACCTCCGGATCCTGCGGCCCGCGGTAGCTGCCGATGAAGGCGGCCCGGTCCGTGTCGTACCCGTCCGCCGGCGCGTTCAGGGAGAAGACCGCGAAGTGCGAGCGGCGCTCACGGTATTCCGTGCGGTGGTAGACGGCGGTGTAGTCGATGCCGGAGCAGTCAATGTCTGCGGCGCCGGCCGGCTTATTGCGGCCGCTGATCTGATAGCCGAGCGTGGACTCGATCTCCACCTCACCGGTGGAGAAGTTGCGCTGGAAGTTCTTCTGGTCGTCGTCGGCGTCCCAGAGGCACCACTCCACGTACGAAAAGACTTTCGGGCGCTTCACCTCGTTGCTTTTATTCGTCAGCGTGAGCTGCATCAGCTCGCACGCGTCGAAGAGCGGGACGAAGCAGAGCAGAGAGGCCTCCAGCCCATTTTTCTCCGAAACGAAGCGGGTGT
>DFIR01000073.1 GCA_002372815.1 Lachnospiraceae bacterium UBA3692
GCTGGCAGAGGGCCATCAGCGAGGCTGGATGCCATAGGTTCCGCTTCCACGACCTCCGTCATTACGCAATTTCGATCATGCATGCCATCTCAGTACCGGACCAGTACATTCTTCATAGATCAGGGCATTCAACAGACTGGTGTATGAAGCGCGTGTACCGGAACGTCATCGATATCGAAGAAGTCAAACAGACATCAAGGATCATGGAGCATTTCAACAATCTGGCGAAATGACGCCTTTTTCTTTGGAATTCAAAATCACACGAATCACACGCGTGTGATTTTTGTACTGTTTTTATTCCCCTGATACGGTTTTAGAAAACTTCATAGCAAAATAAAAAGCCAGTAATTAAGCGGTTTCTCAAGATGTTCCGCGTAATTACTGGCTTTTTCAAGCATGGAGATGACGGGAGTCGAACCCTACATAATCCACGCAATTTCAAGGCTTTTCCGCGCCCGTGTGACTTTTTGTGTGATTTCTGCTGCTTCTTCTATAATAGTATGGTGTCGCTGGGTGCATGTCAAGCACTCAGCGTCCACACGTGCAGCGCACCCTCAACGTCCGTCACCATCAAAGCGCACTCCTTCGGATGGCCTGCCTCGTCACAGAAGAACCAGTCCTTTCCGTCGATCTTCTGGTGTCCCTTGACGGCGTATCCGCGGTGGTCGAAGTAATACCAACAGTGGTTGATCTTCATCCACCGGTCCTTCGCATAGGTGTGCGCGGTGGTAGCGTACCACCAGCCGGTGTCATCCCGGTTCCAACCTTCCTGATACGTTGCCACCGTAGTCCAGTCCTCCCGGACCATGGATCCGACGTCCAGGTTGACTGCGGCGTGATGATTCTCGTAGAGCAGGATATCTCCCGGAAGCAGATACCGGTCTGACGTCAGGTACTTCGGATCCGTAAGAACGAGGAAGCCGAGGGCCTTGAAAGCCGCTCTCATGTTCCCACTCCAGTAATAGTCCGGGTCGATCTCCTTGAGAACATGGCTGCCCTTCCGCATGCCGGCAGCCTTAACGCAGGTTGCCACGCCGCAGGTGCAGTCACTCTCGCAGGGCGTCGTGATCTTTGCCGGATCATAGCCGGGGACGGATGCAAGCTCCCGCCAGAAGGTCGCCCTCTGGCCCTGATCGTATCCAATGCAGTTGTTCTCCGCTGCCGCCCTGGCGCAGTAGGCGATGTCCGCAGCAATGGTCTTATCAGGCCAGCGGAGGACGCAGGTCCAGGGACGGGAGTACCACGGTATGATCGCCCACTCCCTTCCGTCCTGATCTCCCGCTTTATCCCCTCTGTATGTTCCTCTTGAGTCTCTTCCAGAATTGCTTATCATTTAGTTCACCTCCTTACTGATTTAAAGTGTCCTTTTAGTAAGAAAACTGTTTAATTCGTCAAAAGAATCTGAGCGCATTTTCGTGCTATCATTGCTTCACCAGTTGCATTTGGATGCACATGGTCATTATTCAGGTATCTGCCCTGTGTCAGTGTGTTTATCATGCAGTTATGATAGAGGTCATAGAACGGAATGTTATATTCCGCACAAACTTCCTGTTCAGCGGTAACAATGTCGGCAAGACTTCTCCCAAATTTGTCTGTCACTATGTCACCTCTCCAAATCGGAGAGATGAAGTGCAGAATAATACCGGGATATGCTGTTAGAATAGATTCGATTCCCGCCCTCATTCCAGTCTTGAACGTGTCGATTGTGGGAACATAATCATTATTTAAATCATTAGTCCCGGCAAGCACTACAATATCTGTAACCGTATCAAAATCCAGTGCTTCAAGTGTAGCCAGATGCGCCCTTCTTTCTGCAAGCGTTTCGCCACCGATTGCTTCAATCGCAGTTGACAAATCAGTAAAGTCTCCATCTGCGATCATTTCTGCAATCGCCATAAATCCAGTATCCTGATAATACTGTGCGCTGTATGTTAACGGTGCGCCTGAGAATGATACATCATAAATGGTCATCTGCATCAGTTTCGCTACCGTATTCGGCAGTTCCCCACCCTGTGAGATGCTGTCACCCATCCAGACCACTTTTCTTCCGTCATTGACGAATCTCGGAAAGTCAGACTTCGCAAACATATATGTCACTGTCTGCGTGGTCGCACTCCATGTTCTGTCAGCAATCGGATATATTCCATCTTCCGATATGATGGAAACCGATGATGTTTTCTGCTGACGATAATTAGAATTGCCCCAAGATGTATATAAACCGATATAAATGTCAATGTCTACCGCAGTTCCACTTGCCCAATACAGATACACCTGACCACACTGATCGGAGAATGTAATCTGTGCTTCATTGGACAGTGCAGATAATACCGCAATATTTCCGCTCGTAAGATTCTGCATAACTATAGTTGCAGAACCTTTTTCAAAAAAGGCTTTAATATATCCGCTGACATTAGGAAGCAGATACTTCCGTCCTTCGTTCCTTATGTCTGAACCAGTTGTATAAACCTTACCTGTGTTTAACGATATATAAACATTAGCAGATGCCGTTCCAGATATAACAGCATGGTTTTTCTGAATCGTGCCTGTCAGTCCATATTCATTGATACTCGCATTATCTACAAACTGCAACAGGTCTGCAATGTTATATGAACCTGTGTAAATAGTGTCTGCTATATTCTCTACTTTGATATATCCATCACCATCATAGTAAGGAATAGTAAGAGAAGCACCTTCTTTAAATGCGGTGCTGTCGACCATTTTTGACAGATTCTGTATTTTCTCATTAACATCAGCAAAATCCGCATCGGTTTCAGATGACTCGTTAGATAAGTCATCCGCTACCTTTGCTATGCTTTTTGCCACTCTAGTATCTGTCAGGAACAGGGCAGTAACATCCGAAAGCGGAAGTGTTGCCACGCCAGTTTTGTTAACATGATATGCAAGATATGTATTAGATTCAAAATTCAGTGTGGTGTTAGCTGTGTATATATTGGACGATGTTCTCGTATATGCCACACCAGAGTATGTATATGTCTGAACTTCGACATTCATTCCGTTAGGAATAATATACAGATTCTTTCCGGCATCCCACAGAACAGGAGCATTCAACGGTGTTGCATTTGCGTTTGTTGCAACTAAAGCGCCACTGGAATTGATGTATCCTCTGTTCCATGTCAGCGGTGACGGCGCTATCGATTCTTTCCCATCATTACTCTGCTCAATTTTGTTCTTTAAATCAGTAACTTCGCCGCCCAGTTCATCCACGCGATCACCGATATTTGTAATATCGACTTCCATGGACAGTGCGAAATCAACTGATGTGGAACCTGTATTTGCGGTCATACGATAGAGGTTTTCACCCTGTCCCATGGGATCCGCACCCCACGCATTACCGCTTGCCGTAGAAGCATGTGCAGTGTCTTCAATTACCACAAAAGCACCAACACTCGGATTCGTGCCGGGTACATACGGATCACGATCAGACCACCAGCGGAGTCCGCTGATGTCAGCACCATCGTAATTTCCATAGTGGATATATGGCAGTGTCCATCTTCCGGTCAGGCAGTCCTGTGTGCCGCCGTAAAACGGGGAACTCGGCGCCGGACCGGTGCCGCCACTCGGCGTGGTTTCTGTGCTGTGTGATGTACCGATGCCGTCGAAATTGATGAACGGCCTGATGTTAGTCGCTGACGGCGTACCGGATCCAGACTGTTGCGGTTCAAGTGTTGCCGTCATCTTTTTCGGGATCGTTCCATAGATTCCGCCCTTCACCGTCAGGATACCATTGCTGACGGAAAGGGACTGCGTATATGCCATATTGGCATTGATGTTGCCGATCTGCGTGCGGATGGCCTCGCCAAGCGTGTCGTAAGTCACACCGTCGGCTCCAATTCGCGCATTTACGATTTCAGTCGGATTCGGCGCCTCGCCAGACGGCGCAATCATCTCATCAATCTGCGTCTGCAGTTTTTCATCTTCCGCGTATCTGGTTGCTTCTTCAGCCTTGATTCTTCTTTCCAGGTAGGTATCCGCGTCATATCTGGACTTTGCTTCTGCTGCAAGCTGGGCGCGAATGTTCGCAATCAGGGATGACACGGTATCGGTGTACTGCTGAAATAAAGACTTGTCTTCTTTGATTTCCTCGGAATTTTCATCCATTGCGGCCTTCACCACCACCATGATGACCGGAATGGACGCAATCCTGTCAAGACCATCACGTACCACGATCTGCGCCGGGTAGCGGTCCTTCTTGTTAGTCATGGTAGCTGTAGTTTCAAAAGCACAAACATTTCCATCGGTAGTCACATCCGTAACTACAGGTGTTCCGTCTGATCTGGTGCCTTCCAGTGTCACAGCATAGCTGTCCAGATCCGGCGCGGATCCAGAAGCATGGACCACAAAACCAATAGGTCTTCTGACATCATACTGTGACATGTACACCACCGGTGGATAACCGGACGGTACCATGTTCAGGTTGATATACTGTGTAGCAATCAAGTTGTACTACCCCCTTCCAGTGCAGATACTCGTGCTTCAAGCGCGGTGTAATTACTTTGCAAGGTTGCAACCTGACTTTGCAAGGTTGCAACCTGTGTCTGTAATGCTGCGATTTTTCTCCGTGACCAGCTGTCACGCAGCCACTTGCGGACCGTCTGACCTGTCACATTATCAACAAAATTCCAGATATCTATACTACCGTTTGGTGCAGCCATTATTCATCACCTTCTCCCGCATCTAAATCATTGAATACTTCACCATTAGCGGTAAATCCCTGTTCAACACTGCTTGACCCTGTGGGTGTTTCATCCGGTTCACTGTCAGCATCGCCACTTCCAGAGGATGCCGTGACCGTATTGTTCAAGTTATTCAGCGTTTCCCAGATGGGCAAGGCCACACCGTTTTTCATCACATATGCGTCAGACCCATTGACCAGAAACACATAGTCGTCGTCTCCGTGATATCCGGCCCACAGATAGAGCTGATCATCGTCCTCTGTCTCAGCGGACATCCCGGTGACTTCGTCTGTAGACTGCAGGATCGCCCGGCCATAAGTTGCGGAGTCGATGATCCAGTCGCCCAGCTGCACCTTCGTTCCGTCCGCGTAAAAGCCGACCGTACCGGCACCCCAGTTAAAGTTGATCACGCCCTTCTGCAGGCTGATCCCACTGTGTGACCACTGGCCGATTATAGTCTCACCATCATCGGCGTATACGGTGTAGCCGTCCTTCGTCACGGCGCAGAGCACCTTCCCGGCCGGATCGAGGATCTGCAGCTCGCCGTAGGCGTTATTGACGCCTCCGAGGCTGAGCACGCCGTCCAAGGTCCACGCCTGGTAGTACGGCCCCGCCACCCCTGAGGAGCTGAAGCCTATGCCCGCTCGGTTGATCCGGAGGACCTGGACCGCATCTTCCAGGCTCGGCTGGTCGAGGAAGTAGATCTCGTTGGCGTACCCGTCGGAGTTCCGTCCGATCACCACGTAGCCGCTTTTGCCCGTCTGCAGGACGCCGGTCGCTCTGTCGACTTCAGTCTGAACCTGTTCCGCGGTGGGCCTCGCCTCCAGCAGGTCCTTCGTGTTGTCCACGATATTCGTGATCTTCGGCGGCGACGTGTCGAAGATCACGTCGTTCTTCTCGGGATAATACGGATAAACATGGCGCTCGACGACCTGGTAGTCGACCGCGAAGTTTTTGACGTCGTCGATTAGCGTCGCAGTCGTAAAAAGAGCGAAATCCAGGAAGCCGTAGCGCTCCGGATCCACGGCCCGCAGGTCCACGACCGCGCAGTCGTAGGACCGCTGCGGGACCGCCACAGCGGCCAGCTTTTCCCTGGCGTCGTGGAGCAGGTTCTCCGGTACGGTGTAGCGCTCATCCTTCCAGTACATCGGGAGGATCTTGTCTGTGTAGCGGTTGTCGTCCACGTACGGCTTCCCGCCATTGATGGATGCGAAGGTCATGCCGTCCTGACCGTAGGCGTAGATCCGCGTGCGGATGCTGTTCGACTTGCCCTTGTAGTTTATCTGCTTCAGGTTCAGGTCACGTGTCGCGAAGGCGCCGACCGAAGCCGGCGGGATCTTCGAGATGATCGTGCAGGTTTTCGCCGCGGTGTCCCAGCGGAAGTACACGAAGAAGATGTCCTCGCACTCCTGACAGATCTCCAGGGCGGTCAGATTCCCGTGCACGGTCCTTCGGATCGTACTCCCGGACTGATCCACCACGGTCCAGCCAGAAGGCGCGATGGCGCTCACGGTCTGGTAGACCGTCTTGATCCCGTTCCCGTAGGCGAGGTGCATCTCGGCTTCCCAATCGTCCAGGTCGATCCGGGCGATCACTTTCGCAGTGTTCGCGCCTCCGTCGATCTGCTTGATCAGGTAGAGCTTCCCGTCTGCGTCCTGGATCTGGGCTTCTTCTACAAGCTCCGGATAAAGCGGATCCCAGATGCTGATCTGAAAGATCACCTCATCCATCCCGCTCGCCAGCTCCCGGATGTAGTAGTCATCGCAGCGAATGATCTTTGGCCCGCTGCCGGTCATAAGTCTCAGCATACAGCCTCCTGGTGCAGTGGTGCTGGTGCAAATGCGGTGCAAAAAGTCTTTATACGCCTTACGCGCGTGTGCGTGCGGGCGCTCTCGCGCGCGTCATTTTTATTTATCATCACTTCTTAAAGAGATACATCTGCACCAATGCACCGGAAGCTGAAACGTATTGATTTTTCAATACATTTCGCCGGTGCAGATGATGGTGCAGATGATGGTGCAGATATTTATCTGCACCGTTTAGATGTAGCATGGGTAATACTGGACCGTGACGATCTCCGGGCACTGGATCGTGTTCTCGCCCGGAGTGAGGAACGGCAGCCGCGTAAAAGCGGCCTTTACCTGTGCCCCGTTCACGGTAAGCTCTCCGGTCATCCCGTTCGCCACGACCGCGGCCCCCGCCGGAATATTTGAAAAGGTCACCGGTCCGAGCTGCAGCGTCGCTCTGGCCTGCGCGGTCGTGCAGGAGAAGATCGCGTCCATCCGCGGCATGGTGCCCATTGCGTAGACGGTGTTCCCGGTGACCGTCTGCAACCCATCATGCCGAATCCCCTCCAGCTTGTACGAGCAGAGGCCGATCACCCTGTTCCCATCGACGCCGAGGATCTTGAGATCCCCAAGGCTTTTGAGGCTTGCCGTGTAGCAGAAGCCGTCCGGCATATACAGCTCGACCTTCCCGATCAAGAGCGCGTCTACCGCGCTCTTGTCCAGCGTGATCGCACGTTTTGTTGGCCCGGAGAAGAAGAGACTGAAGCTGATCGACCTCATCCCCACTGTGTAGGAGAGCTGCGTCCAGCTGGTCCGGTTCCTGCCCTGGAAGATGTCATTCTTCACGGGGCTCCCCCCGATCGTGAAGGACTCCACGAGCGCATGATGCTCCCGGACGTCCTTCCCGTTTATCCATATCGTGTACGGGTTCGGGAATCCGTTCCCGCAGAAGCTGCACTCGTTCATCCCCTTGCCTCCCATGCCAGCTGTTCGTTCGTGTACCAGGCCGTCGCCCTTGCGATCTCCCGGCCATCAAGGACCACAGGGATCTCGATCGTCTGGGACGTCGTGGCGCTGATCGTAGCGCCGAGGTCCTCACCGATCCCACTCATGTCCGGAAGGTGTAGATCCGCATCAACCGCGAGGCCGTCAGCCAGCCCGGCGACCGCATCCGTGACCATGCCGGCGTTCTTCGTTACACCGAGAGCCATACCTTCCGGGATGCTCTCGCCGACCTCGTTTTCAAAGACCTTCGAGGGGCTGTTAATCTTCAACGTATCCTTCGCGGCCTGCAGCGCATCTCCGGCCATGTTTTTCATGGCATTAAAAAGATTGGATCCTGCGGCCTTCAGGCCGTTGACCACGCCGTCGATGATGTTCCGCCCGATCCCGGCCCAGTCTGTTTTCAAAAAGGCATCCTTCGCCTGGGCGAGGAGCTGCCCGATTCCATCGAGGAGCTTCGGGATGGCCTTGATCAGGCCCTCCGCCAGCTTTCCGACGATCTCGCTGCCTTTCTCCAGAATCTCTGGCAGGTGGTTTATGATCTCGCCCAGCAGGGACAGGATCAACTGCCCGACCGCCGCGAGGATGACCGGGACGTTCTGGATCAGACCGTCAGCCAGACTACTCACGAGCTGGATCCCGGACTGCACGAGCTGCGGCAGGTTCTGCTGGATCGCCGCGAGCATCTGCACGATCACCTGCGTGGTGGTGCTCATGACGTTCGGGATGGAACTGCTGATCCCGCTGATCAGATCAGCGATGAGCTCCACGCCCTTCTGGATCATCTCCGGGCCGTGCTCCTTTATCCCATCCGCGACCGATGTCGCGATGTCTCCGCCGACAGTCACAGCGCTCTTCGCGACTGCCCCCAGCGCGTCCAGGATCGGCGGGCCGATCGTCGCCAGCAGGCCCGGCAGCCGCTCAGAGACGACGGCCACGATGCCCGGAAGCTGGTCCGCGAAATTCTGGATTATAACCGCGAGGTTCGAGGCGACGTTCTCCGCAGCCACGGCCAGCGTCTCGGCGAACTCCTCGCCGGATATAGATCCGTTCAGGAAGTTATCATATGCGGCCTTCGCCGCGTTCATGGAGCCCTCGATGGTCGCGGACGCTTCCGCTGCCGTCGTGCCTGTGATCCCGAGCTCGCCCTGGATGACGTGGATCGCCTCATATACGTCGTTCAGGTTCGAGATGTCATACTTGACTCCGGAGAGCTTCGACGCATCCGCGAGGAGACGCTCCATCTCCGTCTTCGTTCCGCCATACCCGAGCTTCAGGTTGTCGAGCATGGTGTAGTTCTGCTTCGCGAATCCCTGGTACGCCGCCTGGATGGAGCCGATCGACGTGCCCATCTTGTTCGCGTTGTCAGACATGTCGATGATCGCCTGATCCGCTGCCGCTGCCGCCTTCTTGGTGTCGCCGCCGAGGGACTGCAGCAGAGAAGCGGAGAAGCTCGTCACCGTCTCCATGTACTGGTTCGCGCTCATGCCGGCCGTAGTGTAGGCCCGTTTCGCGTTCGCGACCACGGCGTCGGAGGAGTCCTTGAAGAGGGTCTCCACGCCGCCCGCGTTCTGCTCAAGGCTGGCCGTGGACTCCAGGGCCGCCTTCGACATCTCCGTGAAGCCCTGCACGGCCTGCTTCCCGAGGTTCAGGAAGGCGCCGCCGATGTCCTTCAGGACCTGGTAGCCGAAAGACTTCGAGATCTTCCCGGAGATGGCGTCGAGCTTAGAGGATATGGTCTTCTCTGTGGTTTGTGTGTCTTTGTCGAGCCCCGAGTTATCGAGCTCGACTTTGTACTTTACGCTGCCGACGTCAGCCATGTTTCGCCCTCGCTTCCAGCATCCGGAACAGCTTCGCCCAGCCTTCCTGCAGGCTGTCTCCGTCGCCTCTCAGCGCGTACAGCGCTTTCAGCCGGGTCAGCTCTGCGATCTGCTTCTGGTTGTATTTGTTCGGTGCAGGTATCTCAGCAGCACGTATGGAGATGATCTCCGCCAGCTTCGTGTCCTTCGGGATCGCCCGGAGGAGCGCCAGGAAGCGGAGGATGTGGATCGACTTGTCCGCGTAGAGGTTGATCCCGTAGGCCTGCTGGAAGGCCGCGCAGATGTAGTCCCAGTCCTGCGTGAGGTCCATCGTCTTCGGCCCTGCGGGCTTCGGCCGCTTGTCGTCGCGTACGAGCCGCAGGATGGCCTCCAGAAGCCCCACAGAGAGCTCCGGCGCCGGTTCCCTAACGAGGATGCCCAGAGCCGTCTCAAGGCGCAGAGCGGGCGCCAGGCGCTCGTCCTGCAGCGCGTCCGCTGCCGCGAAGAAGGCGGCGTAGGACAGGTCGAGCCGGTAGGTCCGGCCCTCGTGCTCTACCTCTTCCGGGAGCCTCTCGTAAGGCCTCAGCGCGTCCACCGCTTATACTTCGCCATCAGGTCCGTCTGAGCCCTCTGGACTGCCGGGACGATCTTCTCCGAGATGTACGGCACGAAGTCTGCCAGCATCTCGAGGTAGGCGCCGTCGTAGAAGTCCATGATGGCCGTCACCTGCTCCTTGCCGAAGAGAAGCGCGAACAGTGTCATGATGGCCTCGCCCAGGGCGGCCTCCGCCTCGGCCATGCCGTCCGTGGTCGTCCTGAGGTCTTTGATCTTCTGCTGGGCCTGGCCGATCTTCGCCCACGCGGCGTTATAGTCGCGCATGATCCGCTCGACCTGCAGGTCAACCTTAACAGTCAGTTCTTTCCCGTTGTCCTCCAGATGGATCTCATCCACTACGTGTGCTTTTCGGTTAATTGTGTATGCCATGTGATCAGTCTCCTCCTAAGAAAAAAGGCGGACCGCTTTGACACGGCCCGCCCCTGTGTTCTACTGTGTTGCTGTGTTACGGTGTCGCCCACGCGTCGCCCTGGAAGGGCACGCCGTTGAAGCGGATCTCGACGGAGCAGGCGCTCGCGTCGTTGGTGGCACCGGATACGTCCGTCATGTTGCACAGCGTCACGTTCGCGCTGATCACGGCGGACGTGGTTCCTTCCGAGTCGGTGCGACTCAAGCGGAAATGCGTGTCGCGTGCCGCCATGAGATCGTATTTCTTACTAAAAATGTAGTCCTGCGCGTCATCTCCGTGGACACGACGGCCGGACAGAGTGATCGTGGGCGCGATTCCCGTCACATAGTTCGCAGCGAAGCCGTTCCCGCACAGGAAGAAATACTGCTGCACGGTCTCGTTCAGCGCCTCCGCGATGTTGTCGAAGCCAGCACAGATCGCCTTCCACGTGGGTGTGGTAGAGCTCGGCGTGGTGTCAATCTCGGCGCTGTAGGAGTACAGCGGCGCGACTTCCGGCTTCTTGTAATTCTTAATGTCTGCTGCCGTAGGCATAGTCGTTTACCTCCAGTAAAATGAGACGTCAAAAGAGGACCCGCAGATCCACTGATTGTTCTGCTCCCGTCCGATCACGGACGGCGCTGCTGTCGTGGTGATGGCCACCACCTGGATCGCATCGGTGCTGACGTCGCTGTAGTTGTTGTGTTTCGTGAGAACCTCATGGATCGCCGTCAGGGCGTCCAGGACGGTCTGCTGGTTCTCGTGCTTCCCATTCAGGAGGACCGGGACGGAGTACATCATGCCCTTGTTCAGATGCGTCTCCGGCGCGTAGCCCCCGTTCCGGATCATACAGATCCCGTTCAGCGGAGGATTCGACCCGAAGACGATCGACGCGTAGGGCTCAGTCATCTCCGCCAGGTCCACCACTCTGTCAATCATCTCGTCGATAAAAGTCATGTTCTCAGCCCCTCCGTGAATCGTTTCTGCGCGATGTCCTTCCAGCGTTCGCCGTAGGCCGCCTTCGCCTTCTCGCACCACTGCTTCCCCGTTCCGGGCGTCGTGTAGTGGTGCACCGGGTGTGATCCGTCAGCACGTACGCCGAACCACTGATAAAGCGCGTAGACGCTGTCGTAGACTACGTAGAACTGCCCGGTCGTCTCTCCCTGGACGACCTTCCCGGACTCCCTCAGCCCTCCGGCGGACTGTGAGGATCCGCCGGAGAACGGGACGAACTTCTCGCTGTCCTGCAGGACCTGCTCTGCGAGCGCATAGGCTGCGACTCCCAGAGCGTGGTCCATGAGCTGGGTCCACTTGGCCTTATCCGTCTTAACGATTACCGCCATTTTAGGATCACCTCCTTCAGACGAGGCCGAGCTCCCAGTGGTGTCTCCGTGTTGCAGGTACGTCCGGCAGATCGTCCACGACGAGGACGGCGTAGTCGCCGACCTCCGTCCCGCTCGCGTCCGTCACGACGGCCCGCATGGTGTCGCCAACCGTCAGCGCCTGCTTCTGCAGGGCGTAGAGGTCGAGCACCGGCGTCGAGCGCCTGGTGTCCACGAAGAGGACCCCGCGGAGGATCACCTCCGTGTTGTCAGGCCCCTTCACGATGTCGCTGGAGCTCTGCAGGTGGACGTGGTTCACTGTGTACTCTTCGTAGGTCTTGTTCTGGTAGCGGTCCATGCCCGTCGGCACCTTAAAGACGACGGTATCGTGGAGCATACGCCCCGGAATAGGCGCAAGGCTCACATCCACCACCCCCAGACTTGCGGGGGTGTCCCGACTGTCGGGACACCGGGATAGAGCAGCCCTGTCCGCTCCAGGTAGACATAGACGCCCGGAGCGATCATAGACCGGGATCCGGAAGCAGCCGCGGAGCTGCTTCCGTTGTTCACTGATACCTTCCCGACGGTGAAGCCTCCGCCGCCCTCACGGCCCGCCACAGCCACGTTCAGGCCGTACTCGAAGAAGTACTCGATCTGGCAGCAGATCGCCTTCTTCACAGCCTCCTGGACGCTCTGGGACGTGATCGCGAGGATGTCCGCGGCGGACTTATTGATCAGGCCGAGGATCAGATCCTCGGCCCTTGCGTCGTATCTGGGGAAGTCGGTCTGCTGGACCGGCTCACCCATGTACGTTTGACTGTAGTACTCATACGTCACGAGGCCCACCGGTCCACCTCCTCGATCAGGTGCCGACGACCTGAGTCGCGTAGCCGGAAGCCACTACGAAGCCGGTCTGCTTGTTGACAGCTGCCACGGTGATCACTTTGGACGCGGTCAGGCTGCCGATCGTGGCCGGATTAGCCGTCATTTCGGTCCAGGTGTTGGCGACCGGCGGCACTGCGCCATAGGTGCAGGTGATCGCCGCACTCTGGTCTGCACAGTAGACGAGCTTCACGCCTTCCTGGATCGCGCCGCTGTCGTAGATACCGGGGCCGGAGACAGTGATCACAGAATCGCCGGCAGATGCGTCAGCAGCGGAGGTCACGGTCAGGGTGCCGATGGTCGGAGCCGCGCCGAGCTGTGCATAGACGCCTGCCTGCCTCTGAGCGAGGACGAAGACATCGTAGTAGTAGCGTTCGTAGTAAAGGTACTTGCCCTTACTCTGAGCGGTCGGTGCGGACATCATGCTGGTGTCGTAGATGATCGGGGCAGCGATGGCCATAGGATCATAGAGCAGGAAGTTGATCTGCGCTGCTCCGGAACCAATGGCCCAGCCCACAGCGAAGTTGTACACCGTCTTCATCATGTCAGACGGGACTTCCTCGATCCGTACGCCATCCAGGCGGGCGACGTTGCGATCCACGTCCTGGATGCCGTTGGACAGCTCGATGAATCTGGTGATGCCGGCCGCCTGCTTCAGGAGCTTGTAGCACGCCGGGGTCATCTTGCAGCGCACACGGTCACGGTTGACGCGCTGATCGGTCATATACGCGAGAGCGTTGTCCCATTCGTCGAGGATGTTCGCAGCGGACAGAACCGCGAAAGAAACACCACCGAAAGCCGAAGCGAAGCCGGCCAGCTTAGAGGACATGTACGCATCCTGCTCCGGGATCTTCTGGAACTGGTTGAACGTCCGCGTCACGTTGGCAATCGTCGCGACCTCGTTGGTCTCGTCGATGTCCATCGGATCGACCAGGGTGTCCCAGTCGCGGTCCATCTGCAGATCGTGTGCTTCCCAGTTCACGTCGAAGTTCCGGTTAAACACGCCGTCAATCCGGTCGCGGTTCACCGCGCGGGCGCCGGTGGTGGACATGCTCGGAATATAAACGGTCTTACCGCGCAGCGGACGGAAGCGCTGGCTCTCGCCCTGGTTCCACAGGTCGGCATAGTAGGAAAGATACGGGTAGGCGTTAGCCAGTTCACGGCCATACTGGGCCGCATAGTTCAGGTTAGGCATCAATTATCCTTTCTGGGGAATAAAGCCCCAAGAGTCCATAAAGGACGGGCCGGTCTTTCCGGACGGGACGCTGCCCTGCGGCTGCGCTCCGAAGGACGGCTTCGGCGGCTCTTCCTTCGTGGTGAACAGATCCGGCATGGAGCCCTGCAGCTCCTGGAGCTGTTCGGTGTACGGTTTGTGCTTTTCGGCATGGTCCAGTTTTTCCCAGACGATATCCCTGTAGGGCGCCTTCACGCTGGCGAAGTCTTCGCCCTGGAAGGCTTTCAGCTTCGCGTTTTCCCCCATGAGCGCGAGATACTCGGCTGTCGTCTTGACGTCAGGCGGCGGTGCTTCTTTCTTTGCGGCCTCGACTGCCGCGTCGATCTGTGCCTGTACGTCACTCTGAGGGACATAGTCCTTCAGTGTCCGGTTCCGCTCCGCGAGGATCACGTCGACCTTATCCTCCGGGACACCGTTGTCCAGTAAAAACTTTCTTGAAAATGCCATATTTTACATCCTCCTGTTTAACGCCTTGATGGCGGCGAATTTTTACGTTTTACGCCCGTCGGCGCATAGAAAAAGCACCCTCACGGGTGCTCAGTCTTCGTCCTCATCATCCGCGACCGCGGCCCCGACGCTCTCGTCGAGGCGGTCGATCGCCTTCTGCAGCAGCGTCTTCGCTGCCGCCTGCAGGGCCTTCTTGCTGTCCGGGTCCTCCATGCGGATCGCCTGCTCGACGATGTTCGCCGCGCTGTGAATCAGATCCCCGACCTCGTAGGCCTCCTTGTTTTTCTCGTCTTCACTGTTTACGGGCACTGGTCTTTCCTCCTTTCTTCGGTGCCGGTTTCTTGGGTTCAACTTTCTCGGCTGCCGGCATACCCGGGAGGATCTTCCCGCAGTTGCGGCAGTGGATCCCGTCGGCCATGCCGACGAGGTACTTCAGCTCGTGCTTACAGTCAGCCATTAGTCCCTCCTTCTCTCGTTTTAGCTATAGACGACATAGATCTCTTTATAAAGGCCTTTGCTGCGTCACCTTTGATTCCATTCTCTTCGCAGTACTTGCGAAGATCCTGGAGCTCATAGTAAGCGATCTTTTCGCTGAGGCCGTCCTCGCCTCCTGTGAATATCATTTGATTTCTCCCAGCATACGCTCGAGGATCTCGCCGAATATTCGTGCAGCCTCTCTCGGTTTCGGGCTGTCTGTATACTCCGCGAAAAGCTCTGCGAAGAATTCGTTGCTGTTTTCAGCAGCATAGATGGAAACATGATCTGTTATAAATTCCTTACGTTCAAAAGCCACGGCATGATTCAGATCTGCGCCGGATAAACCCTGCGCTTTATAGCCGGCACGAATCTCCCGCAGCTTCTGATCCGTGAGCCCAAGACGCTCCAGCACTTCATGCTGTACAGCCACACTTGTCCGCGTCACACCAAAGGGCGTAATCTTCCCGCCGTTTATACCCTTCCTTGTGAGGAGTCCGTCCATCTGGTGCCCGAGCTCGTGCGTTATGATGCTCTCGTACGTGGTTCCATCCGGGTGGAGTTTCTGCTTTACGTCAAAAGCGTACTCTTTCCTGAGCCTTTCAATATCCTGATAGTGTTTGCTTACTTTGACGGTCCCAGTCAGTGACTCGCTGGAAGCTATGGCCTTATCCATGGCGGCGTCGTATACCACCTGCTTTGTGTGCTCTGCCAAGACCGGGTATTTTTTCAGCGTCTTCTCGATGCTCTTCGAGATTACCCTCTGTCCTTTTTCCGGAAGCTGCTTAATGTCTACAGCAGAAGGATCCGCACGAAGGGCTCCGCTTATAGTCTTCACCGGGTCATCCGGCGCGGCTCTCCGCGGCGCCGGCGGTCGTTTACCGTCTCCGATCTGCTCGCGGTCGTATCTGCGGACGCGCCCGGTGGAGGCGATCCAGTCCCTCATACGGGCCTGCTCATCCTTCACGCGCTTCTTCGCATCCTCGATCAGCTGATCGTCGTGCGTCGCCTTCGCGATCTCGAGGTCGCGCTTCGCCTTCCGGATCTCGCGCTCGTAGGCCCTCTGGACCTGCGACTGCTCGTACTCCTTCCGGTTCTTCTCCTCGTCCTGCTCCGGGCCGTCCTGCGGGTAGCTGAAGCCCGGTATCATCGGGATCGGATGATGCCCGCAGTTGATGCCGAAGAGCCCCGCTGGCTCCCCGTAGGAGCTGTTCGCGATGTTGTCGTAGCGGTGCTTCTTCCCGCCACCGTCGGTGAACTCGCCCGGACCGCCTCCCCAGCTAAAAAATTTCCCCTGGTAGGGATAGCAGAGCGGCCTTGCTCCCGGATGGCTGGAGACCTGGAAGACGTCCCCTCCGCCGAACTCCTGCTGGCGCGTCTGGATGGCCTTCACGTAGGCATTGTGGCTCGTAGTGCGGACGACCATCGCGCTGTAGGCGTCGGGGCTCCAGGCGCGTCCTGCGCGGTCGTAGAAGCCCATGATGCCCGCGGCGCTCATCTGATCCATCGCCTTCCTGACCGCCCGGACGCGGGTCTCCTGCCCGGTCGTGACCTCGAGGGACTGCGTCTCGAGGATCTGCTTCGCCTCTTCCAACTGCTCCTCGCTGACGACCTTTATCACCGCCCTCTGGTAGACCTGCCGGGTGCTCTCCAGCATGGTCTGATTCGTCATGTTCATCTTATCCACAGCCTGGTCCACATAGGCCTGCACCATGTCGCGCATCAGCACAGACGTTGATGCCTCGGTGCCCGGATCCTGCAGGACGCCCTTCTCCGCCGCCTTCTTCAGCTGCGGGTCGATGTCCATGCAGGCGCGCTCCGCCACCTGCAGGAACGCCTTCCGGATCTCCTCCGGCAGCTTCCCGGTGTTCTTCGCGATGATCTGCACGCTCTCCTCTGTGAGCGCCCCCATCTCGGAGAGCTTCTTGATCTCCCAGTAGCGGGTCCGCTCCCAGCCCTTGACCGTGAAGTGCTTCGCGATATTGATCAGGAGCTCGTCCACGATCCTCTGGTAGATGCCCTCGATCGCTTCCGAGATCTCGAGGTAGTCCTTCGGTGTCATAGCCATGTCGATCTCCTTGTGGCGCCTGATAACCACTCAAGCGCGCGGCGGCTCCCCTGCGTTTACCGTTCGGAACGGAGTGCAACTCCCAGTTCTCTCGTGCCGCCTTCCCAGGCTTCGCATAAAAAAATCCGGCCGCGCGGGATGCGCCCGTTTTTATCCGTCGTTAAGCAGTTTCACCGTGACGCTCCGGGTGCTCCCCGGGTCTGCGGCTTGCATCTGTGCTCACCGGATTCTTACTCGATACCGTTGAAGTCCTGGACGTCAATCTGCGGCATGGTGATCGTGTTCTCCTGCGCGATCCTCTGCAGCTCCTTCTCGGCGTCCTCCTCGGTCATGTTCTGGCCATACTTCGGATCCGTGAGGAAGGTCTTCTTCGACATGAGGCCGGCGCCGACGAGCGTGATCCCTTCGTTTATGTTCGTCTGCCGGTCCTGCGTGATCCCGTCGTCCATTGTCACCTTGATTTCGTAGCCTCCGGCCACAAGGGACGCCACGCTCTGGCCGTTCCAGGTGACGTCGTAGAGCTGGGCCACGTCCAGGATCCCCTCGACCACGCGCTCGATCGCCGGCGTGATCTGGTGCTGGAAGTTCTTCACGGTCTTGTAGGTCTTCGAGTTCTCACTGACGACCTCCGTGGCCGTCTTCAGGCCCCCGTGGACATCAAAAGAGAACGTCCCCGCAGAAAAGCCCACCTGCAGGCAGAAGATGTTCAGGAAGGCGTTCAGCGCGGCCACGTGCTCTTCGACGCGTAGCGCGACGCTGTTGTCCTGGATCTTCAGGCTGTCCGGGTCGTCCGTGCTCAGGGCCTCGTAGGTCTCATCCGTTGCGTCGAAGTAGCGGACCTGTCTCCCGGTCAGCGGATCCGTGACCTGCCGGATCATCCTCGCCGGGACGATGATCCTCTTCTTTCCCAGGCGGAACTCCCGGACGAAGCTGTCGAAGCATATGTCGATCGCGTGCAGCGTTTCCATGGCGTTCGCGTAGATCGACACGCCAAGCGGGCTGTTATCGTCGATATTGTTGGCGGTCGGTGTCCGGAAGTAGGCAAAGAGGGACCGCTCCACATTCAGCGTAGTCTCCTCGTCCAGATACGGATAGATCTCCGCCAGCGGGCAGCGGATCCCGAGGATGTCCTGGTTCTCTCCGACGCCGCCCCGCTTCATCTCGGCCTTGTAGAGCTCGTTCCGGATGATGTAGGTCAGGCCGTTCCAGATGTGCCACTCCAGGAGAGTGTAGTACCAGCCGCCTTTCGCCACCCGGGAGACGAAGATCCCCTCTGTGACCTCCGCGTTATCCCAAGCTGTGGGGACGAACTGGTCCGCCATCGCGTAGCCGATCCGGATCCGGCCGCTGTCCGGGATCTCGTTCCCCTCGCGGTCTCTCCGGACCTCGTACCACACCTTCAGCGCCTCGCCTCCGAGAGCTGCAGCCTGCTCGACTGCCTCCGCCATCTTCACCTGGAAGGCGTTCTTCCTGAGCACGTCCTGGACGAACTCGTTCAGCGGGTCCGGCTCCTGGGCATCCGCGGCGCGGCCGTCCATGCTCACGTCGACCTCGCACTGGTCTGTCCAGACCATCCCGGCCAGCTCCGAGCAGACGGCCTTTGACAGCTGCGTATAGAAAAGGTTCCGGTGATGGTCAGGATCCGCGATAGTCGGCGCCAGCACGTAATGCCAGGGCTTGTAGAAGCCTCTATAGAGACACTTCCAGGGCAGGATCCCGATGTTATAGAACTCGTTGAAGGCCGGAACGCCGCCCAGCTCGAAGATGCTCCTGTATTCCTTGGCGATCCCCGTCGCCGCTCCTATGCTCTGCATAATGCGTTTTAACCTCTCAAATCCAAACATTCTCAGATCCTCACCAGATGCCGTACGTCTTGGCGAAGTAGTTGTGCCCGTACCTCATCTCGTCCATCGCGTGGTTGTAAGCGTCGACCGGGTTCCCGTTATCGTCGACGCAGTAAAGGCCGAGCTCCTTGATCGCCGCCTCCACGCCGTAGCGAGGATCGTCCACCAGGAAGAAACGGCCGTCGTTCATGCTGCTCTGTAGCTCTTCGATCCCGACCTTTATCCCCTTGCTGGTGCCCTTTATGTCGTGGCCGTTGTTGTCCGCCGTGGTCGTCGTGATTCCGAGCTTGTCGATCTCAAGCCGGAGCGCCTTGCAGGCCGGGTCGATCATGACGCAGCTCTCGCGCATCCCGGCCTTCGACCGCATCGTGGGGATGAAGTCCCCGACGATCCGGCGCGCCTGGTCGCTCATGGCCATCTGGCCGCCGTCGTAGTACCAGTTACCGATCCGGAGGAGCCGGTGCCGCCGCTCCTTCGTCATGCAGACGAGGTAGCACCCGATGCTGGTCGCGTCGGTGGCTCCGCCGTCGCCGGCGAAGTACATCTCGACCGGGATCAGTTCATCCCTGCCCGGGATCTGCCGCAGTATGTGCTTGTTGACGTCGAACATCCAGTAGATCACGCCCTGCGGGATCACGCGCTCGCCGAGCCAGTCGCGCTTCCAGAGGAATGGGCTCTTCGAGCAGGCGATCCGGATCTCCTCGCGCCGCTTCGGCGTGATGATCGGATTATCCTCGACGGTCCAGTGCGTGAAGCTGCAGTCCTGAATCTCGAGGACTTCTTTGATCACCGGATCCTGCGGAGGCGGAGGGTTAAGGTCCGCGATATGCCAGCGGTCCTGCGCTGCGTAGGTACGCCGGAGGCACTCCTGGATCATCGACATGTGCAGGAGATTGATCTCGCAGAAGTAGACGGACCCGAGGCTCATGCCGGTGATCGACTTGTGGCTGTCAGCTTTCCCGCCGCCCTTCCAGTAGACCTTCCGGATCGTTCCATCCGGCATGTAGATCAGCAGGTGCGCGCCCTCGTCGTCATGGGCGACGCGGCTGCAGCCCCTGAATGTATGGATCAGGCCGAAGCCATCGCCGTCCATGATCAGGCGATAGGCCTGCTCTGAGCTGTACGCCGTGACGAGGTGATTCGTGTCGCGGCTGTGGATCAGATGCCGCGCGTAGCGTGCAATCCCCGCCGTGGTCTTCCCGGATCTCGGTGTGCCCTCCAGCCAGTCGATGGTGTGCACGTAGGGCGCGGCGATCAGGTCGCGCTGCTTCTTTCCCCAGACGATGCCGCTCATAAGGCGCCGCCCTTCTCGATCGCCAGGATGGACTCCAGGACGCCGTTCGTCGGCAGCTGCTGCACTTCGGTCTTATCGCGCCACTGTGCCGGCTTCCGGTTCTTCAGCCAGAAGATCTGCGCGGTGACCTGCGCCGGGTAGTGGATCTGCTTCGTGGCTTCCACCACCTCTTCGTATTCCCGGACCTTCCGCCCGGTGTCCTCGTCGTAAATTGTCCGCTTGACCTTGATCGGCTCCGTGATCTCGATCGTGTAGCCGCAAGCGCTCCTGTAAAGGGCGTTTTCCACCACGCGGTCCGCGGCGTCCTTCCCTTCCTTCAGGGCCTCGGCGATCTCTGGAAATCGATCCCGCCACGTTTTGATGGTGGTGAGACTGCAGCCCATGTTCTTGGCTATGTCTTTAAGCGTCAGGCCATCGCGTGCCCAGCCCTGGATCCGCAGCAGGCCTTCTTCGGTCAGCCACTGGTCAAATTTAGCCGCCACGCTTTCGCCTCGCTTTCTTGTAAAAGTAAGCGCCCCCGGAGCACGAAGCCCCGAGAGCGCGTTCAGGAGGATCACAAGAAAAGCGGCCCGGAAGTCTCCGCGCCGCTTTGCATCTGATCACGCCTATCAGTGTATCACAGATCCTTTTAACATGTTTAACATGTTCATAGCCCCGGACCGCCGCATCCTGTACGTGTGCTGCATCGAGTAGTGCAGGTGGTCCGCGATCTCCTTCATGGACCGGCCCCCGAGGTAGTAGGCGTCGAGGATCGCAGCCTCCCGGCTGTCCTCCAGCCGGTCGATCAGTTCAGACACCTCCAGGATCCGCAGTGCCCGCCGCTTCTGCAGCTCCACGATCTGGCTGTCAAGATCCGCGACCTCAGCCATGACCTTCGCCATGCTGTCCTCCGGCGTTGTCTGCACCCGGTCCTTGTCGTAGGTGATGGCAGCCGGGAGCAGGCACGACCGAAGCTCCTGCCGGCGGAGATCCTTCCGCCAGATCTCGTCGCTGATCCGGCGGGCGGACAGAAGATAATCATACACCTCTTTCAGTTCCATCCGCGTCTCCTTTCTCTGCCGGCTGCCAGAGCACGTGCGACTTACAATCGAAGCAGGGCGCTCTGTCATGCCTGAACCAGTAGCAGTCCGTGCAGCTCCGCTTCTCACTCTCAGCGAGCCGCTGCAGCCAGCGTTCCTCTTTGGCGTTCTCTCTGCGGACGACATCCCAGAGCGAGATCCGGAGCTTATAGGTCACCATCTCGCTGTAGAGATATACGTCCGTCATCTCTTCGATCAAATTCTCGAGCGCTGCCTGCGCCGTGACCGGCGTCGGGTTCTCCTTCCGGATCACACGGGCCAGCTTCAACACCGCCTGTGCGAGCTCTGCCGCCTCTTCCGCGAACCCCTCCAGCAGCGCGGGCGTCTGCATCCGGTCTGCGATCAAGTCCGTCTTACTTATCGTCATCGTCTCCCTCCTCCACTTCTACACAAACATAGCGCTCGCTGTACTTTATGCCGTTCGTCCCGTGAGCCCGGTGGCTCACGTAGCTCCGGATGCTGTTGACCGATACGCCGCACCGGCGGGCCAGCTCCGCCACGCTGTCTGCTACGACTTCGGGCAGAAGATACGGAGGCGGCCCGCACTTCATCCAGATCCTCTTCACGTCCTCGGCCTCTCTGAATCGTCCAGCCGGATGTCGATCCCGATCGCGTCGAAGAGCTCCTTCCGGAGATCCTCGACCCTGATCTCGCCCTTCCGCCACGTTCCGAGCTCCTGGTCCACAGCGCCGAAGAGCCGCAGGCACCGCTGACCGCCGAAGCCGAAGATCTTGTGCAGCTGGATCCCGAAGAGGTAATACATAGCGTAGGTCATGTTCTTCGCGTCCTCCGAGATCCTGGCTTCCTCGTACTCCTTCCGAAGCCGCCGCTCCTGTTCGCTGCTCGTGCGGTCCACGTAGGCGTAGAGCTCCTTCATGGACTTCTTCCGGGTCTTCTTCTCAAAGTTCCGTTTAAGACTCCGCATGGTGCTCATTTCCCGCTCCTCTCTTTTAAGGCGGCCAGAAGAGCCGCCTATCTGCTGATTAGATCGCTCATTCTTCCTGCCTTTCCGTATTGACTAAAACCTTGACTAATCCGTGACTTTTGTTGACTAAGTTGTCAATGCACCTCTGGCATATCCAAAGGCTGTGCCTGTGAGCCTGCAAGGTGTCGCATATCTTCCCCTTCTTTCTGGCACTTTCATAATTCCTTGTCACGTACTCAAATGCTATCTTTGCACCCGTGCCGTGGCAGATGGAGCAAACGCAGTTATCCTGCTCGAGTTTGCAAAAGAGAAAATCATTATGCGTTCGTTTAAATTCTGCCCCGTATTTGTCTACGCCCTGCTCGGTCATTCTCTTCTCCTTTCCTTCAGCGCTTCCAGCAGCGCGCGCTGGCCCGTGTCCTTAGACTGCAGGGCCTTCATCACCTGCTCGTCGACCGTGCCCTCTGCGATCAGGTGGTGGACGATCACGGGCCTCTGCTGGCCCTGCCGGTGCAGCCTCGCGTTCGCCTGCTGGTAGAGCTCCAGGGACCAGGTGAGGCCGTACCAGACGATCACATGGCCGCCGTCCTGCAGGTTCAGGCCGTAGCCCACGCTCGCAGGATGCGCCAGCAGCACCGGGATCTCTCCGCGGTTCCACGCCGCGATGGTCTCAGGGCCTTCCAGCTCCCTCGCGTCCGGAATCTTCTCCCTGATCGCTTCCAGATCGTGCTTGAAGCTGTAGAAGACCAGGACCGGGCTGTCTGACACGTCCACGATCTCTGCCAGGGCCTCGGCCTTCGCGTCGTGGATCCGGACGACCCCGTGCTCGTCGGTGTACGCCCTGCCATTCGCGATCTGCAGGAGCTTCGACATCACAGCGGCCGCGTTTAAGGC
The DNA here is from genome assembly GCA_002372815.1 of Lachnospiraceae bacterium UBA3692. Lineage (GTDB taxonomy): Bacteria > Bacillota > Clostridia > Lachnospirales > Lachnospiraceae > CAG-791. Next base: position 22,746 of record DFIR01000073.1, read on the forward strand.
CGCCACGGTCTCGTCCTCGACCTGCAGGAGCTGTTCCTGCTCCATCTTCCGGTAGTTCTCCATCTCGGCCTCAGAGAGCCGAACAGGCACCTCACGATCAATTCTGTCGGGAAGCTCCAGGTAGTCCGCGGCGCTCATGCTCACGCAGATGTCGCTAATTCGCCTCCGTATCTCTTCCTCTGCTCCCCTGATGGCGGCCCACTTGTAAACGACATACCCGTTTTGGACTGCCGGCCGGAACCATTTCTCGCGATACCGCCCGAGTGTCCGGCCCAGCCGCTCGCCCCTGTCCAGCAGGAAGACCTCGGCCCACAGATCCATGAGGCCGTTGGGGCTCGGCGTCCCGGTGAGGCCCACCACTCTCTCGATGAACGGCAGCACCTGCCGCAGGGCCTTGAAGCGCTTCGCCTGGGGGTTCTTGAAGCTCGACAGCTCGTCGACCACGACCATGTCGAAGGGCCACAGCTTCCCGTACCTCTGGACGATCCACTGGACGCAGTCCCGGCCGATCACGTAGACGTCCGCCTTCCGGCTGAGTGCCTTCACGCGCTGCTGTGGCGTCCCCAGCACCCTCGAGACGGTCAACCCGCTCAGGTGGTCCCACTTCTCGTGCTCTCTCGTCCAGGTGTCCTCTGCGACCCGCTTTGGCGCGATCACCAGCACCTTCGAGACCGCGAAGTCGTCGATCAGCTGCTTCACTGCGGTCAGCGTGATCACCGTCTTGCTCAGCCGAGGCCCATATCCAGGAACAGCCCGACGTTCTCCTGGCCGTAGATCTTGTCGACCATCCTCGTCTGGTATTCATGCGGTATGAACTTCATTCGGCATCACCTCCCTCCAGTTCGTACTCCTCATACGGCGCGTAGCCTTCGTCCCGGTACTCTCCGGAGCTGGTCACATAATCAGCCATGTCCCTGATGAAATCCACGGCGCCCCGCTTCCCGTAAACGACACACACCTGCTGATGCCGCTCACGGAGCCTCCGGATCTGATACCGCTGTACCCTGCTGAGGCGCCCCATCGCGGTTTTAAGCTCCACGAAGACCGTCCGGCCGTCTGGAAAGATAGCCACCCGATCCGGCACGCCATCGTTTCCGGGACTCACAAACTTGAGCCACAGCCCTCCCAGTCCCTCGATCCTGGACTTAAGCCAGCTCTCGATTTCACTCTCTTTCATGCACACGCTCCAACTTCTTCAGAAGATTTCTCAAATAGGACTCCACTGTTTCTGCGGCCTTCCGGTCGACTTCTGCGTCGGACTCTTTAAACAGCGACCCGTAGAAAGCCTTTAAATAGTCGTTGCTCAGTTCAGGATGATCCTCGAACATATAATCTTCTGCCCTGGACCGGATCAGTTCTATCTTCTGCTCTGCCCGGGCCCACTGGTCTATGTCTTTTGCTTTAAGCACACCAGATGCGAGGATACTGACGTCTACGCTGATCTGGTGCAGCAGCCGCGTCATCGCTCCAACTTTTAAATACAGATCGATATCACGATCCTGTTTTCGTTTCGCCATTTTTCCCTCCTGTGACGACTGTGCCAACTGTGACTCTGTTTCTATAGAGATATACGCGTATAGGCGAATTAGGCATATTAGACATACGCGTATGCGTATATGCGTGCCTACGCATGCCTAAATTTGCCTATTTTACCTAAATAAATAAATCTCTATAGAATAGCTGTCACAATTGTCACTTGTCTAATTTGCTCTTTTGTAGAGTCGCTGGAGGCCATAATCTGTCACGCGTCTCCTGACGCTTGTCCTGGCCCATCCGGGGATCTTCGCCATGATCTTCGCTATCGCGTAGGAGTCTTTCGGCTCCATCCTGGTCGCATTCCCGTGCAGTGCTTCTACCCAGATCTCGATGTTCGATACCTCCGTCCGCCGGACGGTTCCAGGCTCCCCGCTTTCGAGGAACATGAGGCGTGTATTCATATCCATCTCACCCCACCCCTCAGGCAGCAGTCTGTCGAGGAACTCTTCCACGATCCCCTGCCGCTCATCCGGTTCCATCGCTTCGCGCTGGGCGTCCGCAGCTTTGGCTTCAGCCTCCGCAGACAGCTCCAGGTCTTCTCCTGTATCGTAGAGGATCTTCGCCTCCGCCCAGATCTGGTCCACGATCTCTTTCGGCATGTTCACCGTTCGCGCTCTGCCTTCCTTCCGGATCCTGACCGGCCAGAAGCGCCGGTCTCCCGACCACCTTTGCGATCTCAGCTTTTGTCATCACTGTACCTCCTCATCCTTTGGAAAAAGATCCTCTATTTTGCACTGGAGCGCGTCGCACATTTTATATGCCACGCTGACTGGCGGCTCCGATTCTCCGCGGATGTACCTCCGCAGCGTTGCCTGACGGATTCCTGCCACTTCGCACACCTTGTTTCGCGAGGTATGCCGGAGATCAATGTAGTCCATGATTTTGTTCGTCATTCCTTCTCTCCTTCCATCGGCATCCTCTGCACTCCCCGGCGGTATGCGTCTTCTTCCCCGGGGCGGCGATTCCAGAAGTTAATGGCT
>DFIR01000001.1 GCA_002372815.1 Lachnospiraceae bacterium UBA3692
GCGGCGAACTGGGCGGATGTAAAAGGCTCCGGGAGATCGGGAGGCACCAGCTGCATGTAATCCTCCGGACATGTGAGGAGCATCCTGTCCTCCAGATAGAGGGGGATGCGCTCGTAGCGGTGGGAGCCGCGCTTCCTGTCCCGGCTCCAGCCGTCCAGGAGGCGGTATTCATCCATATCGATCAGGAGCAGCTCCAGAGAGAGATTGGGATCCTTCAGATAGGGCCGGATGCGGTAGAGTTCCCGGAAGGCCTGATAGAAGCTTCCCCTTTTTGGCGACCGGTTCCTCTTGAGCAGTTCTCCGGTATCCGGATCGATCCAGATGACCCATTTCCGGGCGGGAATGGGATAGACGATCCGCACGGGATACAGGGCGAGAAAACAGGACAGCTTTGCGCGCATGGCATCCATATGGGCGGTCTGGATCTCCGTGATCCTCCCGTCGTGATACAGATCGGCAATAAAGCGGTCGATCGGGATCTCCTGGTGGTCCTCATCGGGATCGATATAGTTTTTCAGGACTGCGTGGAGGGTCTTCTCCGACTGCATGCCGATCCCGTGCCGCTGGCGCGGCTGCAGTGTGATGGTGCCGCTGCGGGCCAGGTCAAAGCGCTCCCGCGCCTGCAGCAGATCGGAAGTTTCTGATATGCTCATATCGGTATATCAAAAGAACTGTGATGGGAAAGCCGCCGGTGCTGCCGGAAGGGACCCTGCGTTGAAGCAGCATTCCCTTCCGCAGGCTTTATCATCATAGGTCAACTTTTTATTTGGAGAGATGGCTGCGCACATAGGCGAAGGTGTATTCCTCACCCCGGTCTGCCAGCATGCGGAGCAGTTTTTCCAGGAGCGCGGCGGTCTCGGGATGCATGAACTGACGGGCCCTGCCGCCATCGAAATATCCCAGGGGCGACTGGTCTGTGTAGGCATCCCCCATATAGATCTTGCTGGCCGCGATCCGGTCCATGAACATCTCCACGACATAGCGGCCCGGCATCTTGACGGGAACCAGCGGGGACTCCCCCTCTTTTCCGCGGAGGTTGTAGTCCACCCAGTATTCAAAGTGATGGCGGTTGCGCCCCTTGTGGTGGAGCCAGGAGTTGGAATATCCGATGTCCTCGCGCTCCGCGTTGTTGGGGCTGCGGTTGCCCTGAAAATAGCGGGCCCCGACCCAGAATTCCGTCGGAGAATATTTGGACAGGTCGTGAAGCAGGCCCTGCCGGTAAAGTCCCACTTTCCAGCATCCCTCAAGGACCAGGAGCTTGTGGTGGGTGATGGTCGTCAGGTGCCCTATAAACTTCTCCCTGGTAATGGGCGGCCGGTTCCTGCGGGAAGGCCTGCCGGTGTACATTTTGACGAGCGCGTCCGCGCCGGGCGTCAGAGAGTTGGGCGGGCATTTGCCTGCGGAATCCATCATGTGAGCGTGGCCGCAGCGGGTAGCAGTCCCGGTGGAATGATGCTGGGAATGATTTTCCATGTTATGAAGATCCTTATTAAAAAATGTAAAAACCGGGCTCAGCAGCGCGGCATGCACGCACGTGCTGCAAATAGCGGGTGACTTCTCCCGCTGAGACAGGCTCAGCGGGTCAGACGCCGGATCCTTCGAAGGGAAGCCGGTGTGCGGCCGACAGCTCTCCTGTGCTCTGCATCCGGTGACCGGTGCATGCTGCGGAAGGAAGCGCTGCGCTGATCTTTGAGAAGTGCCGCGCGGGGCACGGAGGCCAGGCGTTCACGCCTGAACTGACGGACGATCGCATCGACATCCAAAACAGCGCGCAGGATGCGGATCGAGCGCGGCGCCGTGCGGACAAAGTGCTGGTCCCCCGGAGTGACAGGTGTCTGTAAAAAGCCCTCTTCTGTCTCTGTGTCCAGGATGACCTTCCAGATGTAATTCGGAGGGAGCTTGGGAAGGGCCAGGGACAGTTCTTTCCAGTACATATTGACCGCCAGATAGAGGAGGGAGGCGGGCTGGTTTTTCTTTCGCTCCGGCAGAGCGTAATTTTCACAGAAAGCGATGCCGATGCTGTGGCTGAAGGGCCCCAGATCCGGCTTCCAGGCCTCCTCTCCGTGGAGGGAGACATCCGGATGGCCGATCCCCAGTGTATCAATATACTGGAAAGGCCGGCTGCTGTGGAAAACAGGGTGGTCTCTGCGGAAGGCGAGGAGGGCGGCGGTGAACGCAGTCATCCCGGCCTTCTCCGCGGAAGGGGTCCAGTCGACCCAGGAGATCTCGTTGTCCTGACAGTAGGGATTGTTGTTGCCGCCCTGGCTGTTGCAGCGCTCGTCGCCCTGGTGCAGCATGGGGGTTCCCTGGGCCAGGAGCAGCAGGGTCAGGAAATTGCGCATCTGTCTGCGGCGCAGGGACAGGATCCCCTCATCGTCGGTCTCACCCTCTTCACCGCAGTTCCAGCTGTAGTTGTCCGCGCGTCCGTCGAGGCCGAATTCTCCGTTGGCTTCATTGTGGCGCTCGGTATAGGAGACCAGGTCGGCGAGCGTGAATCCCTCATAGGAGGTCACATAGCGAAGGGCGCCGTGTTCCTCCGGGACAGACAGAAACTCCTTGAGAAAGTCCTGCATCACGTAGTCGTCACTCTTGACAAAACGGCGCAGGAGGGTCTGGAATTCATCGCCGCAGGTGAGCAGATTGGG
>DFIR01000083.1 GCA_002372815.1 Lachnospiraceae bacterium UBA3692
TGTTCAAGCTGCAGCAGGACATCACCACCGGGAGGCAGAAGGTCGACCTGTTCTGACAGGGATGCCGTCCTCAGGGCGGGACTATTATGAGAATAAAGGAACATGTGCATTCCAAAATGCACATGTCCTTTTTTTGTGCAGAAAACAGTTTCGAGAGCGGAAGATCGCCGCGCCCGATTGACAACGGATTATAGAGGTGCTACAATCAAAATCGAAAAGTACAAAAAAATGTACATAACGGAGGGAGCCTTGAAAATCGCACTTTGTTTCAGGATCCAGCATGACTATGAGACGGCTCTGGACCGCGACTGGGAATCTTTCTCCCGCGCGGGCTGGGACGTCAGCTATCTCCGCAGAAAGCTCACGGTCTACGATGAGGCGGCTGCGGAATATGTGCTGCGACTGAAGGATGAGTGGACGGCGCTCGGCGAGGAGATACAGGTCGACGGTATCACGCTGGACCGCGGATTCAACAGGAATGTTTACGCGCAGCTGTTTTCCGTCGGCTTTGCCCATATTTATGAACTGCATGCGGATCTCCGGGAGGCGGACTACTCGCCTTTCGCGAAGGCGGAGATCGCGGCGCGTTTTATGAGAGAGCAGGACTATGACCTGATCCTCTGCGGCGCCTGGGGAAGTATCGGCAAGACCGGCCTCTTCCCGGGAGCGCTCGCGAAGACGCTGGGCCGCCCGTTCATCGGCAGTGCGATCGATCTCTGCGTGTCCGCCAAGCAGGAAGTTCGCGTCCAGTATCCCGCGGAAGGCGGCTATGCGGAAGGCATCTGTGCGCTGCCGGCGGTGATCTCCGTCGGGAATGCGCTGCACCCTTACCTCCGGGCCTCGACCCTCCGCGCGAAGATGGCGACGAAGGGGATGAAGGCGGAGACCGTGGAGATGGAATTCTCCGAGACGGAGAGATTCGACACCCCGGACCCGGAAGTCCTGTCTTTTGAGAGGAAGAGGGCCAGGACCGTGGAGTGCACCTACCACGATCTCGAGGAGATGCTCGCCCTCACATTTGCCGCATTTCACGAGGCGGCGCACACGGAAGAGGACGCGCAGTCACAGCGCGTGGAACACTGTGAGGACCCGCTGGAACTGTCCGCACAGATCCTTCGCTATATTGAAGAGGAGTCCCCTGACAGGATCCTGCTCACCGCCGATCCGGTGGTCGACCAGGCGGTCATCCGTGTCTGCACGGAGCTGTCCATCCCCTGCCTGCTCGATCTGACACAGATCCGTCCGGAGGAGAGGACGGGTGTCCGGGAAGTGTACCTCGGCAATATGTACGCTGAGTTCCGCCTTCCGGAGACGCTGTATATCGCTACCCTGCGCCCGTCGGCAGGAGACTGTGTCGACGCGGGACAGGAGGAGAAGATCTTCCGCGGCGCTGCGGCGGAGCAGGAAGGTCCGATGCGGGAGAAGCAACTGATCCGCACGGAGTCGGATACGGAAGATCTTTCGGAAGCCGTGCGCCTCGTCGCGACCGGCAACGGTCTCGCCAGAGACAGAGTTGGGAAGCTTCCGCAGCTGGCGGAGCATCTGCACGCTATGTACGGCGCCTCCAGACCCGGAGCACTCGACAAGGGAATGCCCTTCAGCAAGATCCTCGGCATGTCCGGCAGCATCACCGCGCCGGAGCACTGCCTTGTGCTCGGAGTGTCGGGAATGCCGGCCTTCCTCGCAGGAATCGAAAATGCGGAGCATATCTATGCGGTCAACACCGATGAGAAGGCCTCCATCTTCCGCGTCGCGGAGCACGGATACGTGGGCGACTGCAATGCGTTCATTGACCGGCTCCTGGAGATGCGCACGGGAGGATGAGAGTATAACAGTTTTTTACTGCTTAAAATACAAAATACTGTATACTGTATCGTTTTCTATGCAGAAAGGAGTCAAGAGATGTTCGACAAAACAGCAGCAGTCAATGCCCTCATCGATCTGGTCGGCGCAGAAAAAGTCCTGACGACCGAGGAAGCGATCATCGGTGCACAGAGCTATGAGTACAGCTTTGAGCGTGCATTCGGGTACGTATACCCGCATCCTGCGATCGCCGTCGTGAAGCCTGCGTGTACGGAAGATGTGTCCAGAATCGTAAAATACTGCAATGAGAACGGTATCAATGTCATCCCGAAGACCGGCGGTTCCCGCGCGGCGGGCAGCCTGGTCCCGCTCGATGACAATACGATCGTCGTCGACGGCTCCGGCCTCGACAGTTATGAGATCGACGAGTACAACATGGCGGCAGCGATCGGCTGCGGCATGCCGGTGGCAAGACTGGAAGAGATCGTCCGGCCCATGGGCATGACGACCGGCCACTTCCCGCAGAGCTTCCCGCTGGCGCAATACGGCGGCCTGATCTCCACCCGCTCCATGGGCCAGTTCTCGACCTACTTCGGCGCGATCGAGGACATGCTGGTCGGTCTGGAAGTCGTCCTGGCGGACGGCACTGTCTGTGAGATCCGTCCTGTTCCCCGCCGCGCGGTCGGCCCGGACCTGAAGAATGTCTTCATGGGCGCCGAAGGTACGCTCGGTTATATCACCAAGGCTTATATCAAGCTGTTCAAGTATCGTCCGCACGCGGATCTGTGGAAGGGCGCCTACATCATGCCGTCCTACCTAGAAGGCATGAAGGCCATCCGCGAGATCATGACGGAAGGCTACAAGCCCGCTGTCGCGCGTCTGTACGACAAGCCGGACTACGACCACAACTACGGCACAGTCGAGCTGGAGGACGGTGAGGCCTACATGTTCTTCGTGAACGATGGCCCCGAAGGTGTCCAGAAGGCGACCGGCGACGCGATCGACAAGATCGCCGCGAAGTTCGGCGGCCGTCAGATCTCCACGACCCACATCGACCACTGGCTGGAGCACGTCGACGATCTCTGCTCCATGGCCGACATGGAAGCGACGGCGAAGGTCTTCAGGGAGACGAAGCGGCAGTACGGCGCGATCACGATCGCGGGCAACTGGGCAGATCTGCAGTCGATCTACAAGGATGTCATGGCGGAGGAGCCAGGCAAGTACGAGAACCAGACACTGCTGGGCGGTCACATTTCCCACTGCTATCACAACGGCGCGAACATCTACTTCGTGTACGAGTTCGAGATCGAGGATCCTATGAAGGCCACGGAGACCATCCTGAAGTTCTTCGAGGACATCAGCCTGATCGCCCTGCGCTACAAGAGCGGCACGATCGAGCACCATCACGGCATCGGCAAGGAACGCGCGTACCTGTGCCCTCAGGAACACGGCAGCTCCTACGAGGTGCTCAAGAGGATCAAGAATGTCCTGGATCCCAACAATATCTTCAGCCCCGGAACCCTGATGCCGATCGAATCCCTGAAGTGAAGATCGGCTGACGGAGCCGCCCCGGGGGCTGCATCCCCCTGTTTGTCCCCGGGGCATATTTACACAGAGGAAGGAGAGAACGGCACACGATGGGTGAACTGATCACTGCGTACGACGAAAAGTACATGGCTTACCGGCGGGACGAGTCCCGCATGGAAGGGGCTTTCGAGAGCATCTCTTTTCCGGAGAAGGAAGAGGAAGCGGCGGAGATCCTGCGGCTCTGTACGGAGAAGAACGTACCGGTGACCATGCAGGGCGCCCGGACCGGCATCTGCGGCGCGGCCGTCCCGGCGGGAGGACACGTCCTCTGTACAGAGAAGATGAACAAGGTCCTGAAGGTGTCGGAAGAAGACGGAGCGGCGTATCTGACCGCACAGCCGGGGCTCCGGATCTCGGAGATCCGGGAAGCGCTCGGCAGGGAAGGAATCCGTGGATACCGCCTGGCGTGCGCGCCGACGGAGGAGACGGCCGCGATCGGAGGCGCTTACGCCTGTAACGCCAAAGGCCCCGGCGGACTGCTGCACGGGGATATCGGTGACAGTGTCTGCGGGATCCGGTTCCTCAGTCCGGACGGGAGAGCCTTCTCGATCCGCCGCGGAGAATACCTCTTTGACGGCGACGGGATCACCCTTCCGGGCGGAACGCGCGCAGCGCTGGTGGACCTTCCGGAGAAGGCGTGGTTTACAAAAGGGCCGTTCGGCCTGTACCGCGGCATGGACCTGATCGACGCGCTGGCGGGAAGTGAAGGAACACTGGGCTTCGTCACGGAGCTGCGGCTGCGGCTGGAGCCGGAGGCGGCGGAGAGGTGGGGCGTCCTGTTCTTTTTCCCGGAGGAAGAGGAGCTGCTGCAGTTCCTGGAAGGGATCCTGCCTCTGCGGGAGACGGGCTTCGAGGACGGCGGCAATGCGAAGATCGCGGCGGTCGAGTTCTACCACCGCACGGCGCTCCTCCTGATCGACGAGGCGAGAGGTCAGATCGAGGCGCTGCGGAGAGTGCCGGACTTCCCTGTCGGCGCGGACTGCGCGCTGTATGTGGAACTGGAAGCCGCGGACGACGCGTCCGACGCGCTCGGCGAGCTGCTCATGCGGTTTGAGGAGGCGGGAGGCACGGAGGAGTTCACTTGGGCCGGCACAGGCAGCCAGGAGATGGAGAAGTTCGTGAGCATGCGCCACGCCGTGCCGGAAGCCGTGAACACAAGGGTCGACCGGAACCGGCTGGCGGCGCCAGAGATCTGCAAGATCGGATGCGACCTGCAGGCTCCTGTGCAGAAGCTGCGGGAGGTCCTGGCCATGTACGAGAAGGGACTCGCGGACACGGGCATTCCCGGCGTGATCTTCGGACACATCGCGGAGGCGCACCTGCATGTCAATCTCCTCCCGGAGAACACGGAGACGTTCGGAAAGGCCGTCGACCTGGCGGACAGCTGGGCAGAAAAGGTATGCTCCATGGGAGGCACCGCGGCGGCGGAGAACGGCGTCGGCAAGCGCAAGAGGATCCTCTTCCTGACGCATACGGATCCGCAGAGGATCCGGAACGCGCAGAAGCTGAAGAAAGCAATGGATCCGATGAACCTGCTGGGACCCGGGAACCTGTATCCCGGATCACATAGAGAAGAGACAGACAACTGAGCGAATGATTATCAAGGAGGCGGATATGCTCGTATCAAGAGAATGCGCACTGCAGGGACTTAAGGAACTGGTCGGAGAAGCGCAGGTCCTGACCAGCAAAGAAGCGCTCAGGGGCGGAAGCCTGGGGCTGAACAGAGGGTATGAGAGAGCCTTCGATCTCCAGACGCTTCCGGATCCGCTCGCGGTCGTGGAGGCACACTCGACGGAAGAAGTCGCGAAGGTCCTTAAATACTGCAACGAGATCATGATCAATGTCATCGCGAGGACCGGCGGTTCCTCCGGTGAAGGTCTTCTGGAAGTCCGCGATCCGGACACGATCGTCCTGGACTGCGCACCGATGAACAAGATCCTGAAGATCGACAAATACAACATGATGGCGACCTGCCAGTGCGGCGTGCCGCTCCAGGTCCTGGAGGACGAGGTCGAGAAGGACGGTCTGACGACCGGCCACAGCCCGCAGTCCCTGCCCGTCGCGTTCATGGGCGGCCTGGTGGCTACCCGGTCCATCGGACAGTTCTCCACCTACTACGGCGGCATCGAGGACCTGCTCTGCGGTCTTGAGGCGGTCCTGCCGGACGGCCGGATCATCCGGATCCGCAACGTGCCCCGCCGCGCGTCCGGTCCCGACCTGCGCCATCTCTTCCTCGGCAGCGAGGGCGGCCTGGCCGTGATCACGGAAGTGACCGTGAAGCTCTTCACCTACTATCCGCAGGATATGTGGATGGGCGGCTACATCATGAAGAGCATGGGCGAAGGCTTTGAGGCGGTCCACGATATCATGACCAAGGGCTACAGGCCTTCCGTCGTGCGTCTGTATGACAAGTCCGATTTCGACTACAACTTCGGAAGCGTCGAGATCGGCGAGAACGAAGCCTACATGTTCTTCACCTGCGAGGGCCCGAAGGAAGTCGCGGCGGCGAACGGCGCCGGCATCGACGCGATCGCGAAGGCCCACGGCGGCAGGTACGTCGGCACGGAAGGCGTCGCCCACTGGCTGGTGCACCGCAATGACGTCAACAAGGCGATCAAGGACGGCACGGCCCTGAAGAGATACAGGGAGACGGAAGTCTACTACGCCACCACCGAGATCTCCGCCAGCTGGGAGGACATCAAACAGATCTACGAAGATGTCATCGCCAACGTCCCGAAGAAGATCCCGAACCTGGTCATGTTGGGCGGCCACATCTCCCACAGCTACCAGACCGGCACCAACATCTACTTCGTCTATCATATCAAGATCGACGCGCCGGAGAACTATTACAAAGAGCACTGCGCGATCGTGGACGCGATCTGCGAGGAAGTTCTCAAATATCCTACCGGCGGCTGCGTACACCACCACGGGATGGGCAAGCAGCGCGTGCATTTTGCCCCGATCGAGCATGGTTCGTCCTTCACGCTTCTGCGGGATCTGAAGCACATGATGGATCCCAACGGCATCATGAACAACGGCGTGCTGATCCCGAAATACGATCATTGACCCCTTTTCGCTGACAGCCGGGGGATGACTCCCCCACACTCCCCTGGCTGCTGCTGTCAGAGATATATAACCGCTGTTATTCAGAGGAGACAATGCCATGAAAGGATCAGATCCGATCATCGTCCGTGGTCTGCAGCTGATCAACCGGTATGTCCGAGCTGCATACGCGACACAGACGGCGCACGAAGACGGGACCGTATCAGAGGATACGATCGCTCATTATACGGCCCGGGCCAAAGGCAACATCGGCCTGCTCGTCACCGGCCTCATGAGCGTCCACTATACCGGGAACGGGATGCCGAAGCAGGTCCTGATCGACCGCGATGAGATGGTCGAGGGGCTCGCGAGGTTCACCGACGCGGTGCACACCACGGGACCGGCGAAGATCTTCGCCCAGATCGCGCACTGCGGCAGCAAGACGGATCCCAGGCTGACGGGAGGAGAGCTGATCGCTCCCTCAGCCGTCATGAACAGAGGCCTGCGGCCGGGACAGACGGCACCGATCCCCCGGGCGATGACTGTGGAGGAGATCCACAGGATCGAAGATGCATTTGTTAAGGCTGCGGTCCGTGCGGTCAGGGCAGGTTTCGACGGCGTCGAGCTGCACAGCGCGCATGCCTACCTGCTGGACCAGTTCTACTCGCCGCTCACGAATCTCCGCACGGATGAATACGGGGGCAGCCTGGAGAACCGCCTGCGGATCCATACGGAGATCCTCCGGGCGGTCAGGGAGGAGGTCGGCACAGGCGTACCGATCGCTGTCCGGTTCGGCGGCAGCGACTACATGGAGGGCGGTGCGACGATCGAGGATGCGGTCGCAGGGGCCATCCTGCTGGAGGAAGCGGGTGCGGACCTTCTGGATGTGTCCGGCGGCATGTGCCGCTACATCCTGAAGGACAGGACAGAGCCCGGATACTTCAGCGATATGACCGCCGCGATCAGAGAGAAGGTGCATATTCCCGTGGTCCTGACCGGAGGGATCAGAACACGGGAGGATGCGGACCGGCTTCTGAGTGAAGGGAAGGCGGACATGATCGGCATCGGCCGCGCGCTGTTTGCCGATCCGGACTGGCCGGACTGAATCATCCGGAGAAAGGGGACCATCAAATGGATTTCGTTGAAAAAGTAAGTGCGAAACTGAAGGAAGCGTTTCCGGAACTCTCGCTGACGGTGCGTCCCAGTGAGACCCGCCCGGACGTGGTGATCGTCGGCGGCGAGTGCGAGACCTGGAAGCAGCTGGTCCTGGTGGGCCAGACGGCGACCAAGGTGGACGGCCTCTACAACGTCGTGAGCGAGATGACGGTCAAGGGCCTGACGATCCCGAAGAAGGACTACAAGCCTTTCGTGCAGAAGGGCCTGGAGATCGGCGTGATCGACGAGGCGGACGTGGTCGTCGTGGGCCTGGGCATCACCGGCTGCGGCATCACGAGAGAGCTGTCCAAGTATGACCTCAAGGTCATCGCCGTGGACATGGGCGAAGACGTCTCGACGGCGGCTTCCAAGGCCAACAACGGCGGCGTCCACATGGCCGGCATGGTCAAGCCCGGCACGCTGAAAGCGAAGCTGTCGGTGCGCGGCAACTACCTCTACGACCAGTGGGCCAAGGAACTGAACTTCGCGTTCATCCGCCCCGGCGCGCTGACTTTTGTCGAGTCGACAGAACCGGAGTACATGGCCGGTATCTATCATAGATGGGAGACCGCGATCAAGAACGGCGACCTCACGCCCCGCATGCTCAATGGCGAGGAGTGCATGCAGATCGAGCCCAACTTGGCGAAGAACGGGATCCACCCTGTGGCGGGTACCTGGCTGCCTTCCCAGGGCAAGGTCCACCCCTATGAGGTCTGCGTGAAGCTGATCGAGAACGCGGCGCGCAACGGCGTGAAGGTCATGCTCGACTGCACTGTCGGCGACGTGCTCGTGGAGAACGGCCAGGTCACGGGTGTCGTGACCGAGAAGGGCATCATCAAGACGAAATATATCGTGAACGCGGCGGGCCTGTACGGCGACGAGATCGCGGCCATGGCCGGCGACCAGTTCTTCACCATGCACAACCGCAAGGGCACGCTTGTCATCATCGACAAGAATATCAAGCCCATGTACAACACGATGTCCCAGCACTACAGTCCTGCTGCGGATAAGGCCAGAAACGTGGAGTCCAAGGGCGGCGGCATGGACCTGACCCCTTCGGGCAACATTCTGATCGGTCCTTCCGCGACGGAGGTCCCGGACAAGGAAGACATCGAGACCACGAAGGAAGATCTGGACTACACGATGGGCCGCAACGAGAACCCCGAGGCGACCAGAGAGCAGATCATCCGCATGTACGCCGGTGCCCGCCCCGCGGACCTCAAAGAGGACTTCATCGTGGAGATGAGCCCGGTGGTGCACGGCATGCTGACGGCAGGCGCCATCCAGTCGCCGGGCGTCGGGTCCTCGCCGGGTGTGGCGGAGATGCTGATCGGGATCCTGCTGAAGGACCTGGAGGAGCAGGGAACGCCGGCGC
>DFIR01000068.1 GCA_002372815.1 Lachnospiraceae bacterium UBA3692
TCGACAACTACCGGATCCCCGAGGCTGCCGCAGCTCTGTCCGACTTTGTCGACGAGATGTCCAACTGGTATGTCCGCCGCTGCCGCGACCGCTTCTGGGCCAAGGGCATGGAGCAGGACAAGGTGAACGCCTACATGACGCTCTACACCGCCCTGCTGACGGTCTGCAAGTGCGCAGCCCCGATGATCCCCTTCATGACGGAGGAGATCTACCAGAACATCGTCCGCAGCGTAGACAGCAGCGCTCCCGAGAGCATCCATCTGTGCCTGTTCCCCGAAGTGAACGAGGCGCAGATCGACAGGGAGCTCGAGGAGGATATGGCGGAAGTGCTGCGCGCAGTCGTGCTCGGCCGCGCCTGCCGGAACCTGTCCGGCATCAAGAACCGCCAGCCGGTCGCCCGCATGTTCGTGCGCGCACCGAAAGCGGTCGGCGAATATTTCCGCGAGATCATCGAGAACGAGCTCAACGTGAAGGAAGTGCTCTTCACGGATGACGTGAGAGCGTTCACCAACTATATGTTCAAGCCCCAGCTCCGCACGGTGGGACGCAAGTTCGGCAAGCTCGTCAATCCGATCCGCCAGCATCTGGCGGCCCTGGACGGCACGGCGGCCATGGAGGAACTGGAGAGCACCGGCGCACTGCGCTTTGAGATCGACGGCACGCCCGTGGAGCTCGCGCAGGAAGACCTGCTGATCGAGACTGCCAGGAAGGAAGGTTATGTGTCCCAGGAGGACGGCCCTTACACCGTCGTGCTGGATACCAACCTCACGCCGGAGCTGATCGAGGAGGGCTATGTGCTCGAGCTGATCAGCAAGATCCAGACCATGCGCAAGGACAGCGGCTTCGAAGTGACCGACAGGATCCGCCTGTCGCTCGGGGGCAATGAGAAGCTCCTCGCGATCGCGAAGCAGAATGAAGCCGCGATCACCGGCAAGGTGCTTGCGGACGCGGTCGAAGACGCGGCGGCGCTCGACGCGGCACTCGCGAATGAAAAGGAATGGAAGATCAACGGGGAAAACGTGACGATCGGTGTAGAGAAGCTCTGATTCGCTGAATCTGTTTCGGGGGGCAATGAGACAGGAGAGTGAAACCAAACCGAAAGATTCTGGAAGGAGATTATCGGCTCATGGTGAGAAGACCTAAGTTCAATTTTGACAAAGATCTGTTCAAGCGGAGCGTGGAGTACAACGTGCGCACCATGTACCGCAGAACGATGAAGGAAGCGACGGAACAGCAGGTGTTCCAGGCATCGGCACTGGCCTTGAAGGACCAGATCATCGACTGCTGGATGCGGACCCAGAAGGCGTTCGACGAGCAGGATCCCAAGACCGTGGTATATCTGTCCATGGAGTTCCTGATGGGCCGCGCTTTCGGCAATGACGCGATCAACCTGATGGCATATGACCAGGTCAAGGAGGCCCTGAAGGAACTGGGCTTCAAGATCAACGCGATCGAGGACCAGGAGCCCGATGCGGCGCTGGGCAACGGCGGTCTGGGAAGACTGGCGGCATGTTTCCTCGATTCCCTTGCGACGCTGAATTATCCCGCCTACGGCTGCGGCATCCGCTACCGCTACGGCATGTTCAAGCAGCAGATCCGCGACGGCTACCAGGTGGAAGTCCCGGACAACTGGCTGGAGAACGGCAACCCGCTGGAGCTCCGCAGACCGGAGTACACGCAGGAAGTCCACTTCGGCGGCTACGTGGAGTCCTATCTGTCCGAAGACGGCACCCGCACGATGTTCCGCCAGAAGGGCTACAACTCCGTCAAGGCTGTTCCCTATGACCTGCCGGTCATCGGCTACGGCAACGGATTCGTCGATACGCTGCGCATCTGGGACGCGCAGCCGGTCGAGTGCTTCAAGCTGGATTCCTTCGACAAGGGCAACTACATGCAGGCCGTGGAGCAGGAGAACCTCGCCCGCACGCTCTGCGACGTCCTGTATCCCTGCGATGACCACATCCAGGGCAAGGAGCTGCGCCTGAAGCAGCAGTATTTCTTCGTGTCCGCGTCTCTGCAGGCGATGATCCAGAAGTACCTGATGCGCCACGACGACCTGCGCAACCTGGCGGACAAGTATGTCTTCCAGATGAACGACACGCACCCGACACTGGTGGTGCCGGAGCTGATGCGCATCCTGATGGATGAGCACGCGCTGACCTGGGACGAGGCCTGGAACGTCGTCACGCATTCCTGCGCCTACACGAACCACACCATCATGGCGGAGGCCCTCGAGAAGTGGCCCATCGAGCTGTTCTCCCAGCTCCTTCCCCGCGTGTACCAGATCGTGGAGGAGATCAACCGCCGCTTTGAGAACGACATCCACACCAGATACGACAACACCGGCGTGAACGTCGGCGAGAAGATCCGCAAGATGGGCATCATCTACGACGGACAGGTGCGCATGGCCAACATGGCCATCGTCGCCGGCTATTCCGTCAACGGCGTCGCGCGTCTGCACACAGAGATCCTGAAGCATCAGGAACTGAAGGACTTCTACGAGATGTATCCGGAGAAGTTCAACAACAAGACCAACGGCATCACCCAGAGACGTTTCCTGCTGCACGCCAACCCGAACCTCTCGGAGTGGGTCACCGCCCACATCGGGGACGACTGGATCACCGACCTGTCCAGGATGGACGAGCTCAAGATCTACGCCGACGACACGAAGGCGCAGAAGGAGTTCATGAACATCAAGTACAAGAACAAGGTCCGCCTTGCGAAGTACATCCAGGAGCACAACGGCATCGAGGTCGACCCCCGCTCGATCTTCGACGTGCAGGTCAAGCGTCTGCATGAGTACAAGAGACAGCTCCTGAACATCCTGCACGTGATGTACCTCTACAACCAGCTGAAGGCCAACCCCGGCATGCAGATGAAGAAACGCACCTTCATCTTCGGCGCCAAGGCGGCCGCCGGCTACAAGACCGCGAAGCTGACCATCAAGCTGATCAACAGCGTGGCGGACGTGATCAACAACGATCCCGATATCGATGACAAGATCAAGGTCGTCTTCATCGAGGATTACCGCGTCTCCAACGCGGAGATCATCATCGCGGCGGCGGACGTCTCCGAGCAGATCTCCACGGCTTCCAAGGAAGCCTCCGGTACCGGCAACATGAAGTTCATGCTCAACGGCGCCGTGACGATCGGCACGATGGACGGCGCGAACGTGGAGATCGTCGAGGAAGTGGGCAGAGAGAACGCCTTCATCTTCGGCCTGTCCTCCGAGGAGGTCATCCACTACGAGCAGAACGGCGGCTATGATCCCATGAAGATCTTCAACGAGGACCAGAACGTGCGCCAGGTGCTGATGCAGCTCGTCAACGGAACCTATTCCGATGATCCGGAACTCTTCCGGCCTCTGTACAATTCGCTCCTGCACGCGCACGGCCACGACAGGGCGGACCGCTACTTCATCCTGAAAGACTTCGAATCTTATGCGGCAGCGCAGAGAGAGGTCGAGGAGGCCTACTCCGACCAGAAGCGCTGGGCCAAGATGGCGATGCTCAACACCGCGTGTGTCGGCAAGTTCTCCTCCGACCGCACGATCCAGGAGTACGTCGATGACATCTGGCACCTGCAGCAGGTCGCTGTGCCCGCGAGAAGGGGCAGGAGACCGAAGAGCGCGGAGAGGTGATGCTCCCTTCGCGGCGCCGGGAAAGGCTTTCCTGACGTGAAATACCGTTAG
Source organism: Lachnospiraceae bacterium UBA3692 (assembly GCA_002372815.1). GTDB lineage: Bacteria > Bacillota > Clostridia > Lachnospirales > Lachnospiraceae > CAG-791. Next base: position 3,692 of record DFIR01000068.1, read on the forward strand.
AACGCACGGCGGTGATAACGACTGGCGACAGAGACGTTATGACCGCCGTGAACTATTTACTCCCTGTGACTTTAAGGAAGCTCTAAGGTTGATCCGGTATAGTGAGACCGTGAACAGAAAGAAGGACGGTCCCCGGACGGCGCGGGCGCCGGACGCACCGGATCAGAAAGGTACAGGTGAGATATGAACAGAAGAAAACTGAGAATGGCAGCTGCAGCGCTTGCGGCGCTGGCGCTGATGACGGCGGGATGCGGGACGCAGGTGTCCGCGCAGACAGACACGGTGCCGGCGGCATCGGCGAAGACCGCTGCGGATACGATGACACTTGATACGGCTGAGGCGGCGTCCTCCGACCTCTTTACGGACAGAGACCTGGAGCAGGAGGCGGACCTCACCGGCGCGGTGCGCTATACCGTCGAGAGCGGGAAGAACATCGAGATCACGGGCGAGGGCGTGTATGTCCTCTCCGGCACGGCGGAGAACGTCTCCGTCATCGTCGATGCCGACGGGGAGGCCAAGGTCCAGCTGGTGCTGGACGGGCTGGAGATCACGAATGAGAGCAGCCCCTGCATCTATGTGAAGAGCGCGGACAAGGTCTTCGTGACCACGACGGATTCGGAGAACGCGCTGTCCGTGACGGGCGCGTTCCGGGCGGACGGCGACACGAACACGGACGCCGTGATCTTCTCCAAGGATGACCTGGTGCTGAACGGCAGGGGAACACTGGACATCTCCTCCACGGAGAACGGGATCAGCGGCAAGGATGACGTCAAGGTCACCGGCGGGACGGTCAATATCCGGGCGACGGCGGACGGGATCGAGGCCAACGACGCGATCATGGTCGGAGGCGGCACCGTCAATATCGCCACCTATAAGGACGGCTTCCACGCGGAAAAAGATGACGATGACACCCTCGGTGCCATCTACATCACGGACGGCGCGGTGAATATCTACGCGCAGGACGACGCGATCCACGCGACGACGAAGCTGCAGATCGACGGCGGAAAGATCCGGCTCAAGGCCTCGGAGGGCCTCGAGGGCACTTGGGTCCAGGTGAATGACGGAGAGATCTATATCGAAGCCTCGGACGACGGGATCAACGCGGCGCACAAGAGCAGCGCGATGACGCCCACGGCGGAGTTTAACGGCGGATCCGTGACCATCGTCATGGGAAGCGGCGATACGGATGCCGTGGATTCCAACGGCAACCTGATCATCACAGGCGGCACGCTGGATATCACGGCGCAGAGCGCCTTTGACTACGACGGCACCTGCCAGCGGACCGGCGGCACCCTCATCGTCAACGGGACGGAGACGGACACGGTGCAGAGCCAGATGATGGGCGGTCAGAGAGGCGGCGGCGGCCGCGGCGGGCGCGGCTGGTAAGAACGTCTCCCGGGTGACCTCACAGAAGCATACATGAAAGGATTGCCCCTGCTTGTCAGCCTGACCGTGACAAGCAGGGGACAAGTTGTTATAATGAAGCAGATTTGCCATCAACTGTAAGCAAAGAAACCAGTCGGAATTCGGAGGATAATAGAGAACATGAAGATCGCAGTACTGTGTGGCGGCCTGAGCACCGAGCGGAAGATCTCCCTCTCCTCGGGCACGCGCATTTGCGAAGCGCTCAGGGGCAGAGGACACCAGGCGGTCCTTGTGGACCTGTTCCTGGGACTGGAGGCGATGGATCCCGTATCCGCGTCCAAAGCGGCGGCGGACCCGGCTTCCCTGTTTGAGGAGCTTCCGGCCCTCGTGCCGGTGGAATTTGACGGAAAGGAGCCGGACCTTCAGGCGCTGCGGGCATCCCGCCGCGACCGGAACCCTTCGATCTTCGGACCCGGGGTGATCGCCATCTGCCGGGCGGCGGACATCGTCTTCATCGGGCTGCACGGGAAGTACGGCGAGGACGGACGCGTACAGGCGGCCTTTGACATGCTGGGGATCCGGTACACGGGCAGCGGCTATCTCGGCGCCGCCATCGCTATGGATAAGCTGATGACTAAGCAGATCCTGCATTCCTACGGGATCCGGATGCCGGCCTGGCATTCCTGGCGCTCCGACGGGACGGATCTCGAGGAGATCGCCGCGCAGACGAAGGTCCCCTGCGTCGTCAAGACGCCCGGGGGCGGCAGCAGCGTCGGCGTCTACCTGATCAATGAGCGGGAGCAGCTGCTCCCCGCGCTCAGGGACTGTCTCCGCTACGGGGAGGAGATCCTGATCGAGGAGATGATCCAGGGTCGGGAATTCACCTGCGCTGTGCTGGAGGACCGGGCGCTCCCTTCTGTGGAGATCGTCCCGCTGACCCGTTTCTACGACTACGAGAACAAGTACCGCGCCGGCGCGACGGAGGAGATCTGTCCCGGCAGGTGCAGCCCGGAAGTGGAGAAGACCATGGGAGAGGCTGCGCTGGCGGCGCACAGGTGCCTCGGGCTGCGGACATATTCGCGGAGCGATTTTATCGTAGACAGTGAGGACGGTGTCTGGTATCTTGAAACTAACACACTTCCCGGGATGACGCCCACCAGCCTGGTGCCGCAGGAGGCGGCCGCGGTGGGGATCTCCTACGGAGAACTGTGCGAGCGGATCGTGAACGACGGGATGAGATTTTTTCTTTGACGGATCGATGCGGTCCGGGAACGGCACGGATATCTGAAGACGCAATCGAAAGCTGCAGTCTCTTCGGGGGAGTTTTTGGAGAGACCGCAGCTTTTATCCGCTTTTTACAAAGAGGATAAAAAGAGACAACAGGGGCCGACAGCTTGATTTCGGAGGACGGAGTATGCACACAATCATCTCTTCTGACAGCACTTGTGATCTGTCTGCGGAACTGACGAAGAAGTACGGGATCCACGTTCTGCCGCTCACGGTGATCCTGGGGGAGAGAAGCGGCAGGGACGGAAGGGAGATCACTCCCGAGGACATCTACCGGCACGTGGAGGAGACCGGGGAACTGCCCGGCACCAGCGCGCCCAGTATCTGGGAGTACCAGAAATATTTCGACATGCTGCAGGAGGAAGGCGGTAAGGACGGAGAACGCGCGGAGATCGTGCATTTCTGCATCGGCAGCCATTTCTCCGGGTCCTATCAGAACGCCTGCATCGTGGCAGGGGACATGGAAGGTGTCCATCCGGTGGACACCAGGAACCTGAGCACCGGACAGGGACTGATCGTGCTGCACGCCGCCGAGATGGCGCAGCAGGGCGCCTCCGCGGAGGAGATCGTGCGCTCCTGCACCGGGATGATCCCGCGGATCGAGACCAGCTTCATCGCGAACGAGCTCACCTACCTGCGCAAGGGCGGGCGCTGCTCGGCGATCGCGGCTCTCGGTGCGGACCTGCTCCACATCCGCCCGTGCATCAACCTGCACGACGGCATCATGGAGCCCGGGAAGAAGTACCGCGGCACGATCAGCAAGGTCATGCAGGCCTATGCGCACGACCGTCTGGCGGGGCGCACCGACATCGACATGCACAGGATCATGCTCGTGCACACCCGGTGCGACCAGGAGACCATCGAGGAAGTCCGTAAGATGATCTATGAGTTCTGCCCGGAGGTGGAGGAGGTGCCGGTCGTGACCGCCGGCGCGACCATCACGGTCCACTGCGGACCGCAGACACTCGGTGTCATGTTCGCCCGCAAAGCGTGATATATACGGTACCGGCCGGCCTGCTTCCGTATCAGGGGCGGAGCCGGCCGGTTTTTCGTCGGAGAACGGAATGAAAGCGGAGGGAGACAGAGTATGGAAATGATCAGGCTGCGGGATTTCGCGGCACATATGGGAGGAGAGATCCTGCAGGGCGACCCGGACACACCGGTGACCGGCGTCTGCACGGATACGAGGAAGGTGAAGCCCGGGGACGCTTTCTTCGCGCTCATCGGCGAGCGGGACGGGCACCAGTACGCGGAGACGGCGCTGCTCGGCGGTGCCGCGGGGTGCGTGGTGTCGAAGGAACTGCCGGGGATCACGGACCGCTGCGGGGACGGCGCTTCTGAGACGCAGCCCTTCTTCGTGCTCGTGAAGGACACGACGAAGGCGCTGGGAGACCTCGCGCGCGCCTACAGGGCACAGTTTTCGATCCCGGTCGTGGGTGTGACGGGCAGCGTCGGCAAGACGACGACCAAGGACACGATCGCCGCGGTCCTCAGCGCGGGCTATGAGACGCTGAAGACGGAGGGAAATTACAACAATCACCTCGGCGTACCGCTGACGCTCCTGCGGCTGGACAGCAGCTATGAGGCGGCGGTGATCGAGATGGGCATGAACCATCCGGGGGAGATCGCCTATCTGACGGGTATCGCGCAGCCGACCATTGCCGTGATCACGAATATCGGGGACGCCCATCTCGAGAACATGGGCAGCCGCGAGAACACGCTCCGCGCGAAGTGCGAGATCTTCGAAGGGATGCCTGCCGGTGCGCCGGCGGTCTTCTCCGGGGACGACGCGCTGCTCACGGCGCTGACACCGGACGTGTCCGCGAAGATCGCGCAGGGCGGACACAGGATCCTGTACGTCGGGACGGAGCAGGCCTGCGTTCCCGCACAGCAGCTCGCGGTGCGGACGACGGAGATCCGGGACCGTCTGGCGGACCGGATCGAGTGCGATGTGATCTGCACGGACGCCGCCTGCAGGCCGGGCAGCCCGATGGCGGAGAGAGCTGTAGCGGAGATGACCGGGGCGGAGACGTCCTGCACGCTCTCCATGCCGGCGCTGGGCAGACATATGGTCTACCCGATGATGATGGCGGCGGCGGTCGGGCATCAGCTCGGGCTGGACGATGCGCAGATCCGGGAGGGCCTGTCCATGTATGTGGCCACCCCCATGCGCATGCAGGTGACGCGCGCTGGAGAGGATGGCAGAGTCACGCTGATCAATGACGCCTACAACGCGAACCCGCAGTCGATGAAGAACGCGCTGTCCATCCTGTCCGGTATCGGACGGACGGAGGGCATGTGCAAGGTCGCGGTCCTCGGCGACATGCTGGAGCTGGGGAGCACGGAGGAGGCGCTGCATCGCGGCGTCGGAGAGGCGGCCGCGGAGCTGGATCTCGACGTGCTGGTCGCGGTCGGCCCGAGGGGCGCCTGGATCGCGCAGGGCGCGGCGGACGCGCTGCGGGAGCAGCGGGAACGGAAAGGCGGGGACCTGCAGGTGCGGGCCTTCGCGCAGAAAGAGGAGGCCGAGGCATATCTGGCGCAGTTCCTGCAGCCGGGAGCGGTCCTGCTCTTCAAAGGGTCCCGCGGCATGCGCATGGAGACGCTGTGGCGGTACTGCAGAGACCGGCTGGACGGTCGGGAATGAACAGGGGATGTTTTATACGGCGGCGGGCCCTTCGGGGCTCGTTTTCTTGTGCCAAAACAGGGCCGGACCGATTGACTCCGCATCGGCAGAATAGTACAATATTTATAAATTCGGCAGGATTCATGGGGGAATCCTGTACAATATTACTATGCGGCGTTGGGGAACGCGGGAAGGAGAGAAAATGAAGAAGATTATCAATGCAGTGGATCTCGTTGAGGAGCAGATGGTAGAAGGCCTCCGCAAGGCATATCCGCAGTATGTGAGACGCCTGGACGGGACGACGGTCCTGGTCCGCGCTGAGAAGAAGGAAGGCAAGGTCGCCCTGATCTCCGGCGGCGGCAGCGGACATGAGCCCGCACACGCAGGTTATGTCGGCAAGGGCATGCTCGACGGCGCAGTGGCAGGCGCAGTCTTCACCTCTCCCACACCGGACCAGGTCTACGAGGCGATCAAGGCGGTCGCGACCGACGCGGGCGTTCTGCTCATCATCAAGAACTACACCGGCGACGTCATGAACTTCGAGATGGCCGCCGATATGGCCCGTGACGAGGGCATCAAGGTGGACCAGGTCGTCGTGAACGACGACGTGGCTGTCGAGGATTCCCTGTATACCGCAGGCCGCCGCGGTGTGGCAGGCACGGTCTTTGTTCACAAGATCACCGGCGCGAAGGCGGAGACCGGCGCCTCCCTCGAGGAGGTCAAGGCGGTCGCGGAGAAGGTCATCGCCAACGTCCGCACGATGAGCATGGCGATCCGCCCCTGCACCGTCCCGGCGGCAGGCAAGCCCGGCTTCGAGCTCGGCGACGACGAGATGGAGATCGGCATCGGCATCCACGGCGAACCCGGCACGCACCGCGAACCGCTGCGCCCTGCGGATGAGATCGTCGACATGATGCTCGACAGGATCCTGGCGGACATCGACTACAGCGGCAGGGAAGTCGCCGTGATGATCAACGGCTGCGGCGCGACCCCGCTGATGGAGCTGTTCATCGTGAACAACCGCGTCCACGACGTCCTGGAACAGAAGGGCATCAAGGTCTACAAGAGCCTGGTCGGCGAGTACATGACCTCCCTGGAGATGGAAGGCTTCTCGATCTCGCTGCTGCGCCTGGACGACGAGCTGAAAGAGCTGCTGGATGCGCCGGCCGACACGCCCGCATTCAAGGAGATCTGAGTATCACATAAGAAGCAGTACCTGGACGTCAGGGGAAATGAGGCAGCAGATGACAGATAATGCGAAAGTCGTGGAGATCCTCCACGCCATGAAGGAAGCGATCAGCGAGAACGCGCAGTTCCTGACGGATCTGGACGCGCCGATCGGCGACAACGATCACGGCATCAATATGGACAGGGGCTTCAAGAAGGTCGAGGCGGACCTTCCGGGCATCGCCGCGAAGGACATCGGCGCGATCCTGAAGAAGGTCGGTATGGACCTGGTGTCCACCGTCGGCGGGTCCTCGGGTCCCCTTTACGGGACAGCTTTCATGAAGGCCGGCGCGAAGACCGCTGGGAAGATGGAGATCGGCATGGACGATTTCCTCGTCATGATGGATGAGGCGATCGGCGGCGTCCAGATGCGCGGCAAGGCCGTACAGGGCGAGAAGACCATGCTCGACGCAATGATCCCGGCCCGTGACGCCATGCGCGCGGCCGCAGCGGAAGGAAAGGACACACGCGCGGTGCTCGATGCGGGCGTTGCCGCGGCGGAGGCAGGCGTGGAGTACACGAAGGGCATCATCGCCACCAAGGGCCGTGCCAGCTACCTCGGCGAGCGGTCCATCGGCCACCAGGACCCCGGCGCGACGTCCTTCACCGTGCTGCTGAAAGCGATCGCGGCCGCATACTGACGGCGGACGACGCCGGCAGCTGTCCGCGGAAGGAGGCTGCAGATGGTTGGTTTTGTACTGGTATCTCACTCAAAGAAGCTTGCCGAAGGCGCGGCGGAGCTCGGGACCATGATGGCGCCCGACGTACCGGTCGCGGCGGCCGGAGGAATGGCGGACGGCGGTCTCGGGACCGACTATGAGAAGATCATGGACGCCGTCACGAAGATCCGCGAACAGGCGCCGGAAGGCGTCCTGGTCATCCCGGACATGGGCAGCTCCTGCATGACGGCGGAGATGGTCATCGAGGACTTCGGGGATCCCGATGTGGTCCTCATCGACTGCCCCTTCGTCGAAGGCGCAGTCGCCTCGATCGTAGAAGCTTCCGGCGGCGCAAGCCTGCAGGAATGCAGGACCGCGGCAGAGGAGGCGAGACAGGCGGAGAAGTTGTAGATATTGAAGAATCGTAGGAGGGGCCTGCCGCAGTTTGGGTGCGGCAGGCCCTTCTATTTTGTTTGGGGTGGCAGCTGTGTATCTTGCTGGCTGTTTTGCATTTCGGACAGTTGGTAAGGAAGGTGCTGGTCGGCAGCTGTCTACCTGGCTGTCTATTTTGTCTTTCGGACAGCTGGATAGACAGCTGGCGGGTATTAGCTGTCTACTTGGCTGTCTATTTTGCCATTCAGACAGGCGGATAGACAGCTGGCAGCTATCAGCTGTCTATTTGGCTGTCTATTTTGCTATTCAGACAGCTGGATAGACAGCTGGCAGCTATTACCTGTCTACTTGGCTGTTTATTTTGCCTTTCGGACAGCTGGATAGACAGTTGTTGGCCAGCAGCTGTCTATCTTGCTGTCTGAAAGGCTCTTCAGACAGTGGATCAGACAGCAGAAGGAACTGACATCTTTCAAAAGTCGTAATTACGTAAGATTTCCCAACAAACCTTTGCCATCACCTTTATCTAAGCACAAATATCAACACTTCCAGAAAGAGGCTGCCGCATCGACGTGCGACAGCCTCTTTGAATCAATCCCTGCAGCAGGATCAACTTATTCTTCCGTGAGTGTGTAGAGTGCCACTTCGTCGATCTCGCGGTTGGTGGCGACGATGACGTCCCGGCCCTTGGCGTTCACAAAGTGGAGGCCGTTAGCCATGCCGGCGGCGCGGTCGATGTAGTCGTAGTGGTAGTCGCCGGCTTCGGCGTCCCAGGTGATCAGGATGCTGTCGCGGGTGCCTTTGCGCCAGCCGACGATCCAGGCGGGCTTGCCGAGGACGGTGTCCGCCCAGGTGCCGTGGAGCATCTCGGTGTCCTTCTCGGGCGCCGGGAATTTCCACTGGGGCACGTAGTTGCCGAACTCATCCAGGTGCCAGATGGTGAGGGAATTGCCGTGGAAGGGGCTGATCAGGCCGAGCTCCGGCTTGCCGTCGCCGTCGAAGTCCACGAGGACCGCGTCGCTCGAGGGAACGGGGAGCAGGTTCGTGATGGTCCAGTCGCCGCCGCGCACGCAAGGGGGCTCGAAGAGGAGGGAACCCTGCTCGCAGCCGACCACAGCCGCCTCGTGGCCGCCCCAGGTCGTCTTGGAATAGCCGTGGTTGCGGAGGAGGTCGTCGGCGAGGAGCTCCAGCTCCAGAAGGTTGCCGTCACCGAAGGAGGAGAGATCCTCCGGAAGCTCCGCCCCGTAGCAGGCGCCGGGGAAGCGCCAGTCATTCTTGTACTCGTGGCCGCTCTTGAGGCAGCAGACCAGCAGGTAGTTCACGCCGGCGCGCCGCAGGATGCCGAAGCGGTGGACGAAAGGCGCCTCGCACAGCGTGCGGACTTCCCAGTCGTCCTTGCCGCGGCGGGTCACGATCACGATCTTCGCCTCGGCGGAATCGTTGGGCGAGTAGAACTTGTGCGTGGCGAGGAACTGGCCGTCGGTACCGGGGACGGGCGTCATCGTCATCACGCCGCCGGGCTCGGTCCAGACCGTCTCCAGACACTCGCCGTCCTCGGAGAAGAGATAGCAGGGGTCATGCTTCTCCGCCGCGACAAGGAAACAGTGCCTGCCTTCGCAGGTCAGCTCCGACATCGCGTAGCATTTATTGAGGTTGGAAATAACTTTCTTTTCGATCTTCATGATTCAGACGGACCTCCGTTCATGCAAGAAACATAAAACGAACATTACCTGTGCAGACGGCGAAGAACACACAGGGCGGCATTTCCATGCCTGCATATTTTATATTTCCCATTATATAGAAAGAACGTGCGCTTTACAATGGCATTTTGACGGAAGAACAGGGGAACAGACGGACATGCACAATAAGATTGCACAAATGACAATATTTGTCTGAACGAACATAAAACAACATAAAGCGAACGCAAACGAAACAAACTTTAGAATTAATTTATAGAAACGATCATAAGTTGTTGCAATCACCTGCGCGCGGGTGTATAGTGTATATGGCGAAGAAACACGCGGAGGCTCTGCAGCAAAACATAAGGAGGTTAGCATGAGCAAGATTTCCGAAATGACCCGTGAGGGCTGGATCATGAGCACGTTCCCGGAGTGGGGCACCTGGCTGGTGGAAGATATCGAGAACGAAGTCGTCCCGGAGGGCAACGTAGCGATGTGGTGGCTCGGCTGCACGGGTATCTGGTTTAAGACCCCCGGCGGTGCGAATATCACGATCGACCTCTGGTGCGGCAACGGCAAGAGGACACACGGCAACGGCAAGATGGCGGTCGGCCATCAGATGGCGAATATGTGCGGCGCACGCGCCATGCAGCCGAACCTCAGGAATGTTCCTTTTGTGATCGATCCGTTCGCCTTCAAGCAGGTCGACGCGGTCCTTGCGACACACTATCACCAGGACCACATGAGCGCCGAGTGGGCAGCCCACGTCATCAACAGCGGCATGACCACCACGGACGAGAACGGCAAGGAGATCCCCGTGCCCTTCATCGGACCTCTGAAGTCCGCCGAGACATGGATGAAGTGGGGCGTTCCGGAGGATCGCATCAAGATCGTGAAGCCGGGCGACATCATCAAGATCAAGGACATTGAGATCGTCTGCCTGGACAGCTTCGACAGGACCTGCATCGTGACCACGGATTCGACCGGCCCCGACCGCGAGGAACTGACCGGCAAGTGCCCGACCGACATGGATGACAAGGCCGTCAACTATCTGCTGAAGACCCCCGGCGGCAATATCTATCACTCCGGCGACAGCCACTTCTCGATCTATTTCGCGAAGCACGGCAAGGACTACGACATCGACCTGGCGTTCGGCAGCTTCGGCGAGAACCCGATCGGCATGCAGGACAAGATGACCTCCATCGACATCCTCCGCATGGCGGAGAACCTCCGCTGCAAGGTCGTCTGCCCGATCCACTGGGATGTGTGGACCAACTTCCAGGCGGACTGCGAGGAGATCAAGCTCCTGTACGATTTCAAGAAGGACAGGAACGAGTACAAGTTCCATCCGTTCTTCTGGCAGGTCGGCGGCAAGTACACCTATCCGCAGGACAAGGACAAGATCTACTACCACCACCGCAGAGGCTTCGAGGACTGCTTCGAGGCACCGCAGAATATTCCTTTCCGCTCCTGCCTGTGATCGGCGGCATAAGAAGGAGGACAGAATATGGGTACGGTTTTACAGGACATCGTCGAGAGGAAACATTACAGCTTCATCGACGGCGAAGGCGTGACCTGGCAGGAAGCCGTGCGGCTTTCCGCGCTGCCGCTCGTCGCGGACGGGACCGTAGACGAAGATTACTATAAGCAGATCGTGGCCTGCATCGAAAAGTACGGGCCGTATGTGGTCTTCGAGCACAACATCGCGATGCCTCACACGCAGGAGAATGCTGAGGGAGCACACCGCACAGGCATCGGCTTCATGGTCTCGAAGAAACTCATCGACTTCGGCGAGGACGAGGACGGAGAGAAGAAGGAGGCGAACGTTTTCTTCACCCTTTCCGCCGTCAATCCCGAGGAGCATCTGGCCAACATCGCGCAGCTGACCGAGATCTTCATGAACGACGATCTGATCGACGCGCTGGCCGCTGCGGAGACGCCGGAGGACATTCTCAAGGCAGAGCGCGACTTCCCCTGTGAAGAATAAGGGAGCGCAGGAGAAACGCTGTGCATAGAGAGTTCCCGGCCATTCCGGGGACTGCAGTACCATCCATCCACCATCTCTGAAAAGGGGGAAATATGTCAATCTTATACGGAATCTGGACATTCTTTGCAACTTATGTTCTCCAGAAGGCACCCTACATGGTCGGTTTCCTGACCCTGCTCGGCTACTGTCTGATGGGCAAGAAGTGGTATGACACGCTCGCCGGCACCCTGAAGGCGATCATCGGCATGCTGATCCTGAACGCCGGTTCCGGCGGCCTGACCAGCACCTTCCGTCCGATCCTTGCCGGTCTGAAGGACCGCTTCAATCTGACGGCCTGCGTCATCGACCCTTACTACGGCCAGAACGCCGTTACCGCGGGCGTTGAGGAAGTGTTCGGCAAGGGCTTCTCCCAGGCTATGACCCTGCTGCTCATCGCTTTCATCGTCAACATCCTGCTGGTCCGCTTCAACAAGATCACGAAGTGCCGCACCCTGTTCACCACCGGCCACGTGCAGGTGCAGCAGGCCGCGACCGCTTACTGGCTGATCATGTTCGCTCTGCCCCAGCTCCTTGAGAACAGCGTCGCCCTCATGGTCGTCATGGCGGTCATCCTCGGCGCTTACTGGGCAGTCGGCTCCAACCTCACTGTCAAGCCCATGCAGGAACTCTCCGAGGGCGCAGGCTTCGCCATCGCGCATCAGCAGATGTTCGGCATCCGTCTCTCCTACTGGGCAGCCGATAAGTTCTTCGGCACCAACGGCGGCAAGCGCGACAAGGAGATCAAGAAGGTCGGCGAGATGGAAATGCCCGGCTTCTTCTCCATCTTCAATGAGAACATGGTCTGTACCGCTATCCTGATGACCGCTTTCTTCGGCGTCATCATGGCGATCATCGGCAAGCCCTTCTTCGTGGAAGCCGGCGCTACCAAGGATACTGAGAACTTCGTTTTCTACTGCTTCAACACGTCCCTCAACTTCGCTGTCTATCTGGCGATCCTGCAGCTGGGCGTCCGCACCTTCGTCACCGAGCTGACCGCTTCCTTCCAGGGTATCGCGGACAAGCTCCTTCCTTCCTCGATCCCGGGCGTCGACTGCGCAGTCTGCTTCGGTTTCGGCGATTCCAACGCGGTCACCTTCGGCTTCCTGGCGGGCCTTATGGGTCAGCTGGTCGCGATCATCCTTCTGGTCGTCCTGCACTCTCCTACGATCATCATCTGCGGATTCGTGCCGGTGTTCTTTGACAACGCTACCATCGGTCTGGTCGCCAACGAGAAGGGCGGTCTCAAGGCCTGCCTTGTGATCCCGTTCATCTCCGGCCTCATCCAGGTCTTCGGCGCTGCCTTCATCTCGGGCTGGGTCGGCCTTGCCAACTACGGCGGCTACCTCGGCATGTTCGACTGGGATACCGTGTGGCCTCTGTTCACCGTTCTTATGCGCTATCTCGGCTACATCGGCGTGGCGATCGTCGTTGTCATCCTTCTGGCGATCCCGCAGATCGAGTACAGAATGGATCCCGAAGGCTACTTCCTGATCACCGAGGACTACGACGCATACGTCGAGCACATCGAGAAGAAGAAAGCGGCTGCCTGATCACCGCAGGACTGTTCAAACGATACCTGTATGGTGTAAAATGCCAATAGGGCTTTTAGATGCTAGAAAGGCGGCCCGTGCAGAACGCCGGGCCGCCGGTTCAGAAACAAAGAAAGGACATTACAATGGCTAAACTTGACGGAAAGAAACTCCTGGCCTGCTGCGCCAACGGCGCCGGCTCCTCCCTTATGATGGAGAACGCCATCAAAAAGGTCATGAAGAGAAACGGCATCACTCCCGCTGAGCTGCGTCACTGCCCTGTTTCCGAAGGCAAGACCGCTGCGAGAAACTATGACGTCGTTTTCTGCGCGCGCACATTCGTGAAGACATTCGAAGGCATCGAGAAGAACGGCACCGTCCTCATCCCTCTGAAGAACGTCATGTCCGACAAGGAGATCGAGGCAGCGCTGAAAGAGGCGGGACTTCTGGACTGACCTCCGCGGAAAGTGCGCTCCGCTGACGGAGCGGCACTGCACTATTACAGGATTTGCCAAGGGCCCGGCGACGGAGGGGATCTGCTCGTGGGGCCCGTTTTTTCAAAAAGGGGACTGTCGCCGTGAAGAATAACCGCAGGATCGTCGAGGAGAGACAGCAGAAGATTTTACAGCAGGTCCGGGAGGCCGGAGAGATCCGCACAGAGGAACTGTCAGAGCAGCTCGGTGTCTCTCTTATGACCCTGCGAAGAGATCTGGCCCTGCTGGAGCGCAGGCAGCTCCTGCGAAGGACGCACGGGGGCGCCGTCTCCCAGGAGCGGGCGCACGCGCTGCGGGTATTCAGCGGGGAGACGGCCAGGTGCCGGGAGCTTGTGTCCCGGTATGCGGCGCGTTTTCTCGAGGACGGCGACCGGATCTACATCAACGGCAGCCGGGTCGCGCTGAACATGCTCCAGTACGCGGAGGAGAAGCGGGTGCGCGTCTTCACCAACAACGGCTGGGCGGTCGGGCAGACCTACCCCGCCGGCGTACAGGTCAATCTCACCGGAGGCGAGGTCCAGGGGAACCTGATGATGGGGGAATATGTCGTCCGGAACCTCCTGTCGGCGCCGCAGGCGGACAAGGCCTTCCTCGGATGCGCGGCCGTCTACGAGAGCGGCGAGTTCCGCTACGACATCCCCACCGAGATCTCGATCAACGAGATGATGGTCTCCCGCACGAGAGGGGAGATCTACGTGCTGGCGGAGCACACCAAGCTCCAGTCCCACAGCAGCGGACACCCCGGAAACGGCGTCACTTATGACCGCCGCATCACTCTCATCACGGACAGCCTGGCTGATCCGGAGATCGTGGGGAGCCTGCGGGAGAGCGGGATCGGGGTCATTCTGGTCCCTGCGCGCTGAGGCGTCTCAGCACAGGATGAAGCGGTCGATGATCTCCTCGATGCCGTCGTGGTTGTTGTCGCGGGTCGTGACATAGTCGGCGGCCTCGCGCACCATCGGGATGCCGTTGCACATGGCGACGCCGGTGCCGGCGGAGAGGATCATGGAGAGATCGTTCTCCTCGTCCCCGGCGGAGTAGGTGTTCTCTCTCGGGATGCCGAGGAGCTCCGCCATCTCGAGCAGCGCGGTGCCCTTGTTCCGGCCCCGGTTCACGATCTCGATGTACTGGGGACAGGAGAAGTTGCAGTCGAGGCGTCCCCCGAAGCGGTCGTAGACCCAGCTGCGGTAGTCCTCCAGCGGCTTCCGGGCGTTCCAGTCGATCAGGAGCACTTTCTCCGGGCGGCGCTGCAGGCTCCGGATATCGGAGACGATGCGGTACTCCATGAGGATGCTGCCGCAGTAGCGCTCCAGGGAGGGCAGATCCGCGCCTTCCTGCGCGAGACAGCAGGTCTCGTCATAGGTCTGGATGTGCATCCCGCGGCGGCGCGCCTCGTCAAAGAGGGCGTAGGTGTCCTCCAGGGACAGCGCGTCCCGGAAGAGGACTCGCTCCGCGAAGGTGTCATAGAGAATACAGCCGTTGTAGGCGATCAGGCAGCAGCCGGGGCCGGTGAGGCCGAGACGCTGTGCCTGAATGCGGGCCGATACGAGGGGCCTGCCGGTCGTGATGATGACCTTGTGGCCGGCCGCCAGCATCGCCTCGATGGCGCGGCGGTTGCCCTCTGTGATCTCCTTGCGGTCGTTCAGGAGCGTGTTGTCGAGATCCAGGAACAGTGCTTTGGTTTCGGTGTGTGCGGACATATCTACCTCCGTGCCGGAGCTGCCTGTGGCTGTTTCTGAAATCGGCAGACGGCTGCACCAAGCATAGCATTTCATCTGAGAAATAGCAAAGTATATGGAATTTTCTAAGCTTTTTATGTATATACCGGGCATCGTCATCTTTCTCGTGGGATCGGGACAGGTGCAGCAGGGGGGCGGCCTCCTCGGAAAGTCCGGTTCGGTCCCGGGGACCGTCGTCAGCTGTGACCACGTGGTCAGGAAGGACAGGAAAGACCGGGACGTCTACAACTACTACAATGTGCTCGTGGAATTCGTGAATCCCGTATCCGGCCGCAGGGAGCGGCAGGCGGTGAAGTCGCCTACGGAATACGCCGCCTCCCAGGAGGTGCGTCTTCTGGGAGCAGGGACACAGCAGCTGCGGATCGGCGGCGTGGAGGAGGACCCGCTCTTCCCTCCGATCGCCCAGATGATCGGCGGCGCGCTCCTCATCCTTCTCGCCTTCTTCCAGAATGACGTGCAGGAGAGACGGGCGATGCTGTGCCTCACGCTGATCCTGCTAGGGGCAGGCGCGCTCCTCATCTACAGATACGTCCGCCTGCGGGGCAGGAACCTGCAGGAGCTGGACGCGGAGATCGTGGAGATCTACTCCCGGCAGCTCGCGCGGGAGACCAAGATCCTTGTGGGGTCCAAATACACGTACTATCCGGTGGTGCGCTACACGCTGAACGGCAAGGAGAACCTCCGCCGGTGCGCCGTGAACTCCTCCGGGGAGAAGTCCTTCAAGGTCGGGGAGCACATGAAACTGTACTATGATCCGGAGCGCGGCACCGTGACGGAGGCGCATGCGCAGATCGGTGTCCTGATCGCGGGGGTCGTACTGCTCGCCTGCGGACTGGCGGCGGCTGCGGGGCTCATCGCGGCACTGCTTTGAGGAAGAGAGGAAATGATGGAATATTCACTCGGGCTTTATGAGAAAGCGATCCCGGTGGGATTCAGCTTCCCCAAGATGTTTGAGATCACCAGGGAGGGCGGCTTCGACCGCCTGGAGATCAGTATCGACGAGACGGACTGGCGCCGGGAGAGACTGGACTGGTCCGCGGAGCAGCAGAGGGAACTGGCCGTCCTCTCCAGAGCGGCCGGGACGCCGATCCGGACCATGTGCCTGAGCGGCCACCGCAAGTTCCCGATGGGCTCGCATGATCCGGAGATCCGCGCGAAGTCCATGGAGATCATGGAGAAAGCGATCCGCTTCAGCGTCAACGCCGGGATCGCCCTGATCCAGCTGGCCGGCTACGACGTCTACTACGAGGAGGGCGATGAGGACACCAGGAAATGGTTCCTCGAGAACCTCACGGCGTCCGCGGAGTACGCGGCGCGCTGGGGCGTCGCCATGGGCTTTGAGACGATGGAGACCCCTTTCATGGACACGGTGGAGAAATCCATGGCTTACGTCACGGCCGTGAACAACCCCTGGCTGGGCGTCTACCCGGATATCGGCAACCTGAAGAACGCCGCGGTGCTCTACGGGCACGACGTGGTGGAGGACCTCTGCAAGGGGGCCGGCCATATTTTTGCCGTACATCTGAAAGAGACGAAGCCGGGTGTCTACCGGGATATGGACTTCGGCACAGACGGCCACACGGAATATGTGCCCTGCATCGAGGCGGCCCTGAAGATGGGCGTGCGCACGTTCACCGGCGAGTTCTGGCACCAGAAGGGGCAGGACTACGAGAAGACGATCGCCGCGGCGAGTACCTTCCTGCGCGGCAAGATCGAGGAAGCTTCCCGGAACATTGTCTAATCACACAGAATATTGTACAAACAGGTGTCGCATTCAAAAAGAGGAGAGTAGAAATGCTTGAAGAACTGAAGAAAGTTGTCTATGAAGCGAACATGCTGCTTCCCAAGTATGGCCTGGTGACTTTCACCTGGGGCAACGTCAGCGGCGTGGACAGGGAGAAAGGCCTCTTCGTCATCAAACCGAGCGGCGTGCCTTACGAGGATCTTCGCTGGGAGGACATGGTCGTCGTGGATTTCGACGGAAATAAGGTGGAAGGGAAGATGAATCCCTCCTCCGACACGCCCACCCACGCGTGGCTCTACAAGAGCTGGGACAAGATCGGCGGCGTCGTGCACACCCACTCCTCCTACGCTACCAGCTGGGCGCAGGCCGGACGGAGCATCCCCTGCTACGGGACGACCCATGCAGACTACTATTACGGGGAAGTGCCCTGCGTGCGCTGCCTGACCGGCGAGGAGATCGACGAGGCATACGAGCTCAACACCGGCAAGCTGATCGTCAGCGAATTCGCACGCATGGACAAGGATCCCGAGGCTGTCTCGGCGGTCCTCTGCAAGAACCACGGTCCCTTCGCATGGGGCAAGGACCCGGTGGACGCCGTCCACGGCGCGGTCGTCCTCGAGGAGGTCGCGAAGATGGCCTACCGCACCGAGCTCATCGAGCCCCGCGTGCAGCCGGCCCCGCAGGTCCTGCAGGACAAGCACTACTACAGGAAGCACGGCGCGAACGCGTACTACGGACAGGGCAAGTGAGCACAGAGCGGGAGGTGAACGAAATGGATGTACAGGCACTGAAGAAGATCGCCAATGAAGTGAGAAAGGACATCGTCACCGAGGTCTACTACGCGAAGGCCGGCCACCCGGGCGGATCGCTGTCCTCGGCGGAGATCTATACCTACCTCTACTTTGAAGAGATGAACGTGGATCCCAAGGATCCGAAGAATCCGGACAGGGACCGCTTCGTCCTTTCCAAGGGGCACACCTGCCCCGGCCTCTACGCCGCCATGTGCGAGCGGGGCTATTTCGACAGGGAAGAGCTGAAGACCTTCCGCCACATCGGCGCGCGTCTGCAGGGACATCCCTCCATGCACTATCTGCCGGGCATCGACATGAGCTCGGGCTCGCTGGGCCAGGGCATCTCCGTGGCCGTCGGCATGGCACTGGCCGCCAAGCTCCAGGGCAAGAGCTACCGCACTTACACCCTGCTGGGCGACGGTGAGCTGGAAGAGGGCCAGGTCTGGGAAGCCGCCATGTTCGCGGGCGCCAAGAAGCTCGACAACCTCTGCGTGATCGTCGACAACAACAACCTCCAGATCGACGGCTCCATCACGGAAGTCAACAATCCGTACCCGATCGACAAGAAGTTCGAGGCTTTCAATTTCAACGTGCTGCACGCGGACGGGCAGGACTTCGAGTCGCTGGCGACCTCCTTCGCCAGGGCCAGAGAGCTCAAGGGTCAGCCTACTGTGATCATCTGCAAGACCCTCAAGGGCAAGGGCGTCTCCTTCATGGAGAACTCCGTGGACTGGCACGGCAAGGCACCGAACGATGAGCAGTACAAGATCGCCATGGCGGATCTGGAAAGGATTGGTGAGGCATTATGAGCGACGTGAAGAGGATCGCAACTAGAGAGACATATGGAAAGACCCTGGTGGAACTGGGCGCGGAGTATCCGAACCTGGTCGTCCTGGACGCGGACCTTGCCGGCGCCACCAAGACCGGTGTCTTCAAGAAAGCATATCCGGACCGCCACATCGACTGCGGTATCGCGGAGAGCAACATGATGTCCATCGCGGCGGGCCTTGCCGCCTCCGGCATGATCCCGTTCGCCAGCACATTTGCCATGTTTGCTGCAGGCCGCGCCTATGAGCAGGTCCGCAACAGCATCGGCTATCCCCACCTGAACGTCAAGATCGGCGCGACCCACGCCGGCATCAGCGTCGGTGAGGACGGCGCCTCCCACCAGTGCCTCGAGGACCTTGCGCTGATGCGCGCGATCCCGGGTATGGTCGTGATGTGCCCCGCCGATGACACCGAGGCCCGCGCCTGCATCAAGGCAGCTGTCGAGCACGACGGTCCCGTCTACATGCGCTTCGGCCGCGCGCCGGTGCCGGTAGTCTTCGGCGACGATTACAAGTTCGAGATCGGCAAGGGCGCCATCCTCCGTGAGGGCACCGATGTCTCCATCATCGCCAACGGCCTCTGCGTCGCCTCCGCCCTGGAAGCGGCCGACATGCTGGCGGCGGACGGCATCAGCGCCGAGATCGTCAATATCTGCACCATCAAGCCTCTGGACGAGGAGCTGGTCGTGAAGACCGCCGCCAAGACCGGCAAGGTCGTCACGGCGGAAGAGCACAGCATCATCGGCGGCCTCGGCGGCGCTGTCGCGGAGTGCCTCTCCGAGAAGTGCCCGACCAAGATGTACCGCATCGGCGTCCGCGACCGCTTCGGCGAGTCCGGCCCGGCCATCCCGCTCCTTCACAAGTACGAGCTGGACGGCGAAGGCGTCTACAAGCAGGTCAAGGCGTTCCTGGAGGCATAACCTGTCATACAAAACGACAACCCGGGGCTGTCTGCCGGACAGTCCCGGGTTCTTGCCTGATAAGATCCAATCGTGAAGGCTGATAAGATCCAATCGTGAAGGGGGATCTGACCTATGAACAACAAAACAGAACTCGCTCCCTCCATCCTCTCCGCCGATTTCGCCAGGCTCGGGGAGCAGCTGCTCGAGACCCGCGAAGGCGGTGCCGGCTGGGTGCATTTCGACGTGATGGACGGCCACTTCGTCCCCGAGATCTCTTTCGGGGAGCCCGTGATCCGCTGCATCCGCCCCATCACTGACCAGTTTCTGGACGTCCACCTGATGGTGACCAACCCCGCGCAGCACATCCCCGCATTCGCGGAGGCCGGCGCCGACGGCATCACCTTCCACTACGAAGTCATGCCCGGCGGCAACGGCGCCTACGGCGGGGAGGGGGCGTATGGGCGGCCTGTTGCGGGCGGCGCGGCCGGCGTGGCCGGTGCGCTCGACGCGAACCCCGAGGCGGCGCATGCGGCAGCTGTTTCCGCGGCGCGGGAAGTGATCGCCCAGATCCATTCCCTCGGAAAGAAGGCGGGCATCTCCATCAAGCCCCTCACCCCGGTGGAAGCCGTCTTCCCTCTGCTTCCTGAGCTGGACATGGTGCTGGTCATGACCGTCGAGCCCGGCTTCGGCGGCCAGAAATACATCCCCGCCTCCACCGATCGCATCCGCGCTCTGCGCGCAGAAGCTTCTCTTGTGAATCCTTCCCTGCGCATCGAGGTCGACGGCGGCATCAAGACCCACAACGTGCATGTCGTCCTGGAGGCCGGCGCTGATACCATCGTGGCCGGCAGCGACGTCTACGGCGCCGACGTGCTGGGGCGGACGAGGGCGTTTATGAAACTGATTTGAGAAGATGATT
>DFIR01000096.1 GCA_002372815.1 Lachnospiraceae bacterium UBA3692
GGAAGGAGCGCTTGAGATCAGCGGGCAGACATGCAAGAGGGGAGAGGACTTCGCGAGAGCGGAGTACACGAACCCTGTGCGTATGCTGACGACGACGGTGAAGATCGACGGCGGGAGGATCCACAGGCTGCCGGTGATCAGCCGGAGCGAGATCCCGAAGGCGAAGCTGCCGGAGTGCCTGAAGTACCTGTACGGGATCCAGGCGAGCGCGCCGGTGAAGAGCGGGGACGTGATCTGCGCGGACGTGTGCGGCACGGGCGTGGACATCGTAGCGGCGAGGGACGTCGCCTCTGCATAAAGCAAAGTCAGCCACTCGTGTGATGTATGGCCGCAGACCAGCTGGGCGGCCACACATCGCACGGAATGAATAAAAAATGTCCAAAATCAGTAGGAATCAGTTGCAGAAACCTGCAGCTCTGTTAAGTGCACGCAAAATCCCGGGAACCGTTGTTATTTTTCCTGCCGGAAGCGGCGCGGCCGCGCGGCGCAGGTGAAAAGAAAGTACAGTAGGCCTTTCCATTTTTGCAGTCACAGTCATCATTTCATGCAGCAGCCTGGAAACACGTATCTTTTGTAACTTGTGTAATCTGTTTGTTTATTCAATGTTTCAATGCGGTACAAGAAGAAAGGAGTATGTGATGAAGGACAATAACAGCATTCCCGCAAGAGCGTGGTCGATTCTGATCTCCCCCTGGGCGATCATGTTCATTTCCTATTTCGGCGTGCTGGGCCTCGGCATGATCCTGCCGGACATCCGTGAGACCTTCGGCATGACCCTGCAGCAGGGCGGCTACCTGTCGACCCTTTCGAGCCTTACGCAGGTGCTTCTGACACTCCCGATCGCGATGTTCGCGACCAAGATGAACCCGAAGTATCTGTTATTCACTATTTATCTTCTGACCGGCCTGGGCTTCCTGCTCCACGGGTTCGCGACCGGCCCGATGATGGTGTACATCGGCAGAGCGCTGATCGCCATCGGCATGGGATGCGTCGCCGGCCCTCTGGCGCTGGTCAAGAGAAGCTGGATCCCGGACTCCCAGATCACAAAGATCAACGGTATCGAGCAGTTCATGGGCACCGGCGGACAGGTCGTCGGCACGGTCTTCGTCACCACGCTGGTCACGCTCCTTGGCGGCTGGCAGGGCCTGATGAACGCGCTCGGCATCATCGGCCTGGCAGTGTCCGCGCTGTGGTTCGTGATGTATAAGGAGAACCCGGAGAACCCCGTGCAGCTGGAGAAGGGCAGCCTTGTCGGGCCGCTTATGGAAGCTGTCAAGAACAAGAACATCTGGCTGCTGGCCATCGGCTGGCCGGGCACGACGCTGGTCTGGATCGCGATGACGACTTTCTGGCCCACATACGCAACAGAATCCCTCGGCCTGACCATGAGCCAGGCAGGTATCGCGATCGGCATGATCCCGATCTTCTCGGCGATCGCGTCCATCACATCGCCGTTCCTGGCGAACGCGATCGGCTACGACAAGCCCCTCATCTGGCCTTGGGGCATCATCCTGGCACTGGCATACTACGGCGGCGTCGTGTTGACGAGCTTCCCGCTGCTCTGCCTCACATTTGCGATCGCGGGCTATGGAGCGTTCTGCTTCGTGCCGCTGGCACTGGGTGTTCCTTTCAAGGAGGGCAAGCTGTCCCCTGCGGCGATCAGTGTCGGCACGGCGATCGTCCTTACGATCGCGAACGTGGGCGGCATGTTTGCCGGTATCATCGTCGGCAACCTGACGAACTCTCTGCCTTTGAAGACAGCCCTGTCCTGGTGCTGCCTGTCCCCGCTGCTGTGGCTGACCACCTTCTTCCTGCCTGAGCTGGGCAAGAAGGAAATGGACCGCCGCGCTGCCGAGGCGCAGAAATAAGTCTGCCGGTCTGAATATCGTACTGAACAGATGACGTGTGAGGGGCCATGTCCTGCATGGCCCTTTGCGCAGAAAGAGGAGCTCTGACATGGGCAAAGATTACATTCTTGTTGTCGATGAAGGAACGACCGGTCTTCGCGGCGTCGTGTTCAACAGAAATATGGAGATCGTCGGACAGCATTACGAGAAGATCACTTCGTTCTATCCCGGCCCCAGTGAAGTGGAGCAGGACGGCGAGGAGATCTGGGAGAAACAGGTCCTCGCGCTGCGGGAAGCCGTGAAGAAAGCCGGCATCTCTCCGGAAGAGATCGCTGCGGTCGGCGTCACCCACCAGCGCGGCACACACGGATATTGGAATAAGAAGACCGGGAAGATCCACGGCAGATTCATGGTGTGGCAGGACACCCGCGGTGTCCGCGCCAGGAAGACCCTGCTGGAGGATCCCGCATTCCAGAAGCTGGGCGAGAGATATCCGATCGTCAAACTGACGACGGAGACCATGGCCTCTTCGGAACCGGCCTGTGACAGGGCGATGTTCGACGAGCACCCGGACCTGCTGGCGGAGATCCAGGCGGATCCCGACTGCGTCTGGGGCGGCATCGACACATGGCTCCTCTACAAGCTCACCGGCGGCAAGGTCCACGCGATGTGCGCCTCCCACGCCGGAACGCTGCCAATCTACGACCACGACGACGACGGCTTCAACTATGAGGCACTTGCCTTCGCCTACATCACGAAGGAGATGATGCCGGAAGTGCTGCCGGACGTCCATGACTACGGCTTGATGACCGCGGACATCCTGGGCATCGAGATCCCGATCAAGTCCTGCATCGCCGACCAGCAGTCGGCGCTCTTCTCGGAGGGCGGCCAGGGACTCGGCTCCGCCAAGTGCACGATGGGCACAGGCACCTTCGTCGACGTCAATATCGGTCTGGGACATCCCACCAGCGGCATGTTCTTCCCGATCTGCGCGTGGAAGATCAACGGCGTCAAGACCTTCATGTATGAGGCGGCCGTGACGGCTGCGGGCACATCCCTCGAGTGGGCGAAGAGCAACATCCGTCTCTTCGACAACTTCGGCGAGATGGATGACATCGCGCTGTCCGTCGAGGACAATGCGGGCGTCTACTTCGTCCCCGGCCTCAGCGGCATGGACGGCGCGCCGTTCATGAACACCAACGGCCGCGGCTCCTTCATGGGACTGGAGGCGCGGAGCACCCGGGCCAATTTCGTGCGGGCGCTGCTCGAGAGCTTCGGCTATTCGACGGCCTACCTGTTCGAGGAGATCGGCACGGCGGTGGAGAACTTCCGGGCCGGCACCATCAATGTGGACGGCGGTGTCTCCAGGTCCAAGGTCGTCTGCCAGACGATCTCCGACCTGCTGGGCGTCAAGGTGATCCGCCAGAAGGCGGACGAGGCGACGGCCATGGGCGCTGCCGAGATGGCGGCGATCAACCTCGGCTGGTTCGGCGAGGAGGATGTGACCAGGTTCATCATTGTGGATAAGGAATACACACCTTCCGAAAATGCCGGGAAACTGAAAGAAAACTATAAGATGTGGCGGAAAGCCGTCGAGAGGTCCAAGGACTGGATCGAAGACTGAGGGGGCCTGCAGACAGGGGAGATGAAAAGCAGTTTTGTCTCCCCTGTTCATCATAGCGAGGCCCGGACTACGGCACGGAGGAAGAATATGGCTGTAAAAATCACACCCGGTGCAGGCGGAGAATACTACATCCCTTACGAGAACCGCACAGGCCCGGAATCCATCGTCTACTTTACCCGGGACCTCTCCCCGGAAGGTCTGCGCAAGGTATACCGCAAGCTCAGCGGCGTCCTCTGTGGCAAAGTGGCCGTGAAGCTGCACACCGGCGAGAAGAACGGACCGAACATCATTCCCAGGCCCTGGGTCCGGGAACTCTTCGAGAAGGAACTGAGCGCCTTCGACGATGTCTCCATCGTTGAGACGAATACCTATTACGAGGGCGACCGCTACACGACGGAGCAGCACCGCGAGACGCTGGAAGTGAACGGCTGGACCTTCGCGCCGGTCGACATTATGGACGAGCACGGGACCGCTGCACTGCCAGTAAAGAACGGAAAATGGTTTACGGAGATGATCGTGGGCGAGAGCCTTCCTTCCTATGATTCCTTCCTCGCGCTCACTCATTTCAAGGGACATACGCAGGGCGGATTCGGAGGATCCAACAAGAACATCGGCATCGGCTGCGCGGACGGACGGATCGGCAAGAAGATGATCCACACCGGCGACCACGCCGACATGTGGGCGATCAGGACGGAAGAGCTGATGGAGCGGATCACGGAGTCCACCAAGGCGACGATCGATCATTTTGCCGGGAAGATCGCCTATATCAATGTGCTCCGCAACATGTCCGTCTCCTGCGACTGCGAGGGCCTGAACGCCGCGCCGGTGGTCACGCCGAATATTGGCATCGTGGGATCCTTCGACATTCTGGCAGCGGACCAGGCCAGTGTGGATCTGGTCTATGCACTGGAGGAAGAGGACCACAAGGATCTCGTCGAACGCATTGAGTCGAGACACGGCCATCGCCAGCTCACCTACATGAAGGAGATGGGCATGGGCAACGACAGATACGTGCTGATCGACCTCGACAGCGGGGACGAGCGCAGGATCTGCCCGAAGACAGCGGTGGAGGGCGTCACGCCGTTCGCCGGCTGAGCAGCTCACGCGGAGCAGGAAACAGGTTGCGCAGGAAAGGGGGATCCCGCAGATGATCGGCAAATATGTGGAAGAAGGATGGAACCATCTCGTCTCCCGGGGACTGCAAACGGTCCGCGGCTGTGAGACAGGCAATTCCGTGCGGCAGAGCCGCGCGTACATCGACTCGATCCAGGTGGAGCTGCGTGTGATCGACGCGCCTCTCACAGCGGACACCTCCTGCACGTTTTTCGGCAGGAAATTCGCCACGCCTCTGATGAGCGGTGCCATGTCCGGCGTGGATAATATCCGCGAGCACGGCATGATCGTCTTCGCAAAGGGCATGCAGGCCGCCGGATCGTGCATGTGGGTCGGGATCGGCCCGGACCAGGAGCTGCAGGAGATCTGCGATCTCGGAATACCGGCGATCAAGATCATCAAGCCTTACCGGGATACGGACAAGATCTTTCAGAAGCTGGAAGCGGCGGAGAAGGCCGGCTGCATCGCGGTCGGCATGGACATCGACTTCGCGTTCGGGAGCAAATCGGGTGATTTCCTGAAGGCGAATGACTGGTGTTCCCCGAAGACATCCGCCGAACTGGCATCGTTCATAGCCGCGACGAAGCTGCCCTTCATCTTCAAGGGTGTCCTCAGCGAGCGTGATGCTTACAAGGCGATGGAACTCGGCGCAGGCGGCATCGTGATCTCCAGCCACAGCGGCAACGCGATCGACTATGCCGTGCCGCCGATGAAGATCCTCCCGAAGATCGCGAAGATCGCGGACAGAAAGATCCCTGTATTCATCGACGGGGACATCAAACACGGCAGCGACGTGTTCAAGGCGCTTGCGCTCGGCGCGGACGGCGCGCTGGCGGGCCGCTCCCTGATGGCTGGCATGGAACTGGACGGTGCGGAAGGCATCACAAAAGTCGTGAAAGGCATCACGGAGGAGCTCCGGCGCAACATGTGCCTGACAGGCGCGGCGTCGATCGGGGAGATCGATCCGTCGGTCCTCTGGCTGCCGTGACCGCACCGCCGGTCCGAACAGCCGGAAAGGAGGAAAGACGTGGAAGAAAACAGACTGTACATCACATTTATCCGGCACGGGCAGACGCCGAACAATAAGGAAGGACGTTTCTGCGGGAGGACAGACTACCTGCTCACGGAGGAGGGCAAGGCTTTCATCTGTGACATGGTACAGGCACATCCCTACAGAAAACCGGAGCACATCTACTGTTCTCCGGCTACCCGCTGCCTGGAGACAGCGGCACTTTCCTATCCGAACACGACGGACATACGGGAGATCGTCATGGACCTCCAGGAGTTTCACTTCGGGATCTTTGAGGCGAGACTCTCCAGTGAGATGTGGGCGGATCCGCGCTATGCCGATGCCTTTGACAGGATGGACGACGATTTTGGATTCCCCGGCGGGGAAAAGATCGGAGAATGCAAGGCCCGCGGCGTGCGGGCCGTACACGCGGTCATCGCGGATGCCTTCGAAAAGGGGTATCACGAGATCGCGATCGTGACCCACAGTCTGATCATGCAGCAGATGTTCGGCGTGATGATGACGGCAGAGGAGTATTCGCATCTGCCCTACATGATCCCGAACGGCATGGGCGTGCGGATGTACACGACGCCGGAGATCGCCGCCTCGGAGACACCGCTGAAGTATGTCAGCACTGCCCCGGAAGGCGCGGAGATCCCGGACATGCGGGACAATCCGTACCAGAGAAGATGAAACAGCTGCGCGGGTCTCTCCTTTCGGAGAGACGCGGCTTTTCAGAGACGGAGCGTATCCTGAAATATACAAAATCCCGTATGATGTACAAAAACAGAAAGAAAGGAGACCCAGAATGTTTGACAAGACCAAAGCGATCAGCGATCTGACTGCCCTGCTCGGAGCCGACAAAGTCCTGACATCCGAGGAAGCGATCATCGGCGCTCAGAGCATGGAGTTCAGCTTCGAGCGCGCGTTCGGATATGTTTATCCGCATCCCGCGATCGCCGTCGTGAAGCCGACATCCACGGAAGATGTTTCGAAGATCCTGAAATACTGCAATGACAACGGTGTCAACGTCATTCCCAAGACCGGCGGATCCCGCGGCGCCGGGAGTCTGGTGCCCTCCGATGATCATACCATCACGATCGATGGCTCCGGTATGGACAGCTACGTGATCGACGAGTACAACTACGCCGCGGAAGTCGGCTGCGGCATGCCCGTCGCGAGACTGGAAGAGATCATCCGCCCGATGGGCCTGACGACCGGTCACTTCCCGCAGAGCTTCCCGCTGGCGCAGTACGGCGGCCTGATCTCCACCCGCTCCATGGGCCAGTTCTCGACCTACTTCGGCGCGATCGAGGACATGCTGGTCGGTCTGGAGGTCGTCCTTGCGGACGGCACGGTCTGTGAGATCCGCCCTGTTCCCCGCCGCGCGGTCGGCCCGGACCTGAAGAACGTCTTCATGGGTGCCGAGGGAACACTGGGGTACATCACGAAAGCCTATATCAAGCTGTTCAAATATCGTCCGCACGCCGACCTTTGGAAAGGCGCCTACATCATGCCTTCCTATCTGGACGGCATGGAGGCGATCCGGGAGATCATGACGGAAGGCTACAAACCCGCCGTCGCGCGTCTGTATGACAAGCCGGACTACGATCACAACTACGGCACGGTCGAACTGGAAGACGGTGAGGCCTACATGTTCTTCGTGAACGACGGTCCCGAGGGCGTCCAGAAGGCGACCGGCGACGCGATCGACAGGATCGCGGCGAAGCACGGCGCGCGCCAGATCGGCACGCAGGCGATCGACCACTGGCTGGAGCACGTCGACGATCTCTGCTCGATGGCGGATCTCGAGGCGACCGCGAAAGTCTTCCGTGAGACCAAACGGTCCTACGGCGCGATTACGATCGCGGGCAACTGGGCGGATCTGAAATCGATCTACAAGGACGTGATGGCGGAGGAACCCGGCAAGTACGAGAACCAGACGCTGCTGGGCGGCCACATCTCGCACTGCTACCACAACGGCGCGAACATCTACTTCGTGTACGAGTTCGAGATCGAGGACCCGATGAAGGCGACCGACATCGTCGTGAAGTTCTTCGAGGACATCAGCCTGATCGCGCTGCGCTACAAGAGCGGCACGATCGAGCATCATCACGGAATCGGCAAGGAGCGCGCGTATCTGTGCCCGCAGGAGCACGGCAGCTCCTACGAAGTGATGAAGCGGATCAAGAACGTGCTGGATCCCAACCACATCTTCAGCCCCGGGACACTGATGCCCCTCGATTCGCTGAAGTAAGAAAGCCAGTGTCTTGCTGCCAGACTGCGGTCCAGATCGCGGTCTGACAGCCTTCCCCAGAGACCGTTCGCCGAAAAGAACGTGCAATCAGGCACCCTTCGCAGGAAGCGGTCTCAAAGGGGATACAGAAAGGGGATCAAATAATGGATTTCGTGGAAAAGGTAAGGGCTAAGCTGAAAGACGCATTTCCGGACCTCGCGCTGACAGTCCGCCCGAGTGAGACCCGGCCGGACGTTGTGATCGTGGGCGGCGAGTGCGAGACCTGGCCGCAGCTGGTCCTGGTGGGCCAGACGGCGACGAAGGTGGACGGGCTCTACAACGTCGTGAGCGAGATGACGGTGAAGGGGCTGACGATCCCGAAGAAGGACTACAAGCCTTTCGTGCAGAAGGGCCTGGAGATCGGCGTGATCGACGAGGCGGACGTGGTCGTCGTGGGCCTGGGCATCACGGGCTGCGGCATCACGCGCGAGCTGTCCAAGTACGACCTGAAAGTCATCGCCGTGGACATGGGCGAGGACGTCTCGACCGCCGCGACGAAGGCCAACAACGGCGGCGTGCACTGCGCAGGTGCCGTGAAGCCGGGGACGCTGAAAGCGAAGCTGTCGGTGCGCGGCAACTACCTCTACGACCAGTGGGCGAAGGAACTGAACTTCGCGTTCATCCGCCCCGGCGCCATGACGGTCGTCGAATCCACCGACAAGGAATATCTCGACGGCATCTATCACGCATGGGAGACGGCACTGCTGAACGGCGATATGCGTCCCAGACTCATCAACGGAGAGGAAGCCGCGAAGATCGAGCCGAAGCTCCTGGAGAACGGCATTCATCCGGTCGCGGCGGTGCATATGCCTTCGCAGGGCAAGGTACACCCCTATGAGGTGTGCGTGAAGCTGATCGAGAACGCGGCCCACAACGGCGTGAAGGTCATGTTCGACTGCACTGTCGGCGACGTGCTCGTGGAGAACGGCCAGGTGACCGGCGTCGTGACCGAGAAGGGCATCATTAAAACGAAATATATCGTAAACGCGGCGGGCCTGTACGGCGACGAGATCGCGGCCATGGCCGGCGACCAGTTCTTCACCATGCACAACCGCAAGGGCACGATCGCGATCATCGACAAGAACGTGAAGCCGATGTACGACATGCTCGCCATGCACTACAGCCCCGCGATGTACAGGACGAAAAACGTCGAATCCAAGGGCGGCGGCATGGACCTGACCCCTTCGGGCAACATCCTTCTGGGACCCTCCGCGACAGAGGTTCCCGACAAAGAGGATATCGAGACCACCAAGGCCGACCTGGATTACACGATGTGGCGGAATGAAAACCCCGCCGCCACGCGCGAACAGATCATCCGGATCTACGCCGGTGCCCGCCCCGCGGACCTCAAGGAGGACTTCATCGTGGAGATGAGCCCGGTGGTGCACGGTATGCTGACGGCAGGCGCCATCCAGTCGCCGGGCGTCGGATCCTCCCCGGGTGTGGCGGAGATGCTGATCGGGATCCTGCTGAAGGATCTGGAGGAGCAGGGAACGCCGGCGC
>DFIR01000105.1:0-1132 GCA_002372815.1 Lachnospiraceae bacterium UBA3692
GCATGGCCTACACCTTCCTGAAGGCCAAGGGCTATGAGATCGGCACCTCCCTCGTCGACGAGAGCAAGATCGAGTACTGCGGCGAGATGCTGAAGAAGGCGGAGACCCTCGGCAAGCAGCTCCTCCTGCCCGTGGATACGGTCGTGACCGACCACTTCCCGGATCCGATCGATGCTGAGATCGAGACCGAGATCGTTCCTTCCGACGCGATCCCCGCTGACAAGATGGGCATGGATATCGGCCCGAAGACCATCGAGCTCTACAGCGCAGCTGTGAAGTCCGCGAAGACGGTCGTCTGGAACGGACCTATGGGCGTCTTCGAGAACCCGACCCTCGCTGTCGGCACTCGCAGCGTTGCGCAGGCTCTCGCAGATACCGACGCGACCACCGTCATCGGCGGCGGCGACAGCGCGGCGGCAGCAAACCAGATGGGCTTCCACGACAAGATGAGCCACATCTCCACCGGCGGCGGCGCCTCCCTGGAATTCCTGGAAGGCAAGGAACTGCCCGGCGTTGCGGCTGCGAATGATCGCTGATCTGCCCGGACGAATTTTATAACAGCGGCGGGAGAGTCCTGCGCAGGGCTGTCCCGCCGGAATGAGAGGAATATCATGGCAAGAAGAAAGATCGTTGCTGGCAACTGGAAGATGAATATGACCCCCACCGAGGCGAAGGCGCTCGTCGCGAAGCTCGCTCCGCTCGTGGGCAACGAGGAAGTCGACGTCGTGTACTGCGTTCCCGCGATCGACATCGTGCCGGTCGTTGAAGCAGTCGCAGGCACCAACGTGCATGTCGGCGCCGAGAACATCTCCGACAAGGACAAGGGCGCATTCACCGGCGAGATCTCCGGCGCTATGCTGAAGGATGCCGGCGTCGAGTACGTCATCATCGGCCACTCCGAGAGAAGAGAATACTATAAAGAGGATGACGCTTTCCTGAACAGGAAGGTCCTCAAGGCGTTCGAGTACGGCCTGACCCCGATCCTCTGCTGCGGCGAGACCCTCGAGCAGAGAGAGATGGGCGTGACGATCGACTGGATCCGTCTGCAGCTCAAGAGCGATCTCGTGGGCGTGACGGCTGAGCAGGCCGCTTCCATGGTCATCGCCTATGAGCCCATCTGGGCCATCGGCAC
>DFIR01000105.1:1183-1357 GCA_002372815.1 Lachnospiraceae bacterium UBA3692
CCATCGGCACCGGCAAGGTCGCGACGACCGAGCAGGCGCAGGAAGTCTGCTGCGCTATCCGCAAGCTCATCGCTGAGATCTATGACGAGGCGACTGCGGAGAGCATCCGCATCCAGTACGGTGGATCCGTCAACGGCACTTCCGCCCCTGAGCTGTTCGCACAGCCCGATATCG
>DFIR01000105.1:1458-11650 GCA_002372815.1 Lachnospiraceae bacterium UBA3692
CTTCGGCAATATCGTCAACTACAAGAAGTGATCCGCTGAGCGTTCCTTCTGCAAATCTTACGGCACCCTTTCCGCAGGATGATCTGCGGAAAGGGTGTTTTGGAGCATTCACAATTCAGGAGAGAGCATGTCCAGAAGAGTTCTCGTGATCGGCGCCGGGGCCTCCGGCCTCATGGCTGCCGCGGCGGCCGCCGGACAGGGATGCCGCGTCACCGTCCTTGAAAAAAACGAAAAAGCAGGCAAGAAGATCTACATCACAGGAAAAGGCCGCTGCAACCTGACCAACAACTGTGATCCGGAGGCTTTCTTCGCGCATGTGGTCCGAAACCCGAAATTTCTCTACAGCAGCTACTACGGCTTTGACAGGGAAGCCGTCATGGACTTCTTTGAGGAGAACGGCTGTCCTGTCAAGACAGAGCGGGGCGGACGCGTCTTCCCCGTCAGCGATCACGCGTCGGACGTCACCGCCGCGCTTCTGAGACGTCTGCGGGAACTGCACGTGGAGATCCGCTATCACGCGGAAGTCCGCAGGCTTCTTACGGAGCCGGTCACACAGCTGCCGGAAGCGCAGGAACTGCCGGAAGCAGGGCGGAAAGGGAAGAAACAGAAGGGCCCGCAGCACCGGGTACTCGGCGCCGAACTGGCATCGGGCGAGATCCTGCAGGCGGATGCTGTGATCCTGTGTACGGGCGGCCTCTCTTATCCTTCGACGGGCTCCACCGGTGACGGACTGGTCTGGGCGGAGGCGCTCGGGCTCGCATGTACCCCTGCCGCTCCGTCTCTGGTACCTTTCGCCGTAGCAGAGCCCTGGTGCGCACAGCTGCAGGGACTGGCGCTGAAAAATGTCTCCCTGCGGATCTCCGATCCCGCGGGCGCCGGCACTGGTAAGAAGAAACATCGCCCGCTCTACGAGGGGTTCGGCGAGATGCTCTTCACCCACTTCGGGATCAGCGGGCCACTGGTCCTCTCGGCCTCGGCGGTCTGCGAGGCGGATCAGCGGGGGCCTCTGTCCGCGGTGATCGACCTGAAGCCCGCCCTCACACAGGAGCAGCTCCGGGCGCGGCTGGACAGGGATTTCTCCGAATCTCCGCAGAAGAGTCTGCGGAATGTGCTGCGCGGCCTCCTTCCCGCGAGGCTGTCGGAGACGGTCACGGACCTGTTCTGTGAGGCCGAGTCCGCTGCGGAACCGGACGGACCGCTGCCGGATCCGGAGATGCGCTGCGCGTCCCTGCCGGCGCGCCGGAGAGACAGGCTTGCCGCTTTTCTGAAAGCCGTTCCGCTGACGATCACCGGGACAAGGGGCTTCGGGGAGGCGGTGGTCACCCGCGGCGGCATCAGCGTGAAGGAGATCGATCCTTCCACGATGCAGGTGAAGAGAGTCGAGGGACTCTACGCCGCCGGCGAACTGCTTGACGTCGACGCTTACACGGGCGGATTCAATCTGCAGATCGCCTGGTCCACCGGACATCTTGCAGGCGCGTCCGTCAGGTGATAAGGTAGACAGAGAATCACGCAGGAAGGACAGGTGAAACATG
This sequence comes from Lachnospiraceae bacterium UBA3692, assembly GCA_002372815.1. Classification (GTDB taxonomy): domain Bacteria; phylum Bacillota; class Clostridia; order Lachnospirales; family Lachnospiraceae; genus CAG-791. Next base: position 2,994 of record DFIR01000105.1, read on the forward strand.
ATCAATATCGCAATCGACGGACCGGCGGGTGCCGGCAAGAGCACCATCGCAAAGAGGGTCTCCAAAGAACTGGGCTACATCTACGTGGACACCGGGGCCATGTACAGGGCGATGGCGCTGTATCTGCTCCGCGAGGGAACCCCCGAGGATGACATGGAGGCGGTCAGCCGGACATGCCTCGGCGCGGACATCTCCCTCCGCTATGAGAACGGCGAGCAGGCGGTCCTCCTGAACGGAGAGAACGTCAACGGGCTGATCCGCACGCCGGAAGTGTCCCAGATGGCCTCGAAGTGCAGTGTCAACGGGGATGTGCGCGCACGTCTCGTGGAGCTGCAGCAGAAGCTCGGCAGGGAACAGAACGTCGTGATGGACGGAAGGGATATCGGCACGGTCGTGCTCCCGGACGCGCAGGTGAAGATCTATCTGACGGCGGACCCCCGCGTCCGCGCGGAGAGAAGATACAAGGAAATGCTCGCCAAGGGAGAAGAGGCGGATCTCGACATGATCGAGAAGGAGATCATCGAGCGCGACCACCGCGACATGACCCGCGAGATCTCCCCTCTGAAGAAGGCGGACGACGCCGTCGAGGTGGACACCTCCCACATGAATATCGAACAGGTCACAGAGACGATCCTCGGGATCATTGCTGAAAGAAGAGGCGCGCAGGCATGAAGATCATCACCGCTAAGAGCGCCGGCTTCTGCTTCGGCGTGCGCAAGGCCGTCGATATCGCCTATGAAGCCGCAAAGGATCCGGGGCCGGTGTTCACCTACGGCCCGATCATCCACAATCAGTCCGTGGTGGACGATCTGGCGCAGAAGGGCGTGCGTGTGATCCGTTCCCGGGAGGAACTCTCTGAGATCCACGGCGGCGTGATCGTGACCAGGTCCCACGGCGTCTCCAGGGAGGAGGAGGAACTTCTCCGCTCGACCGGCGCCAGGATCGTGGACGCGACCTGCCCCTTCGTCAAGCGTATTCACCGCACCGTGGACCAGGAGAGCGCCGCCGGCAGCAGGATCGTGATCGTCGGCAACCCGGATCACCCGGAAGTGCGGGGAATCATGGGATGGTCCCACACGCCCGTGACGGTGATCTCCACGGAGGAGGAAGCCCGCGCTTTCACCCACGAAGGAGAGGGCAGGATCTGTGTCGTCGCGCAGACGACTTTCAATGCAAACAAATTTAAAGAATTTATTGATATTTTATACAAAAGAGGATACAATATAGCTTGTGTGAATACTATCTGCAGCGCCACGCACGAACGACAGGCCGAAGCCAGGACGATCGCGAAACGTGCGGACACCATGATAGTCATAGGTGACAGTACCAGTTCCAATTCTGCAAAACTCTACGAGATCTGCCGCAAGGAATGCCCTGACACCCAGTTCATACAGTCGTGGCGAGACCTGCGCCTCCCTCCTGCGGGTGGAGACGGGGTAGTGGGAATCACCGCCGGGGCATCAGTCCCTTTAACTATTATTGAGGAGGTTCAGTTACATGTCAGAGCAGAGTTTTGAAGAGTTGTTTAATGAGAGCTATAAGCAGATCCACACCGGTGAGGCTGTGGAAGGTACAGTCATCGATGTGAAACCTGATTCGGCTATCCTGGATATCGGCTACAAGTCAGAAGGTATCCTGACCCGCAACGAATATACGAATGACAGTTCCGTCGATCTTACCGATGTGCTTCATGAAGGCGACACTCTCGAAGTGAAGGTCGTGAAGCTCAACGACGGCGATGGCCAGGTCGTTCTTTCCTATAAGAAACTGGCGGCTGACCGCGGCAACAAGAGGATCGAAGAGGCGTACAACACGCAGGAGACCCTCAAGGCAAAGGTCAATCAGGTGCTCAAGGGCGGCCTCAGCGTCGTTCTGGACGAAGTCAGGGTCTTCATTCCCGCAAGCCTTGTCTCCGATACCTACGAGAGCGATCTGAGCAAGTATCTCGATCAGGAGATCGAGTTCCGTATCACCGAGTTCAGCCCTCACAGGCACAGATTCATCGGTAACCGCAAGGTCCTGCTTGTTGAGAGACGCAACGAGCTTCGCGAGAAGCTGTTCGAGACCATCAAGAAGGATGATATCGTTGAAGGTACCGTCAAGAACGTCACCAACTTCGGCGCGTTCATCGACCTCGGCGGTGCTGACGGTCTGCTGCACATCTCCGAGATGAGCTGGGGCCGCATCAACGATCCCAAGGAAGTTGTCAAGCCCGGCGACAAGGTCCGTGTCCGCATCAAGTCCATCAAGACGGATGACAGAGGCACGAAGATCGCCCTGTCCATGAAGTTTGACGATCAGTCCCCTTGGGTTGGCGCTGCGAAGAAGTACGCTGTCGGCAACATCGTGACCGGCAAGGTCGCCAGAATGACCGACTTCGGTGCGTTCGTCGAGCTTGAACCCGGCATCGATGCACTGCTTCATGTCTCCCAGATCGCGAGAGAGCACATCGAGAAGCCCTCGGATGTCCTCACCGAAGGTCAGGAAGTCACCGCGAAGGTCGTCGATTTCAACGACGAGACCGAGCCCAAGAAGATCAGCCTGAGCATGAAGGCTCTCCTGATGGACCAGGAGAAGGCTCGCCGCGCGGCTGAGCGTGCCAAGGAGAGAGAGAACGCTGACGTTGTCGATTTCGACATCGAGGCTGCGATCCGCAAGGCACAGCAGGAGAGTGCTGAGGAGGAGTGATCCTTCCGGGGCTGCCTGGCAGAATGAGATGATGAGAAGGCACTGCGGAAGCAGTGCCTTCTTTCTGCATATAAATATCTGAAGAGCGGATTGTCTGTTGGCAGAAGGAGCCTATGAGGTCGGATGCCCGGCGGTTCATTTCGCGGAGCTCCACGGAGATCCTTTCAGCGACCGGGAGCGGGTCCTGCCCGAAACTCGGCGTCCGCTCCGATGACCGGACGCCTCAGACAGTCGGGCATTCGGCACGGCAGGATCTGCCGGCCTCACCCACTCCCGGACGCTTGAAACGATCATGTTCCGCAGGCCGCTCATTCTAAGCCGGGCCTCCGGCCTCAATGGCCCTTCTGCATAGAGTGATCCTTGATCCAGAGATGCTATATACAGAAAGAAGAGGTATGATAGAGAGAAGAAGGAAAGGCAGACTTGCCTGACAGGACTTGACTGGCAGGACTTGCTTGGGAGCTCCACGGAGATTATTTGGAGGAAGATCATGATCAAGGTATATTGTTACAGCAGGTGTACGACCTGCAAGAAGGCGTTGAAGTGGCTGGAAGAGAAAGGGATCGAGCATGAGGTGATAGACATCAAAGCAGATCACCCGGATGAAGGGATGTTGAGGAGGTTCTATGCGATGAGCGGGCTTCCGCTGAAGCGTTTCTTCAATACGAGCGGTATTCCTTACCGCGAGATGGGGCTCTCGAAGAAGCTGCCTGAAATGAGCGAAGATGAGCAGCTGGCACTTCTCGCCACCGACGGCATGCTTGTCAAACGTCCGCTTGTTATTGGCGACAATTTTGTCCTGACCGGCTTTAAAGAGCCCGAATGGGTTGAGAAGCTGCTGTAAATACAATTAAAAGTGCTGACGCACTTGATATGCGTCAGCACTTCGTGGAAGTGTTTATATTCTGACTGAAATAAATATGTCGACAACGGTTTTCCCGGAAACCTTTGCGGAGGTGTTTATATTATGCTTTAAATAAACATGACGGCAAAGGTTTGTCCGGAAACCTTTGTGGATGTGTTTATATCTTCCCTTAAATAAACATATCGGCAAAGGTTTTCCCGGAAGCCTTTGCCGATATGTTTATTTTTTGACTCCAACAAACATGCCGGCAAAGGTTTTCTGAAAAACCTTTGCGAAGGTGTTTATATTTCCCCTTCAATAAACATGCCAGCAAAGGAATACCAAAAAGCGGGATGAAACACCCGCATTCAGCGCGTTCTCAGCTCCGAAGGATATGCGCCAGCACATAAGAAGCATATGCCGACAGGGTCTCCCTGTCTTTTTTCATGTCGGTGCCGAATTCGAAGAAGATCTCGTCGTCGGTGTAGGCGCGCTTGAAGAAAGGGGTGCGGAAGAGGTCCCATTCGGGGAGGAAGGAAGCCGTCTTCTTGGTGTAGCAGGTCTCGGGGCGGGCCTGGAGGCGGTGGCTCTTGTCGACGTAGGAGGCGATGTATTTGTGGATGGCCATGTCCTCCTCAGGGAGGAAATAGTAATCCTTGTAGTTGGCGTAGAAGTAGCGCATGGTCTCCGTGTAGATCGGGATCTTCAGGACGCCTTCCGCGTCGTCGATGCGGAAGAGGCAGTGGTCGGCCATGCCGCCGACGGACAGAGGCAGAGGGGCCGGGAGGCGGAAGAAGAGGAACATCTCTTCGCGGCGGACGCCCTCGTGGTCGGTGTAGTAGTTGGCCTGGGCTTTGCGGACGGTGAGTGAGGGTTCCGCGAGCTGGCGCAGGTGCAGGAGGGGAAGGAGCTGGGCGATGCCGCACAGGTCCGCCTCGTTGTGGGAGAGGATCTGATCCGCGGCTTCACGGGCGCCGAAGTGGAGGAAGCGGTTGTAGAGTTTCGCGATCTCTGCGCCTTCGAGGGTGTCCTCGCGGTCGGTGCCGACGTAGGCCTCGACGGTCATCTGCTTGTAGTCGGGGAGGCCGGCGAATTTCTTGTAAGGGCGCAGCTCCTTGTAGAGGTCCAGGCTCAGGCAGTCCTCCGGGATGGTCCCCAGGTCATGCTCCGCGAGTCTCTTGCGGAGAAAAGAGAGGTCGAAGCGGTCCCCGCCGTAAGTGACGAGCGCGTCCGCTTCCGAGGCGTAGAGGAGGAAGGAGGAGAGGATCAGGCGCTCCTCCTCGCCGGTGTCGTCGAACCACTGGATGAGGTCCCAGGCGCCGGCGGACCTTCGCATGCAGCCGATCAGCACGACGCGGCTGCGCTCCGCGCTGATCCCGGTCGTCTCGATGTTCAGGATCAGGGCGCGCTCTGCCGGCAGCACTTCTGAGAGTGCCGCGTCTTCTGTCTGCAATACGATCTGTTTGCTGCAAATACGCATGATGAGTGCCCCCGTGCTCTTTTTTCCCATACAGTTTAGCATATTTGCGTTGGATGCCAAAAGAGATTTTGTCATATTGCGGAGTTTGTGATACACTAAAGCCCGTGGACAAAATGAGTGTGCGCGGTTCACGGACATGTGTGCGCGAAAAGTGTCCGCATCCGGAATGATTCAGAGAAAGGGCGAGAGAAAATGGACGTTTTATATAAGAGCACCCGTTCCGACGGAGAACTGATCCCGGCTTCGATGGCTGTCTTGCGAGGCATGTCGCAGGATGGCGGACTGTATGTGCCGGCGCAGATCCCGCAGTTCGATCTGCCGCTCGAAGAGCTGTGCGGTTACGACTACAGGGAGATCGCTTACAGGGTCCTGCGGCTGTTCCTCACGGATTACACGGAGGAGGAGCTCCGCAGCTGCATCGCGAAGGCTTACGACAGCAAATTTGACACCGGGGAGCTGGTCAGCTTCCGCAGGACAGAGCAGGCGGAGTTCATGGAGCTGTTCCATGGCCCTACGATCGCGTTCAAGGATATGGCACTGACGATCCTGCCGCACCTGCTGACCACGGCAGCAAGGAAGAACGGAGAGGACCGGGAGATCGTGATCCTCACCGCGACGAGCGGCGATACGGGCAAGGCGGCGATGGCCGGATTCGCGGATGTGCCGGGGACCCGGATCATGGTCTTCTATCCGAAGAACGGCGTCTCCCCGCTGCAGGAGAAGCAGATGGTCACGCAGAAGGGGGAGAACACCCGCGTGATCGGCATCTACGGCAACTTCGACGACGCCCAGACCGCCGTCAAGCAGATCTTCCTCGACAAGCAGATGCAGGAGGACATGGCGGCGCAAGGCTTCCGGTTCTCGTCGGCCAACTCCATCAACATCGGCCGTCTTGCCCCGCAGATCGTCTACTATGTGTACGCGTACACCCGCATGGTGAACAGAGGTGAGATCCGGTGCGGCGAGCCCCTGAACTTCGCGGTCCCGACCGGCAATTTCGGCAACATCCTTGCCGCCTATTACGCTTGCCGCATGGGACTGCCGGTGGGCAAGCTCATCTGCGCGTCCAACTCCAACCGGGTGCTGTACGACTTCTTCTCTACCGGGTGCTATGACCGGATGCGTCCGTTCATTCTGACGACGTCGCCTTCCATGGACATCCTCGTGTCCAGCAACCTGGAGCGGCTGCTCTATCATGTGGCGGGGGACGACACGGAGGAGACCTCCCGGATGATGAACGCGCTGCAGGAGGAAGGGCACTACAACGTGCGCGAAGACGTCTACAACAACCTGGAGATCTTCGCGGCGGGCTACGCGACGGACGAGGAGACAGCGGCGGAGATCGCGCGCGTGTACAGGGAATCCGGATACGTGATCGATCCGCACACAGCGGTCGGCGCGTGCGTGCACAGAAAGTATGTGGAGCAGTACGGGGACCGCACGAAGACGGTCATCGCATCCACGGCCAGCCCTTATAAGTTCGAGACGGCCGTTCTGCAGGCGCTCGGCGAGGACGCGGCGGCACTGCAGGCGGAGGACCGCGGACCGGAGCGCATCAGCGAGATCTCCGGTGTGCAGATCCCCCGGGCCGTGCTGGATCTCAGGAGCGCGCCGGTGCGTCACAGGATCACCTGCGACGGGACGAAGCCCTGCATGGAGGCGGAAGTGCGCAGATTTCTCGGTCTTGCGCAGAGATAAACAAGGAGGTGACAGATGGGAGCAGAGTGCAGAGAGAGGATCTCCCTGCTGCGTGAGAGAATGCAGCGGGAGGGGATCGATGCTGTGCTGATCCCCACAGCCGATTATCACAATTCGGAATATGTGGCAGATTATTTCAAGACAAGGGAGTTCTTCACAGGTTTCACGGGATCGGCCGGTACCTGTATCGTGACGAAGGAGGAGGCCTGCCTGTGGACGGACGGGCGCTACTTCGTGCAGGCGGAGCGCGAGCTGGAAGGCAGCGGCGTGCGCCTGATGAGAATGATGGAACCCGGCGTGCCGACGACACAGGAATATCTGGAAGAGGTGCTGCCGGAAGGCGCCGTGCTCGCGTTCGACGGACGCTGCGTGACGGATGCCGCCGGGAGCGACCTGGAAGAGAAGCTCTCCGGCAGGGAGATCCTGTTCCGCGCGGATCTCGATCCCGCGGAGGGGATCTGGACGGACCGCCCCGCGATGCCGGTCTCCAAGGCGGAGATCCTGGACGTATGCTATGCCGGCGTCAGCGCCGTGCAGAAGCTCGGGGCGCTGCGCGAGGAGATGAAGAAGAGCGGCTGCGCCGCCTACGTTTCCAGCCGGCTTGACGACAACATGTGGCTTCTGAATATCCGCGGCGCGGACGTGGAATGCAATCCCGTTGCGCTCAGCCACCTGTATCTGGACCAGGAGCGCTTCGTGCTGTTCATCCAGGAGGACGCTGTCACGGAGGCGCTTTCGGAGTATATCGCGTCCTGCGGCGGAGAGATCCTTCCCTACGGCGATTTTGCGGCATTCCTGGGGACCGTCACGCCTGCCGGCAAGGTGATGTATGATCCTGACGGCCTCGGGTACAGTGCGGCCCTGGCTCTCTGCGAACGCCTGCGGACCGTGCGCCGCCACAGCCCCGTACAGGGCATGAAAGCGGTCAAGAACGAGACGGAGCTTCAGAATCTCCGCGGCTGCTACCTGCGGGACAGCGCGGCGCTGTGCTCCTTCATCTACTGGCTGAAGAACACCGCGGACCTCTCCGCGGAGACCGAGTATACAGCTGCGATGAAGCTGGACGGCCTTCGCGCGGAGATCGAGGATTTCCGGGGTCTTTCCTTCCCGACCATCTCCGCTTACGGACCGAACGCCGCCATGATGCACTATGAGGCGGGTCCGGAGGACGCCGCGAAGCTGCAGCCCGAAGCCATGCTGCTGGTGGACAGCGGCGGACAGTACCTCAGCGGCACGACGGACGTGACGAGAACGATGGCCCTCGGCCCGGTATCGGACGAGATGCGCCTGCACTACACCCTCACGGCTGTCGGCAACCTGCAGCTCATGGACGCTGTATTTCTTCACGGATGCACGGGCCGCGCGATCGACATCCTGAGCCGCGAGCCGCTCTGGCAGGTCGGGATCGACTACAAGTGCGGCACCGGTCACGGCATCGGGTACTACCTGAACGTGCACGAGAATCCGCCGAACATCCGCTGGCGCTATGCGCCCGGAATGCGCGAGGACGTGATCGAGCCCGGCATGATCGTCTCCGACGAGCCCGGCGTCTACCTGCAGGACCGCTACGGCATCCGGATCGAGACGATCCTTGAGTGCGTGGAGAAGGAGACCAACGGGGACGGCACGTTCCTGGCCTTCCGGCCGCTCACGCTCGTTCCGCTGGACCGCGAGCTCCTCATGCCGGAGAAGCTGACGCCCCGCACGAGGGAAGTCCTGAACGCCTATCACGAGCGCGTGTACCGCGAGGTCGCGCCGCTCCTGCCGCCGGAAGAGGCGGCGTGGCTGCGGGAGCAGACACTGCCTTTGTAATCGCGTTCGCATAGCCGCACGACCGACGCCCCGGGCGGGACTGTGAAAAACAGTTCCACTCGGGGCGCCCGTATGCTATAATGGAAATGCCTGAGATACCAAAGTATTCCCTGTTATTTTGAACCTACAATTACT
>DFIR01000105.1:11698-18362 GCA_002372815.1 Lachnospiraceae bacterium UBA3692
ATTACTTTAAACGGGAATCTTACATCGCCTGCATGGCTGTCACGCCTTCGTGCTTCGGCATCTGGGAGAGGAAGGCAAAAGTGCAGGCTGCGGACACCCACCTGGCTGCGTGCTAGGAGTCAAAATACAGGGCCGGTATTTCGGGCATGCTCATATGGGAAGCAGCGGGCCGCATGGGCGCACTGCTTCCCATATGACTGCCCAAAAAGAAAGGATCAGAGGGGAAGAGAAGCCATTGATCAGGACATCCGATTATGATTTTGAACTGCCGCAGGAGCTCATCGCGCAGGATCCGCTGACGGACCGCACCTCCTGCCGGCTGATGGTCATCGACCGCAGGACCGGGGCGCTGGAGCACAGACACTTTCGCGATATCGGCGAGTATCTGCACGCGGGCGACACGCTGGTCCTGAACGATACGAAAGTGATCCCGGCAAGACTGCTCGGGACGAAGAAGGACACGGGAGCTGCCGTGGAGATCCTGCTCCTGCGCCGCCGCGGCGCGGACCTGTGGGAGACGATCGTGCGGCCCGGAAAGAAACTGCGCCCCGGCGCGGAAGCCGTCTTCGGGGACGGCCTGCTGACGGCGAGGATCGAGGAGACCCTTCCGGACGGAAACCGCCTCGTGCGTTTCAGCTACGAAGGCATCTTCGAGGAGGTGCTCGACAGGCTCGGCGAGATGCCGCTGCCGCCCTATATCACTCACAAGCTGGAAGACCCGTCCATGTACCAGACCGTCTATGCCAGGAACGAGGGTTCGGCCGCCGCGCCGACCGCGGGCCTGCACTTCGACCAGGCGCAGCTGAAAGCGCTGGAGGACGCGGGCATCCGGCTCGTCTACGTCACCCTGCACGTGGGACTGGGCACTTTCCGGCCCGTCAAAGTGGAGGACGCCTCACAGCATGTGATGCACTCCGAGTGGTACCAGGTGAGCGAAGAGGCGGCGGAGGCGATCAACCAGACCCACGCCCGCGGCGGACGCGTGATCTGCGTCGGCACCACGAGCTGCCGGACGATCGAGAGCGCCGCGGATGAGGACGGGATCGTGCACGCCGGGAGCAGGGACACTTCCATCTTCATCTACCCGGGATACCGGTTCAAGGTGATGGAAGGTCTGATCACGAACTTCCACCTGCCCGAATCGACGCTGCTGATGCTGGTGTCGGCCTTTGCCGGCCGTGAGAACGTGCTCGCCGCCTACGAGGAGGCGGTGCGGCAGAGATACCGTTTCTTTTCCTTCGGGGACGCCTGTTATTTTCACGGATAAGTTGAAAAGAGCACAGGCCGTATGATAGTATATGGTAACAATGTGCATTAAACGCTGAGCGGAGAATGGCATGGCAGATAAGAAGACCGCCACGATCGTCGTGGCCACACATAAACCATACAGAATGCCGGCGGATCCCATCTATCAGCCCCTTTTCGTAGGCGCCTGCGCCAGGCGGGACGAGGCGGATGAGCTGGAGGATCTCGGCTACGCCGTGGATGATTCGGGGGAGAACATCTCCGCGAAGAATCCGCGCTACAGCGAGCTGACGGCGATGTACTGGGCCTGGAAGAACGTGGACTCCGATTATATCGGTCTGGCTCACTACCGGCGGCATTTCGCTGGGAGGCATTACCGGAAGATCTTTGGGGATCCTTTCTCCAAGGTCCTGAGCGGCAAGGAGCTCCGCTTCCTCATGGGGAAGGCCCGGATCATCGTGCCGGTGCAGCAGAACTACTATATCGAGACCCTGTACTCGCATTACGAGCACACGCACTACATCGACCAGCTGGACGAGACGCGCGCGATCATCGCGCAGCGCTGCCCGGAGTATCTGGATTCCTACGACCGGATCGTGCAGCAGACCCACGGCTGCATGTTCAACATGATGATCGCGGAGCGGGAACTGTTCGGCGAGTACTGCGAGTGGCTCTTCGGCATCCTGGAGGAGCTGGAAGAGCGGATCGACGAGAGCAGCCTCAACGCGTTTGAGGCGCGCTTCTACGGCCGTGTCAGCGAGATCATCTTCAACGTCTGGCTCGACAGACAGTTCGAGAGCGGAAGACTGCAGCGGAGCGATGTGCGCGAGATCCCGTACATCTACATGGAGAGGATCAACTGGATCAAGAAGGGCGGCTCCTTCCTGCAGGCGAAGTTCTTCCACAAAAAATACGGGAGAAGCTTTTGAATATCAAGATCAGAAAGCCGGACCGCATTCCGGTAAGGATCGCGCAGGACGCGGGGATGATCAGCCTGGAGGAGCTGGTCTTCTACGCGGCCATGATCCTGTATGTGATACAGACCTATATATTTCACTCTGAGTTTGAGCATGTTCTCGGTGCGTCGGTTTCGAAGACCCTGCGCATGCTCTGTCTTTTTGTGTGCCTTGCGAAGATCCTCCTCGCGGAGACCAATATAGCGATCAGAATCGTCGCTGTTGCCGGTGCGCTGGGAGGCTTCATCATGGTGATCCAGAAGCAGGCCGGCGCGGGCATCAACCTGCTGATGCTGGTCATGCTGATGCTGGCCGCGAAGGACATTCCCTTCCGCAGGCTGTGCAAGGTCATGTTCTGGTCCTGTCTGGCCTGTATGCTGGCTGTCCTGGCCGGCTTCTACGAAGGGACACTCTATCAGCCCCCGATGCTGGAATACCAGACCAGGGTCCGGGAGTATCTCGGATTCACCTACGTCTCTTTCGGCCCGATCTATTTCCTCAACCTGCTGTTCTGCGGCCTGTATGCCTACACCGGCCGGCCCACTAAAGAGAACGGGGGACGCTGCGACGAGATGCCCGTGCGGACCTGGTTCATCCTGATCGGCGCGGCGGCCTGGAACTACTGGTTCTACAAGGAGACGGACACGACGCTGATCTTCCTGGTCGGCATGCTCTTCATCCTCCTCTATATCGTGGAGATCAAGCTGGAGATCGACTTCTTCCGGGACAACCGCTTCATCCGGTTCCTGGCGGCGGTCGTATTTCCGCTGCTCGCCCTGTTCATCTATGAGGTGAGCGTCCATTTCGTGCCCGGCAACGCGTTCTGGGAGAGGATCGACGATCTGTCCCACAACCGGGTCGGACTCAACTACGAAGGCCTGCAGAAGTACGGGGTGCACCTGTTCGGACAGGTCATCAAGCAGAACACCAACACCGCGAAGGGAGAGTATTTCTATATCGACAGCGGCTACATGAAGGCCCTGCTCAATTACGGTTTTATCCTGTTCTGCGTCATTCTGCTCCTGTACAGCGTGATGTTCTTCGCGGCGGTGGCCGAGAGGGACATCGTTCTCTGCATGTGGCTTCTGTGCATCGCATGCTACGCCGTCATCAACAACAACATCATCTCTCCGGTCGAGAATGCCAGCATTCTCGCGTTCTGGTACTGCCTGGACCTGCTCAAGTGGGACCGGGAGAAGAAGAGGAGGAACATTGTCAGCCGAAACACCAAGTCTTAAGAAAAACATCCTGCTCAGCACCCTGTATCAGATCCTTCTGGTGGTCCTGCCATTCATCACAGCTCCCTATGTCGCCCGTGTGATCGGACAGGAAGGGTCGGGCATCTACGACTTTACGAGCGCGAACCAGACGTATTTCTCCATGTTTGCCGCCCTCGGGACGGCGAGCTACGGGGCGCGGGAGATCGCCCGGGTGAGGAATGACATCCACAGGCGGAGCGTCCTCTTCTGGGAGATCGAACTGATGACGGTCGTCACGTCCCTGATCTCCCTGTCGGCCTGGATCATCTTCATCTTTATGAACGCGCAGTACCGCGTATTCTACATCGCGCTGTCGATGGGGATCTTCTCCACCATGTTCGACATCTCCTGGTTCTTCGCCGGGATCGAGCAGTTCAAGTACACGGTCGCGAAGAACGCGATGTTCAAGCTTCTCGGCGTGGCGCTGATGTTCCTGCTGGTGCATAGCAGGGAGGACCTGCTCCTCTACGTCATCATCATCACCGGCTCGACGATGCTCGGCAACCTTTCCATGTGGCTCTACATCGGAAAGTTCACAGAGAAGGTGGATCTCCGCAGCCTCCGCATCCGGAGGCACTTCAAGGAGACGCTGATCTACTTCATCCCTTCCGTCGCGACGAGTGTCTACACGGTACTGGACAGAACGCTGATCGGCCTCCTGACAGAAGGCAAAACAGAGAACGGCTACTACCACTACGCCACGCATATCGTAAACATCATGAAGGCGCTGACCTTCACCTCGCTCAACACCGTGCTCGGGAGCCGCATCTCCTATCTGTACGCGGAAGAGCGCTTCGACGAGATCCGCAGGAGGATCGACGATTCGATCAACTACATCCTCTTCATGGGACTCGGGATCTGCTTCGGACTGATCTCTGTGGCCGGGCGGTTCATCCCGCTCTACCTCGGACCCGGCTATGAACGCGTCATCTACATGCTGTCCCTCATGAGCCCGATCGTCGTGATCATCGGCATCAGCAACTGCCTGGGGTCCCAGTACTACACGCCTTCCGGCAGGAGACGGCAGAGCGCCCGGTTCATCATCATCGGCAGCATCGTCAACCTGTGCCTGAACCTGCTGCTCATTCCGCGCTTCGAAGGATACGGCGCGATCGTCGCCTCCCTGATCGCGGAAGGGACGATCACCGTGCTGTACCTGCATTTCTCCGGCGGATACATGACCTTCCGCAGGATCGCCGTCCTCGGATGGCGCAAGCTGATCGCCGCGGTCCTCATGCTCGCCGCGATCCGCGCAGTGGATCCGCTGATCCATTCAGATATCGCCGCCATCGCCGTGGAAGTGGTGATGGGCGTGTGCATCTATATAGCGATAACGATCCTGCTCCGGGATGATTTCCTGACGAGGATCATACTTCCGAATGTCACAGGCCGGCTTCGCAAGAAAGGATGAAACAGTGAAAAGACAGGAATACTACGACTACACGGAACACAGCAATTTCCGGGAGGTCAGTCTGGGGAAATTGCTGCTGCGCGTTCTCCGTTACTGGAGACTGCTCCTCCTGGCGGGCGTCCTGGGCGGCATTCTGCTGGGCGGTATGCAGATCCTGAAGATCCACGGCCGCAAGGACGACATGAATGAGAAGTATGCTGCCTACCTGCAGGACAAGGAAGTCTATGAGGCCGCCAGGGAGGCCTATCAGGGCGAGATCGACGTGCTGGAGCAGAAGATCAATCTCCGCCAGCAGTATATCGAAAGCTCGACCCTCATGCAGGTCGACGCGCATCAGACAGGCTCCGCCATGGCGGAGTTCACCGTGCGTGTGCCCGAGCTGGAGAATGCGGAGCTGCCGGACGACGCGGGCGGACTCGCCAAGATGAACAATATCGTCCGCGCCTACTACTATTACATCAATTTCGGCGACGCCATCCCTGCGGCCGCCGCGGAAGTGGGTATCAGCGAGGAGAACCTGAAGGAGCTCCTCTACTCCTACTACGACGACGTGAGCAGTCTGTTCACGCTGAGCGTGCGCTATCCCGACGAGGCAGGCGCGGAGAAGATCCTCACGGCCATCATCGACGGCATGCAGAGCAAGCGCGTGGAATACATGCGGGAGATGGGAGAGTTCGACCTCGTCGTTGTGTCGAAAGACGTCAATACGATCGTTGACAGTGAGCTTGCGACTTTCCAGAGCCAGAAGTTCGCGGAGATCAACACGCTGCAGAACAACCTGTCCAATAAGCAGAAGCTCCTGGAAGGCCTGTCCCGTCCTTCCTCCGCCCAGCAGTACTCCAGAAAGAACATGCTGAAGTCCGGGATCAAGTACGGCGTCGTCGGATTTGCCGCCGGCTGCATCGCGCTGTTCTTCCTGATCGCCGTCATCGTGCTCCTTCGCGGGTTCATTCTGTCCGGCGACGAGATTGACCGCAAATTCGGGCTCAAGAACCTGGTCTGCTTCCGCGATGACCCGGCCAAGAAGCCCTTCATCATCGACCGCGTGATCGACCAGCTGGAGAACGGCGATGCCCTCTCGGATACCGCCGCCGGCTGCGACCTGCTTCTCTCCAGGATCCGGAACATCACCTCCGGCAGCGGAAGAGGAGCTTCCAAAAACCATGTTCTGCTGATCGGCACCTGCAGCGAGAAGAAGCTCCGCACCCTGCAGAGAGCCCTCTCGGAGCGCGCCGAAAAGGAGAACGATGTCCTCACCTTCCACGCCCTGCACGATCCGGCCGCGAATCCGGCCGTGCTGCACAGGATGCAGGAGTGCGGCAGCGTCGTCCTCGTCGAAGAGATCGGCCGCTCCCGCTACAAAGATATCCTGAACACTGTCGACATCATCGATGACACCGGCCGGCCCATCATCGGCACCGTCTATTTCTGATCGGCGGCCATTCCGGGGAAGAGTATAGAATGAATATGACTAAGAGGGCGTCGCACGAATGTGCGCGCCCCCTTTTGTCTGCGCTGTAGCCTGTCTGTTCTCCTGTGTATTATTGCTTTCAGACAGCAGAAATGACAGGTCGCGAGGCCGGCACAGGATTCTGAAGACAAAAAGAAATGCCGCACATTGCGTGCGGCATCTTTTCAGTGGAACCGACGGGGCTCGAACCCATGACCTTCTGCACGTCAAGCAGACGCTCATCCCAGCTGAGCTACGGTTCCATTCAGTTGTGTTCGCCGGATCCATCGGATCACAGCGGCGTGGAACCGATGGGGCTCGAACCCATGACCTCTCGCGTGTG
>DFIR01000105.1:18409-23404 GCA_002372815.1 Lachnospiraceae bacterium UBA3692
TCGCGTGTGAGGCGAACGCTCATCCCGGCTGAGCTACGGTTCCGTGTCGAACGAATATTAATATAGCACAGGGTTTTATAAAAATCAACCCGTATTTTTTTTTAATTTCTTTTGTTTTTGTGTTGACATTCAAATCGAAAGCATATAGAATAACATTTGCGCGCAGGAGTGGCGGAATGGCAGACGCGCAGGCTTCAGGTGCCTGTTATGGCAACATAGTGTGGGTTCAAGTCCCATCTCCTGCATTCGCTTTTAGCATATATAGCTGAAGGCACTGCGGAAGTGTCGGAACTGGCAGACGAGCAAGATTAAGGTTCTTGTGGCTGTAAGGTCGTGTGGGTTCAAGTCCCATCTTCCGCATTGAACGAAAGGGAATTCGAAAGAATTCCCTTTCTTTGCGCGTAGCTTTGAGCCATGCAATTTCAGTTTACCAGATGTGACGGGAGAGCTTGTTCTCAGCGTCACATCTGGTAAACTGAAATTATACGGCGAATGCCGTGACAGTGCGGAAACTATGTTTCCGCACTGTCAGCACGGCTCATCAAAACTCCACTTTTAACCCATGTCACTTAATCTCACCCCCACGGAGGTCCCCCATGTCCCTCTTATCCGTCATCATCCCCGTACACAACGGCAGCGCGACGATCCGCCGCGCGGTGGAAAGCGTCGTGAGAGAACTTCCTGAGGCAGAGATCCTCGTCGTGGAGAACACTTCGGAGGATGACACGACGCCGGTCTGCGAAGCTCTTGCAGCCGAATATCCGCAGATGTGGTTCGGCCACTCCGGGAAGGGCGTGTCCATGGCCAGGAACAAGGGCATCGAGTCCTCCAAAGGGGACTGGATCGTCTTCGTGGACGCCGATGACGCGCTGGCGGACGGCGCCGGAGAGGTGATCCGGAACGCTGTCACGGACAGCGATGCAGACCTTCTGCTGTTCGGACACCGTGCAGGAGAGCGTCTGCGCAAGGTGACGGACGGCGATACCGCCGAGCGATATGAAGGCCCTGCCGGCGTCGAGAACGCCCGCGTCAGGATGCTGCAGGATCCGACCCGCTACATGCAGGTCTGGGCGAAGGCTTTTCGCGGAAGCAGGCTCCGGGAGAGCGGCGTGCGCTTCCGGCCGGAGCTGTCCCTGTCGGAGGACAGCGACCTGATCGTGCGCTACAGCGCGGTCTGCAAAGAGATTGTATTCTGTCCGCAGATCACCTACCTGTATTCCGTCAACACACCCTCCGTCATGCGGCGCTACGACGGCAGCAAGGCTGTCCGGTATGTGCAGGCCATGGAACTGACCGCCGCAAGCGTGGAGAATGAATCCGAGCGGATCCGGAAAGCCTTCGGGACCTACGCGCTGATGCACCTGAACATCCTGCTGGTGAGGGAGATCTTCAACCGCTCCGCGAAGGCGTCCTACAGGGAGCGGCGCAGCGAGATGATCCGCTATGCGCAGAAGGAAGTTTTTGCCAGACATCTGCGGGAACTGAAGGCCGGTGAGTGCAGGTCCGCGCGCATGCTGCCGCTGCTCATGCTCCGTCTGCACAGATATGACGCGGCCGCAGCCATTTATATGGTCCGTGCGGAGCAGAACCGCCGGAGAGAGATGCGCGGTCAGTAAAGGTTTTTTCATAAATTTGTAAAAAGAAAAAAGGAAAAGCCGCGATTAGCGGAGAATAAATATAATAGAAGATTATGACAGCATGCGCGGCACGGGAGGCTTCGGCGTGACGATCAGAGAGGAACTGGAACAGAGAGAGAGGGAGATCCTGGCACCCTGGGCCAGTTTTTCTGCGCTTTCCAAGGGAAGAAATGTTCCCGAGGAGCAGTGCGACATCCGTCCGGTCTTCCAGAGAGACCGCGACAGGATCCTGCACAGCAAATCGTTCCGGCGCCTGAAGGACAAGACACAGGTCTTCCTGGCCCCGGACGGGGACCACTACCGCACCCGCATGACGCACACGCTGGAGGTGTCCCAGAACGCCCGAACGATCGCCAAGGCCCTTCGTCTCAACGAGGACCTCACAGAGGCGATCGCCCTCGGCCACGATCTCGGGCATACTCCCTTCGGACACGCCGGCGAGCGCGCGCTGAACAGACTGTGCCCCGGCGGATTCCGGCACAACGAGCAGAGTCTCCGGACGGTCGATGTTCTTGAGAAGTCCGGGAGGGGTCTCAACCTCACCTGGGAGGTGCGCGACGGGATCCTCAATCATCAGACGAGCCTGATGCCGAACACACTGGAGGGGCAGGTGGTGCGCCTGTGCGACAAGATCGCCTACTGCCACCACGATATGGATGACGCGATCCGCGGCGGGATCCTCACGGAATACGATGTGCCGCAGGAGATCCGGGACGCCGTCGGCGATACGCTTGGGAAACGTCTGGACCACTTCATCCACGACATCGTGACCAGCAGCCGCGGGACGGGAGAGATCCGGATGTCCGCGGAGACCGCCGAGGGGCTGCGCGCGCTGCGGGCGTTCATGTTCGAGCGCGTCTACACGAACCCCGAGGCCAAGAGCGAGGAGAAGAAGGCGGAGAGCCTGATCGAGACGCTTTTCTCCTACTATATGGCTAATAACGACCAGCTGCCGGGGTACCTCCTGCAGCTGCGGGAACAGGGCACGTCCCTGGAACAGCTTGTCTGTGACTATATCAGCACTATGACGGACCGGTTCGCCATCGCCCGGTATGAAGAACTCTTTATTCCGAAGACATGGCCGGTCCTCTGATCGGTGGAGAATGTATTATCCGGATGAGATCGTGGAGGAAGTCCTCCGCAGCAACAATATCGTCGACGTGGTCGGCGAACACGTCCGCCTGACGAAGCGGGGTGCCAACCATTTCGGGCTGTGCCCGTTCCACAATGAGAAGACCGGTTCCTTCTCCGTCTCGGAGCGCAAGCAGATGTTCTACTGCTTCGGCTGCCATGCGGGCGGAAACGCGGCGACCTTTCTCATGAAATATGAGAACTGCTCCTTCCAGGAGGCGCTGCAGCAGCTAGCGGACCGCGCCGGGATCCGGCTCCCGCAGCCGCAGTACAGCGAGGAGCAGGAGCGCCAGCAGAAGCAGCGCGCAAGGCTCTTCGAGGTGAATAAGGAGACCGCCGTCTACTATTACCGCCTCCTGCGTTCGCAAAAAGGCAGGAGAGGATGGAAATACCTGACGGACCGCGGCCTGTCGCCGGAGATCATCGGGCGGTTCGGGCTCGGATACGCGGACGGCGCCGGCAGCGACCTGGTGAAGCACCTCCGGGAGCTGCACTTCACGGACGAGGAGATCCTCGGCGCCGGCGTGGCGGCCTTTGATGAGAAGAGAGGGCTCCACGACAAGTTCTGGAACCGCGTGATGTTCCCGATCCAGGACCTGAACCGCCGCGTGATCGGCTTCGGCGGCCGCGTGATGGGAGACGGAAAGCCCAAATATCTGAATTCCCCTGAGACAGAGATCTTCAACAAGAGGCGCAACCTCTACGGCCTGCATCTGGCGCGGCGCGGCAGGAGCGGCCGGTTCATTCTCTGCGAAGGCTATATGGATGTCATCGCCATGCACCAGGCAGGTTTTACGGAGGCCGTAGCTTCCCTGGGAACGGCTTTCACGGAGGGACAGGCGTCCCTGCTGAAGCGGTACGCGCCGGAGCTCCTGCTCGCCTACGACAGTGACAACGCGGGCATAGGTGCCGCGCTGCGCAACATCCGCATCCTGAACGATGCCGGCATGACCGCGCGCGTGATCCACATGGAGCCCTGCAAGGACCCGGATGAATTCATCAAGACCCTCGGCGCGGAAGCTTTCGCGGAGAGGATCCGGGACGCGCAGAACAGCTTCTTCTTCAGCCTCGACATGGCACAGCGGGACTACGACCTGCGGGATCCCGCGGGCAGGACGCGCTTTCAGCAGGAGACAGCCAGGCGGCTGACCGGCTTCACAGACGCGCTGGAGCGTGAGAACTATATGCACGAAGCGGCGAACCGCTACCACATTCCCTATGAGGCGCTCCGCACGGAGGTCGGCCGTTACGGGCTCGTCGCCTCCGGCACTGCCTCCTCGAGGTCTGGCACACTGCCCGTGCAGCAGGAGCCGGAACGCAGGGACGATGCAGCAGGGTCCCCGGCCGCGGAGATCCCCGCAGCACAGAACAGCGGCCCCGGCGGCAGACGCGGCGGACGGCGCATCACCGTGGACGCGGCACTCCGCAGGGACGAGAGACTGCTTCTCTCAGCGCTCTCCGAGGACAGTTCCCTCCTCGCGCCGCTGCAGGCCTATCTGGAACCGTCCGACTTCAGTGAGGGTACGGCGAGGGGCTGCGCCGAGGCGGTCTGGAAGAAAGCCGGATCTCCGGACGCATCCGTCTCCGCAGCATCGGTGATCGCATCGTTCGAGACGGAAGAGGAACAGGAGGAAGCAGCCTCGCTCTTCAGCGCGGTCCTGCCGCCCGACACAGATGAGAAGGCACGCGCACGCGCGCTGCGGGATGCGGCGGTCAGTGTGCTGTCGGCATCCGTAAAGAGGATGCGAGACGATATGTCCGGCGGCGGACTGCTCCGCATGGCCGGCAGGAAGAAACAGCTGGAGAAGCTCATGAAGAAGAGCTCTCTGTAACAGAAACAACAATTTCGGAGGTAGAACATGCAGAAGGATCTTGACGAGAAGCAGAGAGAGGAATTTCTCAAGCAGCTGGAAATGCTGATCGCCAAAGGGAAGAGCAACAAGAATGTGCTGGATTACCAGGAGGTGCAGGACGCTTTCCGCGATCTCAAGCTGGACGCCGAGCAGTACGACCGGATCACGACCCATCTTGAACAGAACAATATCGACGTCCTGAAGGTCATGGAGATCTCGGACGATGACTTGGACGTGCCGGACGAGACGCTTGAGGCGATCGAAGAAGAGAACGAGGAGACGGAGATCGACCTTCTGGATCTCTCCGTTCCCGACAGCGTCAATATCGAAGACCCGGTCCGCATGTACCTGAAGGAGATCGGCAAGGTCCCGCT
>DFIR01000081.1 GCA_002372815.1 Lachnospiraceae bacterium UBA3692
GTGGAGAAATAATGTAGTGGCCGTTTCTGCGTCCGCTATCATCGCAGGGAGAACGGATGCTGAATCAGTAAATGTGAGATATAATCAGGAAGACGGGATAATCCGCCGGCACCTGGAGACAGCTTGAGAGGAGCCCGGCCATATTCTGCAGACATCAAAAGAGGCTTGCAGGACGCCGCCGCCCCGAAAGGAGACCATCATGAAGATCTGCCGCTATTGCAGCACAAAACAGTCTGATACCAACAAGTTCTGCGAGAACTGCGGGGCGCCGCTGGAAGACGAACCTTCCGTGCAGGGAGCGACCGTGGCTGCGGACGAAGCCTTTTTCGGAGCTGCGCCGGAAGCGCCGGAGCCGCCGCACGTTGAAGCGGAGGAACTGCCCCCGCAGCAGCCGCACACCGACTGGACCACGCAGACGCACCAGCCGAAGCCGGAAATGGCAGGCGGCGTGTACAATCCCGCGGAGGGAAGGCTTCCCGCCATCATCGCCTACTTCTCGGTGATCGGCATGATCATCTCCCTTGTCCTGACCATGAAGAAGAACCGCTCGGAGTACACGCGCGCCCATCAGTCGCAGGCGCTCGTCCTCGCGCTGGCCAGCATGCTCAACGGATGGTTCCTCGGCGACTCCCTCGTCGGCACCGTCCTCGGCTTCGTCATCTTCGGCTGCGTCATCTACAGCTTCATCATGGCATGCAGCGGCAAGATCGCCCGCATTCCGCTCATCAGCAACATCAAGATTTTCTGATGCATTATTTCGTGATTTCAGTCAGTCCGAATTTGGACCCGAGGAACAGGAACCCGGCGTAGCCGTTTTCGTCCTTCAGCGCCGCGGCGTCGGTTCCGGCGGGGATCACGACTTCGTACCGCTTGCCCTGATGCCGGAAATCGATCTTTACGCTCACGTCCGGCCGCTTCGCCAGCTCGTCCAGCGAGATCGCGTAGAGGCTGATCCATTTATCGGTCTCGACCTTGATCTCGGCGCCGGGCTGCGCCGCCCGGATCCTGTCCGCGAGGTCTTTGTTGAACGACACATAGCCGGTGATCGTGAGTCTCTGGGAGACCGAACCGCACTTGCGGCACACATAGATCATCTCGCCGTCGATAGTCGGCGTCGCCTCCTTCTCCACCTGCCACACGTAGTCGTGCTCATGCCATGGCACGCCGGTGCCGGCAGCCGGGCTGCTCTTCTCCCCGATCGTGAATGTGACGACCGGGCCGTCGCCGTCCTCAAAGACCGGCTGCAGCGTATGGTCCCCATCGGGCATTGCCTCGAGATAGTCGCCGGTCAGCTCGATCTCCAGGCTTCCTTTTCTTGCGAAGTACAGCTTCCGATCGATCACAACGCCATCGATCTTAAGGCTCCGGAACAGGTCAAATGTGAGGTCATCCGACACGCTGCGCCTGAATTTGAAGATCAAAGGCTTCAGGGATTTCTTTTTGTAGATATCCGGCAGCTTGTCGGTGACGTACAATTCGCTGCTTTTGTCTCTCCAGATGTACCGGAAGACCGCGTCGCCCTTCGGGATGATCTTGGTCGATGTCACGGCCGCCATCTTCTGTCCGCCGACTTCGTAGCAGTCGAATTCCTTTCCCGCGGGAGCCTTGACGACGCTGTCGTTCTGGTGCGGCAGGAAATCGCACCAGTCTGCCCACTCCGTCAGGGTCATGCTGTCGACCCAGTCAGGGCCCTTTTCTCCGCCGTTCGCGTCGAACGTGAGCGTAAAGGTCTCGGCGGTTTCGGCCGGCTTCCAGAGGTACTTGATGGTCGTATCCTGCTTGATCAGGGAATTCGGCTGAATTGCCGTTACCGCGGCAACTCTCTGGCCGCCGACGTCGTAGGCGTCAAACGTCATGCCTGCCGGCGGGGCGCAGACCTCCTCGGAGTAATTGGGTGTCCACCAGGGCTCCGGCGCTGCCGTTTCCGAGTATGTAACGATTTCCGTATTCTTCCACTGCTGCCCCGGCGTTCCGCCGTTCGGATCCCAGGTCACCGTATATTCCGCAGCAAATACCCGCTGCCCGAGCGGGGGCAGCATCAGTACCAGCAAAACAGCTGTCATCAGTATTACCAGACTCTTTTTCATTGCCTTCACCTCTTGATTTTCTGAAAACTGTTGCATCTATCAGCAAGCCTTCCGGCATTGTGTTCTAAATTAATAATTTGTCGCACAATTTAATTTCTATTATAGCAACCAAAATATTATATTCAATAGCATATAAAAAAGAGGCTTGCGCCTCTTTTTTGTCAGTTTACACCAGCCCGCAGTAGCTGAGCAGGATCTCCGCCTCCGTGAATTTCTCGAGGAGGCGGAACAGGTCCGTGTCCGCCGGGACGTTATCCCCGTGCCTTCTCCAGTACGCCAGGTTCAGCCTGGTGTACAGGTCGAACAGGTTCTGCAGGCGCAGATAGATATCCATCATCGACGGCGCGTATCTCTCGCGGCGCGCCGCGCGGTCATACGCTTCCTTCGTCTGCTCGTAGTGCTCCCACATGCGCCCGAACAGGCCGCCGATCTCCTCGCTGCCCTCCGCCATGGCCGCGATGTCCATGAGGTGGCTGATGAACCGGTCCGTCTCCCTGTCGCGGGCAGAGTCCTCCCGGTGTCTCAGGTATTCCGCGCATCCCGGATCATTTTTCATCGCCTCGAGCGTTTCGTCAAAAAGGGACATTCTCTCCTCCCCGCAGTCCAATCAAATATAGGAAGATTATATGTGCCGCCGGCTGATCCCGCAACGGATTCTTCCGCCGCGCGGCGCTCCCAGATGCTACAATATAGACAGGCTGCATGCGGGCGCATCGGCCAGCGGCACTGGAGAATTTTGGCAGATCACGTAAGGGGGTTACTATGGCAGCACAGAATCTGACGAGAAGAGAAATGATAACCATCATGGAGAAGTATACGGAGGCGGTGATCCAGAAGAAACCGGAGCTGCTTCCGCTGGCGGAGAACGTCCGGGCGACGTTCAACGGCGTCGAGTGCGCCGTCGGAGATAACCCGATGTGGAAGAACACGCTCGTGATGCCGGAGCGCCAGACGTTCATCGATACTGTGACCGGGGAGATGGTGCTCTTCGGCACGACCAACAACGAGACCGTCGAGCGGAACTTCGACTTCCCGATCGAAGAATACGTCTACAACATCCGCTGTCATTTCACGGCCAGGATCAAGCTTGAGGACGGGCTGATCACACAGATCGAGGAGCTCGCCGCCGACCGCAGGCAGCGCAACTTCTACGGCGACGTGGAGGACATCCACCTGCCGGACCTGATCTTTGAGATCCCCATCCCGGAGGAGGAGCGCTCGACGCGCGAAGAACTGCACGACATCGTCACCGCTTACTGGAACTGCATCGCGAAGAAAGGCGGCGATCCCGCCGATCCGGCGAACCTGCCGATCCACCCGGATGCGCAGCGGTTTGAGAACGGCTACCGCACGACGAACCACTCTCACTCGGTCCGCGGCGACTTCACGCACAACAAGGGCTTCTACTGGGAGACGCCGGAAGCCGAGCGGAAATTCCCGGTCATCGATCCCGTGCGCGGCGTCGTCGTCAGCTACGCGTTCCTCGCGGGACAGGGCTACGTCGAGGGCGGTTACCGCGGCGCTTACATCGTCGAGGCGTTCAAGATCAAGGACGGTGCGATCAGCAGGCTGTACGCGCACTTCCCTGCGCTGAAGGGCACCACCAGCGGCTGGGAAGGCTATGATTACGCGAGGTAAAATGCTTTTCCCGGAATGAAAGGCTCCTGAAACAACGATTCCGGGAACAGTGATTCTAAAACAATGAAAAAAGGAGAAGCAATATGAACAGGCAGGAGATCCTGAGCAGATGTGACCACACGATCCTGAAGCCGGAGGCGGTCTGGGAGGACGTCCGGAAGATCTGCGACGAGGCGATGCAGTACCATACGGCCTCCATCTGCATTCCGCCGTGCTACGTCAAGAGAGCCGCGGAGTACTGCGACGGCAGGATGCCGGTGTGCACGGTGATCGGGTTCCCGCACGGGAACGAGGCTTCCATCGTCAAAGCGTTTGAGGCGCGCAACGCGATCGCCGACGGCGCGGACGAGATCGATATGGTGATCAATATCGGGATGCTCAAGATGAAAGA
>DFIR01000070.1:0-1635 GCA_002372815.1 Lachnospiraceae bacterium UBA3692
GGATAACTTAAGTTTACTTTAGGTACAACAGGAATGACTTGCGAATGAACTGCAAATGACTTACACATTTGGAAGTGTAAGTCATTCTTGTATAGAAGAGTACGGTTTATTATCACAAAGGAGATCAGAGTATGTGCGGAATAGTTGGTTATATCGGGAACAGACAGGCGGCCCCAATACTTCTTCAGGGACTGTCCAAGCTTGAATACCGCGGCTATGATTCGGCAGGAATAACTGTAAGGAACGGAAGTGATCCGGCTGAGGTTGTCAAGACAATAGGAAAACTTCACAATCTGGTAGAGAAGACGGATGAGGGAAGAGCGCTTGTGGGAAACTGCGGTATAGGTCATACAAGATGGGCTACCCACGGGGCTCCGAGCAAAACGAATGCGCATCCCCATGTATCGGGGAACTGTACCAACTCAGGATCGGGAGTGGTTGAATCGGAGGTTGTGGGAGTACATAACGGGATAATCGAAAACTATCAGGAACTCAAAGCAAAACTTGAACGTCATGATTACAGGTTCTACTCCCAGACCGACACGGAAGTTCTGATCAAACTTGTGGATTATTATTACAAAAAATATAAGGTTGGTCCCATAGATGCTCTTGCGAAGACTATTGTGAGAGTAAGGGGATCCTATGCACTGGTCGTTATGTTTTCCGACTATCCCGACAGGATATTTGTAGCGCGTAAGGATTCGCCCATGATAATCGGGGTTAATGACGGTGAGTCATTCATAGCTTCCGACGTACCTGCCATATTGGAGCATACAAGAAATGTGTACTATATAGGCAATCTTGAAATGGCAGAGATATCGGCCGGAGATGTAACGTTCTATAATCTTGACGGAGATGCCATCGAAAAAGAGGTCACGAAGATCGAGTGGGATGCCCAGTCTGCCGAAAGAGGCGGATACGAGCATTTCATGATGAAGGAGATCCACGAGCAGCCGAAGGCGGCGCAGGACACGATCGGTTCCGTTTTCAAGGACGGAAGGGTGGACGCCAGTCTGATCGGCCTCTCGGAAGAGGAGATCCGCGGGATCCGCAGCATCTGCATCGCGGCCTGCGGCAGCGCCTACCACGTGGGCATGGCGGCGCAGTACGTCATCGAGGATTTGGCGAGGATCCCCGTGCGCGTGGAGCTGGCCTCGGAATTCCGGTACCGCTCGCTTCTCATCGGCGAGGAGACGCTCGTCGTCGTGATCAGCCAGTCCGGCGAGACGGCGGATTCGCTGGCTGCACTGCGGGAGGCGAAGGCGCACGGCGCCAGGACGCTCGGCATCGTCAACGTCGTCGGATCCACCATCGCGCGGGAGGCGGACCACGTCTTCTACACGCTGGCCGGCCCGGAGATCGCCGTGGCGACCACCAAGGCCTACAGCACCCAGCTCATCGCGGTCTACGCGCTGGCGCTGGAACTCGCGCGCGTGCGCGGCGTGATGGAAGAAGAGAAGTATCACGCGATGATCGAGGAGATCACGACGCTTCCGGCCAAGATGACCCGGATCCTTGAGGACAAGGAGCGGATCCAGTGGTTTGCGGCGAAGTATGCTGCGGCCAAGGACATCTTCTTCATCGGCAGGGGCATCGATTACGCGATCAGTCTTGAGGGCAGCCTCAAGATGAAGG
>DFIR01000070.1:1732-5691 GCA_002372815.1 Lachnospiraceae bacterium UBA3692
GAGCTCAAGCACGGCACCATCAGTCTGGTGGAGGACGGGACGCTGGTCGTCGGCGTACTCACACAGCCCGCTCTGTACGAGAAGACCATCAGCAACATGGTGGAGACCAAGAGCCGCGGCGCCTACCTCATGGGACTGACCTCCTACGGCAACTACAACGTCGAGGATACGGCGGACTTCACGGTCTACGTGCCCCGGACGGATCCTCATTTTGCGACCAGTCTCGCGGTCATTCCGCTTCAGCTCATGGCATATTACGTCAGTGTCGCAAGAGGCCTGGATGTGGACAAACCGCGCAACCTGGCCAAGAGTGTCACAGTGGAATAACGATTTTGAATGCGCTGCCCGCCGCCGGAAGGCGGCAGCGGCGGATAAGGAAACGAAAACATGCATGAACGAAAACTGGAGGGGTGGCTCAAGCACTGGGACTTCACGCTGCTGGACCTGATCTTCCTGCAGGTGTGCTTCGTCCTCAGCTACTGGCTGACCAAAGGCTTCGGGAATCCGTACAGGATCGTGCTGTACCGCTACCAGGCGATCGTCCTCGTCTTCTGTCAGGCACTGGTCGTCCTGTTCACGGACAGCTATAAGAATATTCTGAAACGGAGTCTGTACCAGGAGATCTTCGCGACCTTCCGGTATGTGACCTACGTGATGCTGATCGACCTGGTGTATCTGTTCCTGGTGCACCAGATCAGCCTCATCTCGCGTCTGCACACCGGCACGATGGTGCTGATGTTCTTCTTCGTGTCCCTCGGGGTCCGGCAGCTGAACAAGCTGCGGCTGCTCAAGACCCGCAGCAACGTCCGGACCGGGCGCCGCTCGATGCTGATCATCACTTCGAGCAGGCTGGCACAGGAGGTCGTGGACCACTTCAAGGAGAACGCGGCGGGCGACATGAAGCTCACGGGCGTGGTCCTGATGGACCAGGCCAGTCCGGACGTGCGCAGGATCGGCGGCATCCCAACGATGGGGCGCGGCGACAACATCCTGCACCAGATCGGCAAGATGTGGGTGGACGAGGTCTTCATCTACCAGCCCGAGAACATGCCTTATCCCGAGGAGTTCGTGGAATCGCTGCTGCTCATGGGCATCACGGTCCACTACTGCCTCTCCGCGCTCAACCACAGCGGCAGCGGCATGCAGGAGATGGAGAAGGTCGGCGGCTACAAGGTGCTGACCAACAGCCTCCGGATCGTCTCGGTCCGCCAGATGCTCCTCAAGCGGCTCATGGATATCTGCGGCGGCATCGTGGGCTGCATCATGACAGGCATCTTCTTCATTTTTGTCGCGCCGGCGATCTATATCAAATCGCCGGGCCCGATCTTCTTCAAGCAGGAGCGCGTCGGCCAGAACGGCAAGACCTTCCAGATGTACAAGTTCCGCAGCATGTACATGGATGCGGAGAAGCGCAAGAAGGAGCTGGAGGAGCAGAACAAGATCGAGGGCGGCATGATGTTCAAGATGGACGACGACCCCCGCATCATCGGCAGCGAGAAGAAGGACAAGAACGGCCGGCCCTGTGGGATCGGCAACTTCATCCGCAATACGTCCATCGATGAGTTCCCCCAGTTCTGGAACGTGCTCAAGGGCGAGATGAGCCTCGTCGGCACACGTCCCCCGACGCTGGATGAGTGGAACAAATATGACCTTCACCACCGGGTCCGCATGAGCATCAAGCCCGGCATCACCGGTCTCTGGCAGATCAGCGGACGCAGCAACATCGTAGATTTCGAAGAAGTCGTGCGCCTGGACCGCGAATATATCCAGAACTGGAGTCTGGAACTGGATCTGCGGATCCTCCTCAAGACCGTCTCGGTCGTACTCCGGCACGACGGTGCATCATGATCGGAGCGGAAATAAATCAATGAAAGACGATCGGAAGATACAGGCAGTGATCTTTGACATGGACGGACTGCTCCTCGATTCGGAGGGACTCTGGATCGACTGCTGGACCGAGGTCGGATCCGAGGCCGGCTTACCGGTGGAAGACATACGCAGCGCGGCGCGCGCTGTGATCGGTATGAATGCGCAGGCAACGCGGGAGACGTTCCTGCGCGTTCTGCATGCGGAGATGGATTACGACTATTACAAGGCGAAGGCCTCCGAGAGGTTCGCGCAGGCGGAGAAGGAGGGGAGACTGCTCCTGAAAGAAGGGGCGGAGGAGATCCTGTCCCAGCTGCACGCGCGCGGGTATCGGCTTGCCCTCGCCACTTCGACGGAGCACCGTACCGCGGAGCGGCAGATGCGGGAGAGAGGGCTGTGGCAGTACTTCCATGCCTGTGCTTTCGGGAGCGAAGTCGCGCATTCCAAACCGGCGCCGGATGTCTTCCTCCTGGCGGCGGAGCGCCTCGGCGTCGCGCCGGAGCAGTCCTGCGTCCTGGAGGACTCCTACAACGGGGTGCGGGCGGCACATGCGGCCGGCATGCGCTGCATCATGGTGCCGGACCTGCTGCCCCCGGATGAGGAGATGCAGCAGCTCGCCGACAGTGTCGTCCCGGACCTGGAGCACGCCCTGCCGGAGATCCTGAATATGCAGACAGCCCGGGCTGTATAAATATTCTTATTGATATGAATAAAAAACCGTCTTATAATGTTTTTTGATGTTTCAGACCCATTTCAGAGGAGGAAAAGGTTATGAAAAAGTTCTGGAAAGCAGCACTGGCGACAGCTATGTGCACGATGATGGCGGCATCTCTTGCGGCCTGCGGCGGCTCCGGCTCTTCGAGCGCCGGCAGTGACAGCGCGGCGGCGCCCACGGACGCGGCGGCAGAGGCAGGCAGCGACGCGATCGTGATCGGCGGCAGCGGCCCGCTGACCGGCGATGCGGCTGTGTACGGCACGGCTGTTTACAATGCGGCGAAGATGGCGGTTGAAGAAGTCAACGCCAAGGGCGGCCAGCAGTTCAAGCTCGAGTTCGAGGACGACGTCCACGATCAGGAGAAGGCTGTGACTTCCTACGGCATCCTGAAGGACAAGGGCATGCAGATCTCCCTGCTGACGGTCACTTCCACCCCTGCGGCGGCGGTCTCCCCGAGCTATCAGGAGGACAAGACTTTCGCGCTGACCCCTTCCGCATCCAACCCGGCGGTCATCTACCGCGACGGCGTGAACCAGGTGGATCCTTACGGCAACGTCTTCCAGATGTGCTTCTCCGACCCCGGCCAGGGACAGGGCAGCGCTGCCTACATCGCGGCGCATCCGGAACTCGGCACGAAGGTCGCCATCATCTACAAGAATGACGACAACTATTCCACCGGCATCTATGACACCTTCAAGGCACAGGCGGCGCAGGACAACCTGGAGATCGTGTACGAGGGCGCTTTCTCGGGCACCGCGAACGACTTCTCCGTGCAGCTGAAGGAAGCGCAGGACAAGGGCGCTGACCTCGTCTTCCTGCCGATCTACTATCAGCCCGCTTCCCTGATCCTGAACCAGGCCAAGGCCATGGGCTATGCGCCGACTTTCTTCGGTGTTGACGGTATGGACGGCATCCTGACGCTGGAAGGCTTCGACACCTCCCTGGCGGAAGGCGTGTATCTGCTGACTCCCTTCAACGCGGACGCGGAAGATGAGCTGACCAAGTCCTTCGTCTCCAAGTATCAGGAACTCTACAATGAGACTCCGAACCAGTTCGCAGCCGATGCTTATGACTGCATCTACGCGCTGGCGCAGGCCTGCGAGACGGCCGGCATCACCGCCGACATGAGCAACGAAGAGATGTGCGAGAAGCTCGTCGCGACCTTCACTTCCATGAAGTTCACCGGCCTGACCGGCACGGACATGACCTGGAACGCGAACGGCGAAGTGAGCAAGGTGCCGCACGCCATGATCATCCAGAACGGCGTCTACGTCGGCGTCGAGGACTGATCGGGTCTTAACAGAATATCGGTTTGACGGTCTTACAGGGCGCTGCGGGAATGGCAGCGCCCTGTTTCATGGTGCGCCCAGCGGCGCAC
>DFIR01000093.1:0-54249 GCA_002372815.1 Lachnospiraceae bacterium UBA3692
GGCTAAGCCGGTGGTCCTGACTTGTATAGCCTCAATTCCTTCTACTTCTTAATGATTCTGCCGAAGGAGTTCCAATACTCTCCCCTCATCATACTCCGGTGCCGCCATACGGACAGCTTCCCAGATCGGCCGCAGTTCCTCTGTGGTCATCTCCATTTCTTCGGCAGCAGCTGCAAGTGCCTTCCCTCTCATTGCTTTCTTTGATGCCTGGCGAATCGTCGTGAGCAAGGTGCCTTCTTCTCTGCCTTCCTCTCTGCCTTCCTCTCTGCCCTCTTCTCTCCCTTTATATCTCTCGTTCCGAAGTGTCATCTCCCAGTCCATGTACTCTTCCCTCCACTTCGCGTTCTTCCTTGCCAGTCGTACCTTCTGCTGGATCCGGTCTGCAAAGGTCCCTTCGTCCACGACCTCTGTCCCCGCAACAAGCTGCAGGAAGCTCTGCAGGTCCCGGGGAATCTCCCCTTTCTCGCCGTGCGCATTCAGCACGATTTTTGTGATTCCATCCTTCAGATCCAGATTCGGGCATTCTGTACATTTTGTAGTAAATGTATAACGATACTGTCCTTCCCCGAAAGGGTCAAATGGAGTGATGAAAAGGATGATCACATCATGCAGTTCATTATAGTTCTTGCTATTGTCCAGAATCGACTGATCGATGGCGCCTCCGTAGTAGCGCATGCGCTTCGGGATGTTCCTCTCATCCTGCAGCTGCATCTCCACATCGAGAATTCTGTCCTGGTCATCCCTCGCCTGGATATCCAGGCGTACACCGTGTGAATTCAGAGAAAGTCTGATTTCCACTTCCTTCTGCACTTCGGCCAGTCCCCGGATATGCAATTCCGGCAGTGCGTGCTGCAGGAGTTCCAGCAACAGATCCGGGTACGTCGTCATGATCTTCCCGAACACGAACGCGTTGCCGATCCCCGCCTTCGACCATTCTCCATAGATATTGCTGTCTGCTCTGTTCATTTGCCCTCCTTCTGTAACTGAAAGGGGCCCCGGCGCACGGAGTTGCTGCTGTGCCGGAGCCCCAGAACTTGGATCCTGTCGGATCCTTCCGATTGCTCCAGCCTGCAGTGATTGACTGCGCCGGTATGAACAAGCACACTTTGACATCTCCATTCTGCCCGTGTGTTTGGTGTTCTTATTATATCATTGGACCAGTCCAGTTACAACGCATGCGCTGATATGGAAAAACCATCCGCTGTCACAGCAAAAACTTCGCAGTTTCCGCCAAAGATGGCCGAAAACTGCGAAGTTTTTTGTTTGACTGAATTTACTGCTAGCTGTCAGTTCTCAAACACATGTCTCTGCTTCCGCAGCAGCAGGCATGCTCCTGCGAAGCCGGCGAGCAGTGTGCCGAGGAGGGTGTAAAGGGTGGTGCCGGGTCCGCCGGCAGCGGGGAGTTCAGCGCCGGGGTTGTTGGCAATGCTGTAATACATGCGCAGCACTTCCGAATCCGGATCCAGCCCTTCGTGCGTGATATCTCCTGTTCCGTCTGCTTCTGTTCTGCGGACAGAAGGATCGTCTTCCAGTGTCAGTGTCGCCTTCTGTGCCCAGTTGTACAGTGCTGCCTCCGGTGTAGCCGTTCCTTCATGTTCCTTCATAAACTGGATACCCGTGCCTGCCGGATAATAGTGATCCTTGATTTCCAGCAATACCTCTATCGGGTGGTCCAGCCCAAGATAGCCTTCCGGCACCTGTGTTTCAACGAGATAATACTTTTCGCCGGCATTCAGTTTCTGCACAGGATCCTTGACCGCATAGCCGTCCTGGCTAGTATCAAGGTCTGCAACCTTTACATACTTTCCGGTGACGCCCTTCAGTTCTTCCTGGTTGGCCTCACCGTCTCTCGCTGTGCGATAGAGCGCAAACTTCGCGCCTTTCAGCACCTTGTTGAATGTCTCGTCCTTCTTGGTGATTTGGAGACCTTTGGCAAAAACGTTAATTACATGATGATTGCTGCTGGTCATGTTGTTGCCAGTCTCAGGGACCGGATCTCCGGGCGAACCGCCTGGCGTAGTATGATAATCTGATACTCCGATATTCAATTCATTTTCACGAATGCTGTTAGTTCTTGGCTTATACTCTACCTTTAAAGTAAACTCAGCCTCTTTTCCTACCTCTTCCGTCGCATGATTGCCCTTACTATAACAGCCATAGGTCTGCTCCAACGTTATAACGATATCTCCGACATACCCATGCCCGTAAGCTGAGTCATAACCACTGTCATACTTGTAAGTCTTTGACCCGTTTGTAAGCAAGTCACTGACAAGAGAGGTGACCTTTTCATCAGTATCTACTCCCAGATACTCCATCAAGTTCATCGTCTTGGATGAGTTATTTGTTCCGCCAAGCATCTGATCTTTGGATGTGATCATCTCATCTGTGTCACCGGATACCACCTTGCGTATATCAATTTCCTCCAGAAGCTTTTTCATCTGATCTTTCGGATCCACTTCTGTGCCGAGGTAGACCGTCCACTCCGTGTTGTTAGATGTAAGTGCCAGTTCATCGACATTGACGTAAGGGGTAGAAAGATCCTTTCTGTGTTCACCTGTTAGATCAATTTTGCTTCCGGTTTTGCTGATATACTTCTCCGCTTTTATTTCCGAACCTGCAGCATTTGTACTGATGGTATTTCCACCCAGGAAATTCTCTTTTGCTTTGACATAAAGAACTCCTTTCCATCCAGATCCAATAATATTGCCTGCTGAATCTTTCTGGGGCCAGTCAAATTCCTGGTCTTTCCACTCTACAGTCCATGTATTACTATCACTGTTATATTTCACCTGTCCGGCTGCATTCTTGTTTCCGGCTGCAACTTTCTCACCGTTTAGAGAAATCCAGTCTCCATTAACTAGCGGTGTACCGTCACTGGCAACGGGGTAGAAAGCAGGATCAATCACATCTGTTACCTGTCCGACAAGGTCCGCCTGTATAACTACATTTTTAACGATTTGTGTTATGCAGTCAACAATCGCAGCCGCATCCTCCGCATCATAATTGTACCCTGGTCCAGAAGATACGCCAAACAAACTGCCCTTATTCCCCCCAACATTTTCAAGACTCAGGCCAAGGCAAAACAGTTCCGCTGTTCCATCGCCGTCCGTCAGCGCTTTCAAAGCGGCTGCTTTTTGGCCTATTTCATACCATGCCGTAGCGTTTGGAACCTGCTTGCCGTTTACTCTCCAGTTCGGGGCTCCGTCAGTAATCAATAATGCGATCTGCTGATGCTCATTCTTTTGGGGATCTGCATTAAATTTATCAATTGCCATTTGCAGACCATCCCTCTGATTCGTACCTCCAGCCAGGCTGATATCCTCCAGGGCCTGATAGAATTGGGAGTCCTCTTCTTTTGCAAATGTTCCCTTATCCTTTGTCTCCGAATTGAATGTAACCAATCCCAGCTGCGCATTTGCATCCACGGCATAAATAACCTGGGCTGCCGCCTTTACAGCCTGCTTCAGGTATTCGATCCGGCTGACCCATTTATAGCGGGTGCCATATGAAGTATTCGAAGAGCCTGTAATGTCCGTCGTATAGATATTCCCATCCAGGTTGGTCACACCCCAACTGTCGAGCCGAGTCCCTTCATATATTTCACCATCCGGAGGATTGTAATTCGATGCATCCACATAGTACCAGGCATTGTGCCTGCGGAATACTGCATAAACCGTGGCGGCACCATTTGGATCCGAGATGACAAAATATGTTTGATCTGTCTTTCCATTATGGTTCAACCATGTCTCAAGATTGCTCCTGTTTGTCCCACCTAGCGTGTCTTCCAGATCCAGACTTGTGGGGAAAAACATGGACCTGGAAGCATCCACCACAAATTCAAGATGGATGCTCGGAGAAATCTCATAGCAGCCAGAAGACGCGTCGATTTCAATTCTGTAAATACGATTATCGTAATCCTGTACTTTCGCCGTTTTATCGGCAATCAATTCCTGCGTCATCTGCCGCTGAAATTTTGTAACCAGGGAGTCCACGTCAATCTGCGTGAACTTGTCCGACTCACTGCTGTTTGCAATAAAGCCATCGACTTGTGCAAAGAGGATCGGAGAGGCATTTTGATCTGATGTTGGTACCCTAGACAGGATTCCGCCAGTTACAGAAAACGTATACTCATCATTGTAGTAACTGCTGTAAATTAAATTACTGTCAGTTTTGATACGCAGCTGTCTGGCAGTGTTACTAAATCCGGTACTACTAAGAAAATCAATAAAAGTTTCGCCGGGTTCAGCAGGTCCGCTCCCTGGATAGTATTCTGTAGACAAGTATGCCCTTCTTCTGCCGTCTCCACCGCTTCCCATGAGGTACCATGCGTAATCATCAAGATAGGACACATCCGTTGTCCCTTCTCCCAAGAAAACGACAGTTGCCCCGGATACTTTCACTTCCCTCAAGGAGCCATCTTTCCCCAGAGCGTAGTACTTTTCATTGGCGGTATCCTGGAATACCAGTACATACTGGCCGTTGATGACAGGCCACCCGGAAGCGTTCGTAACTGATACTTCTCCGATTACTGAGAAGCCATCCTGCATATAAGTGATCTCTGTTGCCGTTTCATTGACGTTCAGGTCATTGATCACTTCTATTCCTTTTGATGCGAAATGGACGATGCAAAGGTCCCCTTCTTCAGGAAGCTCAACCGGATCATCCTGCGTAATCCTCACTTCAACTGCCATCTTCGGCTCTATCTTTTGACCATCACAAATAATGGAAATATCAAAGAAGCGAGCCCGGCTGATTCCGGCTGCATCATTTTCATCTTGCAGATGTTTCTCCACAGCATCCCAGTAAGTTTTGTATATATCCTCATCCGGGGTGATCTCACGTGCATAAAGTTTAGAACCATCCGGAATTCCGGCTGCTTCGTCATAGGTAATGGTAATGGAATATCCGATTCCGTCAGACGTCAGTACATGCGTCGTAATCTGCGCGTCCGTCACCTTGACAATGAAGACCTCCCCATCCTTCATGGTGACCGTCAAACTCTCTTCGCTGGTAAACGGCTGTACACTAATCAGAGCCCAATCTCCGGCTTCCACCGACTGCTCGTTAATCTCTGCAACCTGTTCTTCTGTCAGTTCTTCGCTGTATTCACATTCAAGTCCACGGCTTTCCTTAATCCGGCCGACCGTGGTATCTTCGACAACCTTGCTGACATCCACGAGTTCCGGACTGCTGAATTCAACGCTCTCCACACTCGCCACGAACTTCTTTGCGGCCTCGCTGGCTTCCACATCACCGAATGTGATGGCAGTGTCTGTATCACCGGTTATACCCAGCACTTCTACGAGGTCTGTAAATGATACATATCCGCCTCCGGGCAGGCTGAACTGGTACGTTTTGCCGTTCACGGAGTATTCGAAGTCCACGGTATAGACGATGCCGTAGACAGAGAAGCTGTCGGAAGCAAAGTTGATGTCCACCGCATCCTTCCTGCGGCTGACTTCGGAGTCGGATTCGATCTCCGCAAAAGCCTCTTCTTCCGCATCAAAATGGAGAACGGTGACGGTCTCCTTCTCGGAGGGAAGTTTCTCATCGTTCTTCTTCAGATTTCCATATGTGAATTTGACATCAATGGGTGCCTGCGGCTCATAAGGGACGCCATCTTTGACGAAAGTGATATCAAAGAAGCGTGCCTGGCTCAGGACCTTCTGTTCACTCTGGGTCTCACGGACAGTGCTCAAGGCCTGGTCATAGTAAGCCTGGTAGGCCTCTTCCTCTTCGAGTGCTGCCTGCTTGTCTTGCCTGTGTTCCGCCTTGGGTACTTCGCTGCGAATCTCTGTGACCTGCATCTCGACACCCTGCGGAAACTTCGCGGAGGCGTCAAATGAAGCCGTCACCGAATAATCCCCGCCGTCGTAGGTGAGAGTGGTGGGATCGGTAATCAGTGCTTCCGCTGCATCTGATGCCTGCTCAGAAACTTCGGAACCATCGGCCTCGGTACTGCTGTCGGTCACCGCCGTCTGCCCGTCATCTTTCGAGCTTGCTTTCTCTGCTGACGGTTCATGTACCGGCGTCTCTTCTGCAGACTTCTCCTCTGCAGGCATTTCTTCTGCCGTCGCCTTATTCTGCTCTTCTGCTTCAGATTCGTCCATGCTCTCGGACGGCTCTTCCAGCACGATGCCCGGCTGCTCCTCCGCATTCTGCGCATCCAAGGTAAGAGCCGGAAGGATCAACGCATACGTTGTTATAAATACCGCCACAGCAATACAGCCGGACAGGATCCTTCTGTACCTGCGCATCCTGCCGTGCGAACGGAGAAATAGCATGACCAGTTCCCAGAGTCTTTCCATGATGTTCTTCCTCTAAAAAACGCTAAAAGGGGTCCGGCAGCCGCCGGACCCCTGTAATTCTGACCTCTGAAGAGATGTCTTTCATACCGTGATGTCTGTAACGAATGCCTTGCCCTGATTCAGTACCTGTTAAGTGGACGCATTCAAAATGCAAAGACATCATATCACACTTTTGTAACAAATGGAATATATCTATTCCTTTTGTGCTTATTTTATTTCACGTATAAGCTCCGCAGCTGCCGGCGCAGCTGCCGGTCATACATGCCGACAGATGCGGAGTCTTAGCAATTTGGTCAATGAATCAGATAGTGTCTGTCAGATTTCCCATATCTGCCCATGCTTCCGAAGCAGCAGGATGACTCCTGCGAAACCTGCAAGCAAAGTGCCGAGAATCGTGTACAGTGTGGTGCCGGGACCTCCGGTGGAGGGAAGGGCGGCGCCGGGGGTGTTGGAAACCGTGAGCGTTACAGCTTCCAGTTCCAGATACTCTTTGGAAGGATCTGTATTCGGAAGTTCTGCCCAATCCTTAGGGGCCTTGCCTGCTTCGCTCTTCAGAAGCTTGATTCCCGAAGTCTCGACCAGGATGTACGCCTTCCCGCTGAAGTTCGACAGCACATAGCCTTCCGGAACCTTGGTCTCTTCGATCTCATAGATGCCAACCGTAAGAGTATCAAATTTTGCAGTTCCATCTGCCAGTGTCTTTACAGTGACTTCCTCGAAGGAAGTATCTGCCTCGATCTTTTCTGCATTGTCGGCAACAAGTTTCCGGATGGTAAATTCTGCATCCTTCAGTTTCTTGGTCGCCTTGCCCTTCTCGACTTTCACAAGGTTCAGCTCATAAGCCTTCTGCTTGTTGGTGATCGTTCCGTGGTTTGCTGCCATTTCCTGCTGATCATCCCCGTAAGAGACTATGAATCCTTCCGGACCGTTGTTCTCTTTAATCGTGTAGACGATCTCTGTCGTCCCATCCTCCTTGTACTTCGGGAGATCTGTCCAGACAGCTTTCCACGCCTCACTCTCATAAGCCTTCGGGTTGTTTCCGCTTTCAGACAGCAGCTCCTGTGTCGCCGCCACCGTCTCGTCGTCGCTCAGTGCCTCGACATCCGGCTTTCCGTTCAGTATGACCTTCTTGCCGGTTGCGGTTCCGTCGGCATAGAGTTCCACCTCTACCGTCGCGTCCGCAGGTGCATCCATATCAAGATCCTTAGCGTTCTTCCACGCTTTCGTTACGTCTGCCGTCGTCCGCGGTTTTTCAGTGTTTGTAATCGTCCAGGTACCGGTCTGGGTATCCTGCTCCCATTTGACCTTGAAGAGCGATGTCTGGCCATTGTAGCCTTCCGCTGGATCCGTCGTCTGCACGGTTTCGGAGCCGATGCGAATCTCGGAGATCTCGTAGGTGTAGATATACAGAGAAGGATCCGATACGCCGCTACCTTCAATGAACGGCAGATTTCCCACAGTGCCTTTCCAGATGTCTGCTCCTGAGCAAGTCCCTATGGCGTTTTCCAGCGGCGTTACGACTGTCTTTCCTGTCTCTGCGTTGATGCGCATAGAATAGTCGTAAACCTTTGTCTCTGACGCCACCTGCTTGTTTGGTGAAAGATCCACATAATTCAGTATTGTATCGTCAGAATATACAGCACAGGATTTTCCCCCATGCGTTGCAGTTATGCCTGAAATCCTATTACTCGTCCCCCATTTTGCATCTCTGTCTGACAGTGTCAGTGTCACTTCCTTTATGCCGCTGACATTACCAGTCTTAAAAGTAGCTCCACTGATGTCCTTTTCTTTATTATCATCTTTATTGAATCCATGGGCGCGCACTTTGCCGCTGCCGGCAGTTTTGATTGTAACAACCGCTCCACTGGGCACATAGATCACTCTGGATTGCGTACTCCTGCTCATGTCGCCATCGATCAGTGAAATAATAACCGGGCGTATATAGTAGCTGGCATCCTGTCCAGTTTTGGCTTTGTCTGTCGTCGCTCTGTATTTCTTCTGCGTTACCCGGAATGTTATTGTATCGTCTGCATGTCTGTTCTTCGAGTCTTCTCCTTCCTCGTCCAGCCATTCCTTCTCAACATTTACCTCTGTCGGCTTGTCAACGGACCCGACCGGTTCATTAATGATCAGCACAGAATATGATCCGTCATCTTCGACCACGGTCGATGTGGAGGATTTATATCCGTCAAAGGTGCCTTCCGACACATAATATGTATAACGGACATCGATCTTCGTTCCGCCATTCGGTGTGTACTTTCCGTTCTTTGGAAGATTGGTGATCGTCTCCTTCCAGTGATTCCCGGCATTCAGCTGCCCCGTATAGCCGGTGGCAGAAGTCACTTCCTCCGGATCATAGCGTGTTTCACCAGCTGCAGGATAGCGATAGAGCGTATAGGTCACACTGTCACCCGAGTGATCCTTCTCATCCTGGTCAGACCATTTCTTTTCGACTTCCAGCTGGGTAGTCTCCAGATTATTCGTGAAAGCGGCAACATTCGCTGATGCCTCCTCGCCGGCTTCCACTGTAAGCGTCTGATCCTGTGCCAGTGTGATATAAGGATTCGTGCTGCCCGTCTCCTTGATGGTATACTCACCGGCTGAAAGATCAGTCAGGACGATGGAACTCTCGACAGCACCATTCGTCACTTTGATACTTTCTTCCGCAGAGTATCCGTTGGGCCCGGTTATCGTGAATGTGTAAGTACCGTCTGCAACAGTTTTCGCATTATCCGGTACAGCATCACCGTTCACCGTGACAGCCTTGGTGATCGTCAGGCCTCCTTTCTGCTCCTTGGCATTGGTAATGACAAAGCCCTCTGTCTGGTTTCCGGTTATGGACTCTGTTTCAAAGTCTGCGGGGGTATGACTGACCTCCTCTACGTAATAGATGTACTCACGGCCCCATTTGTCGTATTTATCCTGAGGGTCGAAGTCGCGGCTCCAGCCGTCCTCGTCGTTCAGAGTAAGTGTTACTGCAGGGCTGTTGAATTCAGTGTCTTCGATGTAGCCGCTAGGAATTGCTGAAGCAGTCGCAGCACGAAGCTTCTCCTGCATTTCCTTAATAGTAATGCCCTTGTTAAAAGAATCATCATTAGACACATTTGTATCAGATGCACTCTTTCTGGCTGTCATCACCATCTTCGGTCTGATAGCATTTACGCTGTTTGTATTATTATTTTGTGAAATAAGTCTGCAATTAAGCTGATCTGCAAACTGAGAGCCTGCATCAATCAATATCAGATAACGTTCGTTCATTCCGACATTGAAAGACACATAATCATCTGGAGCATTCTCTCCGGAAACAGACGGAGTTACTTCTTCCCACCCGGGGTTGTACTGTTTCTCATGCCAATAATAAACTTTGTATTTAGGGTCTACATTCTGGTTCCATGGCTGATAATAAAACGCATCATAGTCAAATGCCACATCAGTATTAACAGGAACAGTAATACTCCTGACAGCATTTGTCGGATCCTTCGAAAATGCAGTAGGCCCGCTGTTTGAAACTCCCATGTACACCGTAGATTCTTCCGGCAGTTTGACTTCCTCACCTTTCAACACAACATAGACATCTACGTCATCCGTTCCACAGGTGAAACTCGCATCACCCGAAGTCGCAGAGCCGGTTCTGTTGATGGTACTTCCATTGGCACCAATGTCCACCAGTTCAACACTTGTTCCGCCGACTTCATAATGGAAAGATACATTTGTATTCTTATCTACATTGAAAGAGAGCGGCCCACTGGTCTCGAGCGTCTGCTGATTCGTGTATTTGTTCTTATTGAACGGCTGTCCTTCAAAAGTGCCGGTCACGTTGTAAAGGTTCGTATTCCACCCATTGGTCTCCCAATTTGTGTAATATCCCGTCCTTGCATCACGCAGCACCGTATGGACTGTGACAGTGACATAATCCTTCGGCGGTTTCGGCTCATGATGATAGGTCAGTACAAGTGTCCCGTCCGCGTCCGTTTCTTCACTCGTCAAGGTATATCCCGCGATTGCAGGGGCTCTCCAGGAGTAGATGATCGGCTGGCCGTTTTCATTCTTCCAGAGGTTGCTGATCGTGCCTTCCCAGTCAGAAGGTGTCAGATTCACGGAAGCGACTTCCTGATTCTTCGAGAAGAGGTGTACATCCTCGCTCTCCGGGCGCAGGTTGTCCTGATTGTCTGCATCGTCCCAGACGATCCGGACCTTTTTCTCGATCTTCTCCGGTTCGTGTGTGTAGGTCAGTTCTGTCTGCTGGCTTCCCTCCTCATGCTGGTTAGACAGTGTATAGTCTCCGAGAGCAGGAGCATACCAGGTGTAATCGACCTTCTGTCCGTTCTGATACTCCGGCAGGCCGTCAAGTGTCGCTGTCCAATTGTTTTCCGCATTCAAGACAACGTTCTGGCCGTTATTGATAAGCTTCACTGTGACCTGCTCCGGACGCAGCGCATCACGGTTATCGCCATCCGTCCATGTCAGATGGACGGTAGCTGCTGTCTTGCCCGGTGTGTAGCTGTTGGTCATGGTAGTGACAGTGCCGCGCGTCACACTGCTGGTCAGTGCATAGCCGTCTGGCATATCGCCTTCTGTCCAGGTGTAGGTGATCGGATCACCGTTGTCGTCATATTCCTGCAGATCGGTGACAGTGGCTTTCCAGCTGTTCTCTGCGTTCAGTGTCACCTTTTCATTTGCTGTTCCGCCGCGGAGCGTCACTTCCAGACTTGCCGGTCTCTTGCCATCCTGATTATTCTCATCGTCCCAGATCTTGACGATCGTTGCCTCGGTCTTGATCTCCTCCGGCTGCTGTTCTACTTTGTACCGCTTCAGCTGAACGACTGCTTCTGCTCCGGTCGGCTTCTCAGGCTTCCACTTCTTCTCGACGTGGACGACCACATCCTCTTTATTGGTGATCTTTACACTGCCGTCACTGGTCTCCGCATCGGATCCAGAGGGCTCAGTCTTCTCTTCTGTATGGATGTAGTCGCCGATTTTGTTCTGTTTGCCTTCCCCTTCCGCGGCGGGAACGTTTACGGCAATTTCAACTGCATGATAATCAAGCTCCCAGACATTCCCTTCTGCGTCGCGAAGGTATTTCGGAAGGTTTTCAAAAGAAGCATTCCAGTTGTTTTCAGGATGTTCCGTATCTGCCTTCAAAGTCACACTGGTAGTGATCTTCGAGGTGATCGTTTCATCCTGCGCGGCAAACAGCTCAGCAAAGGTTTCGCCGGATCTGACAGGCTGATATTCCTCCTTATCAGGCCATGCAGCCGGTTCCTCTGCGGTGCCGTCGGCTTTTCTTATCTTGCGCGCAGCATAGCGAAGCTCCGCTGCAACCTCTGCACCGTCGGGAATGACGGTACCTTTCTCCCACTTCTTCTCGACATCGAGCCGGGTTACGTTCTTCTTGTTTGTGATCGTGATGGTTCCGAATGTACCCTCTGAACCGGTCTGTTGCTCTGTCGTGTCGAAGTATTCGCCGGTCACGTCGACTGCGTCCCCGTCCACTTCCGTTCTGCCGGCGGCGGGGATCTTTACAGCTGTCTCGACTGCATAATAGTCAGCCTCATAGAGTTTTCCGTCTGTTCCCAGCAGGTACTTCGGAAGGTTCCTGAATACACCTTTCCAGACGCCGTCCTCCGCATCCTGTTTACTGAGCTGCATCTTTGTGATGATCTTGTTCTCATCGAATCTGGGGTCACCACGGAATATCTCCGCATATCCGCTCTCCGGTTTCACCCGAGCGTAGGTGTTCTTGTTCGCCGGCCAGGCTTCCCTGTCGCTCTCAGGAATCAAAGCGCCTTCCGCATCCGCCGCGGGTCTCACGGCATAGCAAAGATCGAACGTCACTTCTGCTCCGTCCGGAATCTCTGTGCCTTCCGCCCACGCCTTCTCCGCGTCGAGGTCCGCTGTCTCCAGTTTGTTCGTAATGACCTCTACGCCATTTGTAAATTCCGATGTGGAGGTATAGCCGGCAGTGATGTCGACTCTTTCTTCTCCGGATCCGGGAATCGTGACAGATACTTCCTTGGCGTAATAGTCAAGGTTATAAGTCTTGCCGCCTTCCGTCATGGTCTCCGGAAGGTCTGCGAAGGAATCTTTCCACTGATTATCAGCGGAAAGCACCACTGTCGTCGTAAGATCCTGGGCGAAGGGGCCTGTACCGGGGATAACCTTCTCATAGTCATCCTTGGATGCCGGGAACTCATTGGTCTCACTCTTCGCGTAGTACAGTTCTACTGTAACTTCCGCACCTGCAGGAACTGTCTCTCCCTGCGGGAGTTCCCACTTCTTGTCCACTTCGAGGAGTTTGCCTCTGGTGTAGATGTTGTAGACATAGAATTCAAGGAATGCGCTCTTCTTGACCTGATTGTCGACGGTTTCAAACCATCCGAGGACTTCCGGGGAGCTCTTGTAATGTTCGTCTGCGCGCGTATAGAAATCACTGACATGCATCGGGTCGTGAGATGCGTCATCAAAGATATACCCGCGGCGTACATACTCTGTTTCGATGTATGTCTTTACATACCTCCATTCGTTATTTTCAGTATCCGTGATCGTCTCAGGAAGATCTTCCTCACTGTGGCGCTCTTCGATGTAGTACATACCATCTGTGACACCATAGTCATAGATCATCTCCATGCCGTCCGAGTCGACCGTGATATTCCTGCTGTGCAGCGGCTCATACCCGTCATAAATGCCTGTGTCGTCATCGCGTTTAGGATTGTCGACCCCTTCCTTGTCGATCTTATAATCCTTGACGCCGTTCGGATCCGCATCCTTATTCTTGTAGATATCGATCGTGTTCGTGACCGGCATGCTTGGATGAATGATATTCCCTTTTTCATCCATGATGATCTTCGTGACTTCCAGCGCTGTCAGCGGAGAATCAGCATCGTCCAGATTTCCGTAAAGGACGAAGTCCATACCGCTCAGATCATGGTTGGGAATGTCACCCTGCTGCCACGCATAGTTATTCTCAAGCGGCGGGCACTCGTTGCCGCTGTTCTTGCTGGTCTTCCCGTGATCCCAGTAATTGAAAGATCCGGAGAAAGCGATGTCTACCGTGACTTCGATCGGCTCCCCTTCGCTGTCGAACAGCTGTTTTCCTTCTTCATCCACCAGGTAATAGGTCACCGGTTTGACGATCGTCAGTTTATATTCGATGATGTTGTTCAATCTGGCCCGGCGGACAGCATTGACATAGTTGTTGTCCGGCATCTGCCAGTTCCACCAGTTGCCGTCATAGCGGTTTCCGTCGATCGTCTCATAAGCCGGATTGTCCTTCTCCGGCTGAGCGACCTTGAAAGAGCCTTCGATTCGGACCTGCGCCGTACTCAGGTTCGTGGAAGCATTCTGAGAGAAGCCGGTGATATAGAAAGCGTCATCCAGTTCGTCACCGTTCTTGTCAAAGGCAGCGATCGTCGCGCGCTTCATATCTTCGGCTGTGATCTTCAGATCATCCTGGTTTACGGCGTTCTGTTTCTTCAGAGTGACCTTCGTATTGGTCGTAATAACGCGTTTCGTACCATCCGCATAGTAATACGTACCGTATGCAAGAGGGATTTTGGCCTCCGCATCGCCTTCGATCGAAATATCGATATGGTTGACGGCGTTCTGCAGATGCACACCGTCAGGCACCTTGGAGGCAGTGGCGAATTCAAACTGCGCCGCATTGGCAGCGCTGCTCTGTCCAACAAGGCGGACCGGGGTTCCTGCAGCGTCTCTCTCGATAGCGAGATATTGGTTCCCATGAGAGATCTGTCCGTTGTTGACACCCACCGAGGTCTGGTTCAGGACTGTGTTGCGGTTGCTGACGTAATTGTTATGAATCGTGTTGCCTTGTGTGTCAGTCCATGTAGGCGGCGTGCCGTCTGTAACAGTAACTGTGGATGCATTCTCTTCTGTTGTTGCCTGCGCGGCAGAAGGATCCAGATACCGTCTGTAGAAGTCAGATGCGAGCTGATTCGTCCCGAA
This sequence comes from Lachnospiraceae bacterium UBA3692, assembly GCA_002372815.1. Classification (GTDB taxonomy): domain Bacteria; phylum Bacillota; class Clostridia; order Lachnospirales; family Lachnospiraceae; genus CAG-791. The sequence goes on from DFIR01000093.1 coordinate 14,271, forward strand.
TCCCGTTGCCTCGGAATGGAAGTAGATGTGGCGGTTATTGCCCGTTCCGTCAACAGTCCAGAGCATAGGGTCCGCCACACTGACGGTTCCATTCTCATAGCCGACTTCTGTCAGGGTGCCATCGTTGTTGACGATGAAATATCTGGAGCCATCCTTTACGAGGATCATGTACTGGTTTTCGCCGTTTGCAGGTGTGCTGCCAATGACCGTACCTGTTACGGAGAAGCTGTCCTGTGTGTAAGAGATCTCCTTCTGATCATCCGAAAGCAATACATCTGTTATGACTTCCGTTCCGTGCTCCAGGAAATGCACGACATGAAGGGTCTCTTCCTCGCGGACACTTACACTGTCCTTGTACGCAATTTCGACCTGAACGGGTGTCTTGGGTTCGATCTTCTCCCCGTTTCCGTCAAGGATCTCAATATCAAAGAATCGTGCGAAGGATACGTCTTTGCTGACAAGATTCAGTCTCTGCGCCGACTGCTGCAGGTACTTTACATACTCTTCTGTTCCTGCCTCGATCTCCCGCACCTGCAGATCCGCATCGTCCGGGATGCCTGCTGTGCCGTCGTAGGTAAGCGTGATGGTGTAAGTCTCACCGGAGGCAGTGATGAAATCTTTCTGAATCTGCGCGTCCGTCACGGCGATCCGGAACGTCTCTCCGGTCTTTGTGGAGATCGTAAGGGACTCCTCTGTCTCGAAAGGCTGCAGACTGGTCAGTGTCCAGTCGGGTGTCTCGCTGCTTCCTTCGCCGGAGACACGGTCGACACGCACGAGCGTATCATCAGAGAACGTGACATCTGTGATGTCACAAAGGAAAGCCTTCAGAATGTCCTCGTCGTCAAAAGTATCTGTGAGAGCGGCACCGTTAGCCACGGCGTATGCGGCGTAATTGCTACTGACCTTATCGGTATCCAGAATATGCAGGACACGGATCAGATCGCTGAGCGCGATCGCGTCACCGCCGTCGATGCTGTAGTCAAAAGTCTGTCCATCCACTTCCCAGTGGAAGTCGACTGTGTAGACGATGCCGTAGACCGAGAAGCTGTCCGACGCAAAGTTGATGTCCACCGCATCCTTCCTGCGGCTGACTTCGGAGTCGGAATCTACCTCTGCAAACGACGCTTCCTTTTCATCAAAATGGAGAACGGTGACGGTCTCTTCCTTGGAGGGAAGCTTCTCATCGTTCTTCTTCAGATTTCCATATGTGAATTTGACATCAATGGGTGCCTGCGGCTCATAGGGAACGCCGTCCTTGACGAAGGTGATATCAAAGAAGCGCGCCTGACTCAGGACCTTCTGTTCGCTCTGGGTCTCGCGGACAGTGGTGAGGGCCTGATCATAGTAAGCCTGGTAAGCTTCCTCCTCTTCGCGGGCAGCCTTCTGATCCTTGCGATGTTCTGCCTTGGGCACTTCGCTGCGGATCTCTGTGACCAGCATTTCGACACCCTGCGGGAACTTTGCGGAGGCGTCAAAAGATGCCGTCACCAAATAGTCCCCGCCGTCGTAGGTGAGAGTAGTCGGGCCCGTGATCAGGTCAGCCTCTTCCGTCTCAGCAGTTTCCTGTGCGTCCAGATCGTCCTGCATATCCTGCAGTGCCTCTTCCTGCACTTCCTCTGCGGGAAGATCATCTGTCTGTTTCGGATCTGTCTGCGCCTGCTCGGGTTGTGACAGTTCGCTCTCCTGCGCAGTCTCCTCCGGTTGGGATGATTCCTCCGGAGTGGGATCAACAGCAGGTTCCGGCTCTTCTTCAGCATCTTCTGCTATCGCCTCGCTTTGTGCGGGTTCAGAAGGGGCCGGTTCCTCGGCCGCCGGTTCTTCTGCAGCAGGTGCTGCCTCTGCTTCGATTCCCGGCTGGGCGGCAGCTTCCTGCGCGTCCAGCGTGATCGCCGGCAAGATCAGCGCATAGGTCGTCGTAAAGACGACGACCGCCATCATCGCCGAAAGGATCTTGCGGTAGGTCTTCATCCGGCCATGTTCTGTGAGAAACATTTTGATCAGTTCCAGAAGTCGTTCCATGATCGTGCCTTCCTGTCAACTGAAATACGCGGGCATACCAAGGTGTCATCCTTACGGACAACCCCTACGGAATGCCCGCGTGTTGTTTTGCCGTCTATGAAATGCTGCTATTGTCTGTTACTGTCTGAATCGTCTCATTGTCAGGATCACTCCTGCAAACAAGGCGAGTATGGTTCCGGCCACATAAGTGGCAGTGGTGCCGGGGCCGCCGGCGTTCGGGAGGGCGGCGCCGGGGGTGTTGACAATAGTGAACGTCATTGTTGTCGGATCATATGTTACGCCTTCTGCGGTCGTAAACTGTATTTGCAGCGCACCATCTTCCCCCGCGAGCACTTCAAACTGAGGATCGTCAGCTTCTTTGACATATCCTTCCGGAGTTTCGGTTTCCACAAGTGTATACTTACCGATACCGAGTCCTTCAAACGTCAGCGTTCCTTCCTTTCCCGATTCCGTGCTGACATATTCAGGGCCCCAGGTTTTAACCACATCCTTCCTTGTAACATCGTACTGGTCGAGTCTGAATGCGGCGCCAGTCAGTGGTTGATCATTCTCTCCCACCTTCAGAATATGGATATCGACAACGATCTGCTTGTTTGTAATCGTGAGACCGGAAGCCACACCATCCGGATTCAGATTCTCATAACCGGGAACATCCGTTTCTTTGACCGTATATGTAATCTTCTCACCAGCAGCATTATGTGTAGGTAGATTGCCCCAATAGGCTTTCCATGCTTCCTTCTCATATGCGTTTGCCGTGACAGCTTCTGCATTCAGTTCCTGTGTCTTTGCAACTTCAGGATCGTCGCTCAGTTCAGGCACATCCACTTTCCCATTTAGGATCACAGATTTATCCTGCCGCTCCCCGTTCGCATATAGATCAAAGGTAACCGTTGTTCCTTCCGGTGGTGTCATTGGCTGCCCGTCAGCATCCTGCCAGGCTTTTGTCGCTTCTGCATCCGTTGTTACCAGTGAGTTGATGAAATCGGTTCTTCCGGGATCATAAGTATATCTGTAGCTGCCATAGCAGAGCTGCGCCCAAGTCTCATGGTTCGCAAACTCAACATGCATGACTTTGTCAGATTTTTTCGATGCCGTTACAGTACCTTTAAAGAACTCCGTTTCCACAGGCAAGCCGCTTATAAAATCTACTGTACTGTCGTTCAGTTCTCCGATAAATCCGGAAACCTGATTAATGTCCTCATAGATCTTATTCTTTTCCGCCTGTGAAATTGCTCTCTGCGTCCAGACAAGATGCTTTTTAGCACTCTTCTTTATAACGACATATGCAAGATCTGTCTCCTCAGCAAGTGTAATATCCAAATTGCTGCAGGTAGTCACACGTTCAATATTGCCATCTACCGTCCCGCTGATCACCTGATAGGTAGTATCCTCCTGGGTAGTCGGTCCCTGATTATATCCCGGAACAGGTGTCTCCACAGCGTAATACTGGATATAAACACCGTTGCTGTCGAACACCGGTAAGTCACTGAACGTATATGTCCAGATATTGGCTGCATCACCTGTACCCTTGGACCACTGTGCTATACGGTCTTCCTGCTTCACACCATTTGCATATAGGTCCACATGGATGGAATCCGGTCTTGTGGCGCCGTTATTCGCTGTATCCTCCCAGGTTTTGGTCCCCACATAAGTGGTTTTTGGATTATACCCTTCAGATTTGGTGTTATTGACGGTCAATCCGTTCTCGCTCTTTACATATCCATCCGGAGCTGCAGCGATATATTCGCCGTCTTTCCTGATGTACTCCTTCACGATATAGGTGTACTCATCGCCGTTCACATCATATTTGGGAAGATCACTCCATGTCACGGAAGTTGTTCCGTTACTAAGGTCCTTGATTTCTGCACTGTCCACTGCCACAAATTCAATAACGGGCCCCTGCTCCGCATCGACTCCGCGGCTCACATAGAAAAGCTTGAAGTATATGGTAGGATGGTCGGTGTTGTCAGACCAGGATTTTGTGGCGGTCTTTTCAACAGTTTCATAGTTGTTGGTAAAGGCAGCAGATCCATCCGTCACACCAACTACCGTACTCGTTCCGGACCCGGTAACCTGATAAGTCCTCTCTCCGATCCTCTGGCGTGAAGGCTCAACAATAGGTGTTCCTCCTTCCCCGGTCAGTTCATACACATAATATGTGCCAAGCGGAACCTGAATCGTTTCAGAATGTGTACCGTTGTCGTCTGCATCTACTGTTATGCTTCCTGTCCTGACTGGCTGTGCGCCTTCCTTAGGGGCACCGTTTTCCACATCCACTTCTGCGTATACTGCATAATAGAATGTTCCGGTCAGAGAACTTGCCGTACCGTTCTTCTGAAGGTTCTTTGTGATCTCAATTGAGCCGTTCTCAACCTTGTTTATGATGGTCTGGGTGGAATCCTCATCTGTCGCTAATGTGGAAGGATCGCTGATCACCTGCCCGTTTCCATCCACATAGACAGGCGCTGTTCCCTCTGAGTTGGAAGTTTCAACGAAATAGTACGTATACTTCTTTCCGTGTTCATCGTATAACGGCTTTGTGAATGACTTCGACCACGAGTTGGCATCGGGAAGATCAAATGTTTCTACAGCCTCTGTGACCGTTGTTTCTGTGGTAACAGTGACCGGGTCAGGTTCGGGGCCTTCGGCTTCCAAACTCATTTTAGGTTTTGTCGAGAAGTCGTTCGCAGTCTTCTCTTTTGTTTTTAGAATTACTACTCCATTTACTACATCTGAATCCTGCACAGTATAGTAGATGGGGCCTTCACTTTGCTTGTTCCCGTAGTAATTCCATGAATGAAGATTCCCTATCTCTACGCCTGATGCCGTCACGATCGAATCTGTAGCATTCCATGGATCATAATCCACATTAAGCAAATAATCAGAGATTTTTATTTTGTCCCCAACATGGATGCTCAGATCCGAGCACAGCGATGTCCCATTCTTATCCTGCAGTTTCACAACCGCCGGAGTTTTTGTGCCAGGTTCTGTGTGTGTTTCTTCAACGATCTTCACTCGCATAAGTTGGAAAGAAGCGGTTGCTGAGGAAGGTGTAACTTCCGTATCCCCAATCTTCCATTTCTTATCCAGTGTGAGCGTGACCTCTCCCTGTTTTGTATTCAACACCTGTTCAGTCGGTGTCCCATTCCGCAGCACGTAAGAATGGACAGAATACGTCCCATTGTCATTTCGCTCTACAACAATCTTGGCAGTATATGTTGCTTCATCCTTGATGTAACCCTCCGGTACGGATGTCTCTCGGATATAATACGTGCCAACCGGAACATGATCAAATTTGATATGACCCTCCGCATCTGAATATCTGACATATTCGCGATATTTGACGGTATCATTATCATCATGGTCAACATATGTCTCGATCAGCGGACTGCCATCCTCTTTGAAGAGTCTGAACTCCGCGTTCTCAATAGGGTCTCCATACTGGTCTTTCTTGTTGAATTCGACGTCCTTAAAGCGGGTCAGGTTGAACTCCATCTGACAGTTGGAATAGCATCCTCCGCGCTCTACATAAAACACTTTGATCGTGTGTTCGGCATACGGCTCATTATTCCATGTTTTCCCTGCAGCCGCAAAAGCCTGGGCAATGGTGGTGTGTACTTCCGGCCCGCTCTGGCTGTCATTGATCTCCGAATTGACTTGATATGCGCTGTCAACCTCTACATCACCGGTTCTAAAGTTGATGCTTCCTCCAACCGGGTTGTGAATGCCGCCGATATCCAGTACCAGCACATCATCTATGTAGACCCAGAGATCATCGTCACCGCTGAAGTTGAAGACCAGATCTTTGTCATTCAGTTTGCCGTCGGGAGTCAACTGGAATGAGCCTTCCAGTGTCATGCCAAAATGGTGGTTATAATAATATCTGCCGCTGTTGTCGGATTTTGTTCTCGGGCAATATCCATTCCAGTGGATACAGTTTTTGGATCCGTTCCATTCGTTAAACGGGAAGAAACCTACGCCCCAGTCACTTCCTTCCTCAGGGAAAGTATCACACAGCTGGAAATTTCCGCCATTTCCCTGGTTCGGGTCATAATATGCATAGTTTTCGTTACTGTCGTAGTAGTACTTGCCGTCCTCATCTTTCTGGAAAAGACCGGAAACATCCTTATAGACTCTCTTATTGTCACCATCAGGAGTCGTATTGAACAAGTACGCCAGTGATTCTCCCCCGTTCAGTTTCGGATATCCTCCTGACAGATTCCTATCAACGATCCCCTGGGTTGCTGCCTCTGTTCCGGAGAAATGGTTCCGGGTCAGGACATTTCTTCCATTTGTCTGAACTTCGCTCGGTTTCTTGCCGTATGCAGTAAACTTTAATGCATGGTTATGATTGATTCCGGAATTGGGCTGACTTCCATTTTTCAATATATTATTGCCATCATCCAGATCACTTTCCGGACCATAATCAAACAAATTGATCGTGAAACCATCCGGTCTGGTATCACACGCAGTGAATGTGGTGCCTTTTGAATACGGAGCCGTTGTATCCATTGCGTCAGTGACTTTGATCACAAACACTTCACCGGTCTTCATTGTGACCGTCAGCGTCTCTTCCGAAGCAAACGGGCGTAATCCGATCAGAGCCCAATCACCGGCCTCCACCGTCTGTGCATTGATCTCTGCGATCTGTTCTTCCGTCAGCTCTGCACTATACTGGCAATCCAGTTCATTCTCTTCCTTCAGCGTCCCGACGGTCGTCTCATTCTGAACCTTACCGACCCAGAGCAATTCCGGATTGCTGAATACTATGTTTTCAACATCTTCAGCAAAAGCCTTTGTCTCTTCGCTGATCGGAATGTTGTTTACTGTAAGAGTTTCTTCTGTCCCTTCAGTCTCCTCCACATCGTCATTTACGGAAGCTTCTGCAGCATTTCCACTCGCGACCCCCAGCACCTCCAGCAACGACTCAAGGCTCACAAATCCGCCGCCGGGAAGACTGAACTCATACTTCTTCCCGTCCACTTCCCAGGTAAAGTCCACCGTGTACACGATACCGTACACAGAGAAGCTGTCGGAGGCAAAGCTGATGTCGACGGCGTCCTTTTTGCGGCTGACTTCGGATTCGGAGTCGACCTCAGAGAAAGCTTCTTCCTTGTCATCAAAATGCAGAACGGTGACGGTGTCTTCCTTGGCGGGGAGCTTCTCATCGTTCTTCTTCAGCTTGTCATATGTAAATTTGACGTCGATCGGAGCCTGCGGCTCGTAAGGCTGGCCATCCTTCACAAATGTGATATCGAAGAATCGCGCCTGGCGCAGGACCTTCTGCTCGCTCTGGGTCTCGTGGACCGTCTCGAGAGCCTGATCGTAGTACGCCTGATAAGCCTCCTCCTCCTCACGGGCGGCCTTTGCGTCTTCCTTGTGCTCCTTCTCAGGGACTTCGCTGCGGATCTCGGTGACCTGCATCTCTACGCCCTGAGGGAACTTTGCAGAGGCATCAAAAGAAGCCGTCACCACAAAATCCTCGCCTTCATAGGTGAGAGTCGTGGGATCGGTGATAAGGATCTGATCTTCAGCCTCTTCCTGCGCTTCTGTTGCGGCTGCAGCAGCTTCAGCTTCCGGATCCGTCGGAATATCGGAAGCAGCAGGGTCTGATAGCGCCGTTTCTTCCTGCTCCGTCTGTGCCGGATCCTCTGGCGTTTCCTGGGCAAACTGCTCCTGGGCCTCTTCGGAGGTATCTTCCTTCGCTTCCTGAGTATCTGCCTCCTGCACTGCTTCCGGCTCCGGAGAAGGTTCCTCCGGCTGTACGCTTTCTACAGTGATACCAGGCTGTTCTGCCGCTTCTTCAGCGTCGAGTGTAAGCGCAGGGAGAATCAGGGCATAGGTCGTAATGAATACAACACATGCCAGGAAGCACGAGAGGATCCTGCGATATTTCCGGACACGTCCATGTTCTGTAAGAAATAATCTGATCAGTTCGAAAAGTCTTTCCATGATCTCATCCTTTTTTCAGTAAAGTGCGGCAGGGGCTGTCGGTCCTTGTTCCCCGACATGCGATCAGCATCTGCCTCGCTGTATTTGCTGATGGATTGACTGTAGTGAAACCAGAAGACTTTGTCTCAGATGTCATGCGGATGTTGGTGAAATACTGTCTGTACAACGAGCTGCATCTTTGGCAATGAATGGTTTGTCGGTGAATCTGTTTCAGTCAATATAGAACTGCAGTTACAATTGCCTTTGTGGACATCGTCTTTACTCATTCCTGCGGAAGACGCCGCCGAGAACGATGAAGAGGATCCCTGCACAGAGCAGGATCGGCACCGGCCACCAGAGCTGTCCTGTCTGAGGGACACGCGGCGGCGGCGGGGTCTTGGTGGTGGTCGTTGTCACTTTCTCGACATAGGTAGGCTTCGGGTCTGCATCGACGTCGTAGACATACTCTCCGTCCAGAAGGCGGGGGACTGTGATCAGGAACGGGTCAATGGTGAGGTAGCCTTTCGCACCGCTGGTGTTGATGACCACATAGATGCCCAGATCCAGATCTTTCCAGTTTGCCTTTCCGTCGGAATCCGTCTTGACGGTCGTTCCGGGGACGGACTGGGATTCTGCTATGTCCGCAATCTTTGCGGCGAGGCTCGCCTCGCCTTCGCCGGCTTCTGTGACGCCGTTCAGTTCTTTCTCGTACTCGGAGAAAGCATCCTCCGCAACGAACACCGCATTGCCGCCATCGTCAACGGCACTGCCGACTTTGATGAGCTTCAGTTCAGCGCCTTCTACGCCTTTCCCTTTCTCATCTCTGTACGTGACCGTGATGCTTCCTTTGGCGTCATAATCAACGAAAGGAGACGCTGCTGCGGTTGTCGCGGCTGTCGTCGCGAGGATCGCAGTAAACAGTGCGCCGGCAATGAGCCTGGTGAGCTGACTCCCGTTATTTCTTCCCGTTCTTTTCATGGTTCGCTCTCTGAGCCTCCTCCCATTCTTTGATGCGGTTGCTGTATGGTTTATCGAGCTTGTATTGCTCGAGATATTTTCGCTCTACATAGGTGTGCGCGTGGCCGATGCGCGGGCTCGTCATGATGAAGACGAGCAGCAGCAGAAGCAGCAGGATCGGCAGCGCCAGGACCGGTGCGATATAGATCGGCTCGATGCGGATCGCCTCCGCGATCACGTGGGCGTCGCCGTCAGCATTCGCGATTCTGTGTCCCCGCACGAGCAGCCGGTGGGTGTTCACGCCATACGGTGTGCAGGTGACGAGTGTGCAGTAATCCTTGCCCGGTTCCAGTTGGATGGTCGAGACATCGGTGGGAAGCACGATGCGGATCTGATCGACTTCATAAGTCAATGTCTCGTTCAAAATCGTCAGGATGAAAGTGTCGCCCTCCCGCATCTGGTCCAAATCCGAGAAAAGCTTCGCGGAAGGCAGGCCTCTGTGTCCCGAAAGCACACAGTGCGATCCCTCTCCGCCGACCGGCAGGGACGACCCCTCGATGTGACCGATCGATGTCTTCAAAACGTCTTCGGAGGTTCCGTGATAGACAGGCAGCCGGATCCCGATCTTGGGGATCTCGATGAATCCCATACTGCCGCTGCCTCCGTAGCTGAGTTCTTTATTGTAGGCATCCTTCTCCTCATCGGTCATATTCCAGAGGATGCCTCTTTCCAGAATATTCTTGTTGTACTGTCTGGCAGACTCCAGGATCTGATCGTACTCCTCTGTACTCAGGGAGCTGATCGTCTCCGTGTAGTCCATGATGCTTCGCGCCTGGTGAAAGGAGTTCCAATAGTCTGCAAACGTCGGATACGCCAGAAGGCTCAGTCCGACAAGCAGGACGATTCCCAGAATGATTCCGGTCAGGTCCCTGTGCGGTCTGTTCTCTTTCCTCTTCTTCGTGCTCTTCTTCTCTGTATCCGACATGTTCTCTCTTCAGTGTCTTCCAAACATGGGCTTTGGGAGCCCGGCCTTGCGGCCGGGACTCCCTGAAAAGCCTGTCTTATGAATCTTTAGGTGCTGATTCTGAAATCCTTGTGGTGATCAGTCCGAGAACGTTCACACACGCAGATGCTTCAAATTCAGCGGGATTCCATTCTTCTCTTCACGACCAGCAGCACGCCAGCGCCGAGGACGAGGATCGTGCCGAGGGTGTAGAAGATGGTGGTGCCGATACCGCCGGTGCTGGGAAGTTCGGTACCCTTGGTGTTTGTAAGCTGGAAAGGCTTCTCGACCAATTCAGCAGTTTCCCACTTGATATCTGTGCTATTAGCCGTTGCCTCATTTGTAAATGTATATGTTGCAGTAGGCTGTCCATCGATTGTGACAGAATAGCTCTTCAGAATATCTGTGTCATAAGTAACTTCCTTTGCAGTACCGCTTGTAGGTTTTTCACTTACCCAAGCAGATCCGTTCCACCATTCTGTTACTTTCACAGATTCTGTCTCAGCAGCAATCACAATGGTATGAACAGTCGTATCTGTAACATAACCGGCAGGAGCAGAGATTTCTTTAAGGTAATAGGTACCAGCATCCAGACCCTTGAAGTTCATGCGGCCGTCAGATCCAGTAGTCGCCTTCATTTCTGTGCTGCCTTCTGTACCATCGGCATTCTTTGCCTTGTAAGGCTTTGTGCAAGCCTGATCTGTGAAAAGACCGAATTCAGCACCTGCAAGAGGTCCTGTCCATGTTTCCGTACCAGTAATAGCACTGGTTTCTGTTGTCTCAGTAATAGGTGTTCCATCAGCCTTTACGCCGATCTTCACGACCTCAGAAGTCTTCTTTCCGCTGACGGTCTGGCCTTCGCCTGCTCCTTCAGCATCGATGGAGAATGTGTAATGCTGTGTGGTATCTTTCTTTACATCGTAGTCACTCTGCTGATTCGGATTGTGAGAATACTCGATGGAAACTTCGTTGTCTTCTTCGTTCACAGCCTTAGCTGCGCTGTCTGTGACGATAGCGTTATATGTAATGACAATCGGTTTTGCTGCGGTTAAACCTTTCAGATAGTCCTCTTTGAAGGTGATTGTGTATCCGCCATCTGTAGCTTCCAGAGTATACTCTGTGCCTGCAGTCATTCCCTCGATAGCGACAGAAGTCGTTACGAGCTTGAGATCAGTGAGAGTATCCTTAACAACAAAGTGAGGATTGGTATAAACATTGCCGTACTGAGGAATTGTGGTTTCAACCTTGAAAGTGACCGTGTCGCCAACAGCGGTTGTCTTCGCATTGTCCTTGTTATAATCGGCAGCATTCTCTGCAGTCTTTTTCAGCGGAATAGAACTCTTCTTCGCAACCGCATCCTTATAGGTGTCGCCCACGCCTGCTGTTCCGCCGCTTTCCTTGTTGTAATCAGCAGAAACAAAAACAGGGTTGTAAATTGTGTTGGCATCTTTAGGAGTAACAAGAGCCAGCCACATACCAGCTTCTGTGTTTGTCAGTGTAGCGGTGCCCGATGCCTCATTTACTACTGTTCCATCACCAGAAGCAAGTTTGGCAATTTCACCAGCAATTTCTGAAGTAATACCTGTTGCCGGAACAGCATCGTGTCCCTCACTTGCCGGAGTTCCAACAAGAATCTCAGTCAGTTTTTCTTTTGTGAGATAAGAATCAAATGGAGCAACCGCCTTCCAACCGCTCACATCAGACTTATCAGATGTCTCACCCACCCATTTAATAACCTGGTAAAAATGAGCAACATCGCCAGTAGAAAGTCCAGTTACAGTCAACGGCTTATCATAGTCAACAGTAGCTGCCGGCGTATCTCCACCGCTGGGAGCCGGATCGTCACCATCCGCTGCCCACACCATCGAGCTCATCCCCATCACCATCACTGCCGCGAGCAGGATGGCAAGGAACTTCTTCATGTGTTTCATCTTTTTCCCTTTCTTTTGTTTGTTTTGTGTCAGGAAGCGCAGATCTCGACTGAAAGCCTTCCCAGCACGTTACCTGTGGTGTCTGTATTTCTGTCTCCTGTCTTCGGCGTCCGAATATTCGTCGAGATCAGAGGCTTATTTATACCTCCTTTTTCCGCGCCTCTTACAGGGGACATACATTGAAGTGCCGGCTTCAGGGAAAGCATCGGTACTTAATGTATCGGTTTGGATGCCGGTCCTGCCGGCGGTCGGGTATCGGATTCCGAACATGGAATCACGCCGGCAGCAGGTCGCTGTGACCCGGCACCGGCTGAATGGATTCGGCGGATTCGGAAGATGCATATGCTTCACCTCCTTAATCAGTCATCATTCGTATGTTCTCTGGTCACTGACTGAGACGGTCAGCGACCGGTTTTCTGTAATTAACTGAACGAGTTCACATTCTTGCCCGAAGATGTGCCTGTTCCCTCATCTCACCTTCCCGATCCCCTGCGCCGGCCAGACCCGGTAGACGATCTTTCCGACGATCTGCTCCTCCGCGACGCAGCCAATGGACTTGTTGCGGGAGTCGATGGAGACCGACCGGTTGTCGCCCATGACGAAGACGCGGCCGTCGGGGACCTGGTAAGGAAGATCGATGTTCGTGTTCTCGCCGCCGAAGTCTTTGGCCCCCTCCGGCAGATAGGACTCGTCGATCTTGCGCTGATTCACGTAGACGTTGCCCTCCTCGTCGATGTCCACCCAGTCGCCCGGGTTGGCGATCACGCGCTTGACCAGGATGTTGTTGTTATAGTAGAAAGCCACGATGTCGCCGGTGGTGAAGTCCGCGCCCTTGACGGAGACGACGATGTCGCCGCTGTCGAGCGTGCCGTGCATCGAGCGCCCGTAGATCCGGAGGATGGGGAGGAACATGACCGCGACCAGGACGGCCGCCGCCGCGACGACGATCAGGGTGAAGACGGTGCTGCGTACGGTCCCGGCCACCTGCCGCTTGTCGTTCTCTCTCTTCCACTCCCTCTCGATCTGCTCGGTCGTCAGATCGATCACCGGAGCTGCTGCTGTCTGTTCCATGTACTGATGTGCCTCCGCCGTTACTCTGCCGCGTCCGTACTGCCTTCCGCTGCCGGGTCTGCCCCGGCGCGGTGCCGGATCTCCTCCAGATAGAGGTCCGCAGCCTTCTGTGCCTCTGCAAAAATATCGGTGATCTTCAGGGCCGCCTCCGCGACCGAGCCGGACTCTTCGATCCGGATCCTCCGCTCCTTCAGCTGCGCCTCCAGCTCCTCGATCTTCTCTCTCTGCCGGTCGATCTCGCGGCTCTGGGCCAGCATGATCTCCAGCAGTTCCGACCGTCTCAGTTTGCGCAGTTCTCTGTCTGTCATAGGATCTTCCTCTGTGCTCTTATCGGTTCTTGGAAACGGTTTCGTTACTTATGAGAGCATACTATCCCTTATGTAATGATACCATTCCACTTTTGTAATAGTTTAATTCCATTTTGCACCACTGTCAATGTTGAAAAACCCTTAGTATTTCCTTGTTTTTCCGTCATTTGTTTGTTTTGCGTTAGTAACTTTGCGGTAAAATAAAAAAACAGCCGTATTTGACGGCTGTTTTTACAGATTTATGGATTTTTTGTGTAAAAAGTATTAAAGAATATTAATCCTGTGTCAGGTTCTGCACCCACTTGTATTTGGCGAATCTGATCATCACCCAGGGGATCTTGCCGACCTCGTCCAGGCAGGTGCAGGCGTAGACGAGCAGGACCGGCCAGTGGAACACGAAGGCGCCGAGAAGGGCCAGCGGGATGGCGATGCCCCACATGCAGACGGCCAGGCTGTACATATCGAAGAGGGTGTCGCCGCCGCCGTCCAGGACGCCGTTGATCGTCACGGTGTTCACGCAGCGGCCGATCATGTAGACGGCCATGATGACCATCATGCCGGTCAGGTAGTTCCTTGCGGTATCGGTCAGAATGACCATGCGCACGACGAGCGGCGTGACCGCCAGGACCAGTCCCATGGAGGCGAATCCGATGACGAAGGAGAGGTTTCGGAGCTTGATGCCGTAAGCTTTTCCGAGTTCCAGCTTGCCTGCGCCCAGGGCATTGCCGACGATGATGCCGGCGGCGCTGCCGATGCCGTTGCAGGCGCAGCAGACGAGGTCACGGATCACCGAGGCCACCGAGTTGGCGGCAGCCGCATCGACCCCCATGTGCCCCATGATCGCCGTGTAGGAGGTGAATCCGACGCCCCAGAACAGGGAACCACCCATCAGCGGGAGGCACTGCTTCCAGAAGTCGCGCGCCAGACGGCGCTCTCCCCGCAGCAGTTCCGACCAGAGGGGACGGACATAGTTTCTGCCAGCGCAGACGCCTATGCACAGGGCCAGTTCGATGACGCGGGCGATGGTCGTGGCCAGAGCCGCCCCGCGCGCCTGCATCCTGGGCGCTCCGAGGAGGCCGTAGATGAAGACGGCGTTGAACAGGATGTTCAGGATCACCGCGCTCGAGCTGATATATGCGCAGGGCTCCACGTGATCCGTCACCTTCATGACGGCCAGGCAGCTCTGCGAGAGGCCGGTCAGCAGGTAGGACCATCCGGCGATGCGCAGGTAGGCGCTTCCTATTGCGATCAGCTCCTCACTGCCCGTGAAGATGCTCATCAGCACCCCCGGCACCATCTCGCACGCCACGAAAAAAAACAGGGACAGGATCCCTGCACTTCTGAGCATCAGGCTGAACAGGCGCTGCAGCGTCTTCCGGTCTCCTTTGCCCCAGTACTGGGCGCCGAGGATCGATCCGGCGGCTGTGATCGCCATGAGGAACATATTCTGAACGAACTGGATCTGGGATGCCAGGGAGACGGCCGTCATCTCCTCCTGCGCGACGCGCCCGAGCATCAGCGCGTCGCAGGCCGCCACCAGTGCCAGCATCAGGCTCTGGAAGATGATGGGCAGGGAGATCTGCCGCAGCTTGTCGTAGAATACTTCGTTGTCGATCTTCACTTCATAAAACTTTCTGTAAAACTGTGGTGTTCTGTCCGGTCCCGGCCCTTGTGTCTGCCGGGCCTCTCAGGTGCTTCTCAATAGGCTGTGTAGACGCGGATCAGCGCCTCGTCGATCTTCTCCTCGGTCAGCTGTCCGTTCCAGACGGCGTTCAGCACCGCCTGGCGCACGGCCTGGAATTCCTGCCGCACCAGGAGGAGGTCCGCGCCGCCGTCGATCGCGGCCACCGCCGCCTGTCCCATCGCGTACGCGCCGTTATTCTCCTGATTGATGAGATCGCCCGCGACGAGCACCTGATGGAGCGCCTCATCGCTGTTCATGTTCGCTGTCAGGTCCGCGTTCACTTCCTCTGCCGGAACCGCCGCGCAGACCGCTCTGTTCTCTTCCGCATACTGCTCGCCGAGTGCCTCCGCCTCTTCCGCGGATGCGGGTCTCTCTTCATTTCCGAGCATCTGCATGTTGAAGCCGGCGTCCGCGAACTCCCCGTCCGCGGGAATATCCTGCCCCGCCGCGAGAAAAACAGGATATCTGCTGAACTCCTCCGTCCCGGACAGCAGCGCCGTGATCTGCTCGCGGTTCTCGATATTCTGCGCCGCGTAGACGATGCCGCCCACGGGATACTGGTCCAGCGCCCGTCTGGTCATATCTCCGGCCACAGTCGCCAGATCCGCGCCAGTCAGCGCCTCGGGCGTGACGAGGAAGAGTCTGCTCACCTTGTCCTCCAGGGACATCTGCGCGACGGCCTGCTGCGCCTCTTCGCGGCGCTGCTGCAGGGTGGCTTCCGCCTCGGCTCTCTTCTGCTCCGCCTCCTCGGCTTCCCGCTTCGCCTGCTCCTCGGCTTCCTTCTCCGCGGCGGCCTTTTCAGCGGCTTCCCGTTCCGCAGCTTCCTTGGCTTCCTTCTCGGCTGCTGCCTTCTCGGCGGCCTCCTTTTCGGCGGCTTCCTTTTCAGCAGCTTCCTGCTCCGGCGTCCCCTGTTCTGAGGCTCCCTGTGCGTTGCCGCCGGCGGTATCTGCCTGTGTCGTCTGCTCCGCCGCAGGCTGTGCCTGCGCCTGGGCGCGCGTCTTCATGAGATACCCTCCGAAAGTCGCGACCGTCAGGACGACTGCCGTAATGATCGCGATGAGCTCTACGCGGCCGAAATTTGTGTTGTTCATGATGTTATGCCCCTCTGATGTTTATTGTTCCGGCAGGCGGTCCTGCCGCTGCCGGTGCGCCGCGGGTGCGGATGTGCGTCAGAACTTCATCTGCGCCTTGTAGTCCTTCTCCACTTCGCGCATGACGGCCTTCTTCTTCAGGTCGTCGCGCTTGTCGTAGAGCTTCTTGCCCTTGGCGAGGCCGATCTCGACCTTGACGAGGCCGTTCTTGAGATAGACCTGCAGGGGCATGAGCGTGTAGCCCTTGACCTGGACCTGGCCCTGCAGCTTCATGATCTCCCGCTTGTGCAGGAGCAGGCGGCGGCGTCTGAGCGGGTCGCGGTTGAAGATGTTGCCCTTCTCGTAAGGGCTGATGTTCATGCCCTCCACGTAGGCCTGTCCGCGGTCCACGGAGACATACGCCTCCTTGATGCTGCACTTGCCCTGCCGGATGGACTTGACTTCCGTACCGAACAGTTCGATGCCGCACTCATATTTCTCTTCTATAAAATAGTCGTGGTACGCCTTTTTGTTGTTGGCGACGAGTTTCATGCCGCCGCTGCCATTCGGCTTGCCGGTCGACTTTCCAGCCATGTATCTCTCCTCCCTGCAGTTCCCTGCTCCTGAAAACAAGAAAACGGTGCCGTCTTCCGACAGCACCGTTCAATTGCACGATCATCGCATCCCGCCGGCCGGATGCAGCCGCACCCTGTCAGACAAGTTCCGCGCGCCGGCTCATGCCGACAGTTCTCAGAACAGATGCATGTTCAGAAGGATCGCGATCACGAAGAACGCAACAACAAGACCTGTCGTGACCTTCACGAGCAGACCTTCTTTGGAACGGCCCTTGTTCTTGCCCCAGTATGTGTCCGAAGACGAGGATCCGCTGATCGCGCCAAGTCCCTGGGACTTGCCTTCCTGCATCAGGATCAGGACCGTCATCGCGATGCTGATGATAATGATCAGGATCATAAGGACCATACGAAGTGCACCCATATCTTCAACCTCTTTTCGAAACTTTCTGAATTTTGAAGTAAACTTTGTTTCCTGCGGAGCCTTTATTCCGCATAGCACGTGAAATTATAGCACATCAGGGAGGGGTGTGCAAGGGAAATATAAGTCCCGGGACGCCCCGCCATCCTCAATTTCCGAAATAGCTGTCCAGGATCTCCGCCGTCACGGGCACGGCGTAGCTGGAGCTGTTGCCCTGCCCCTCGATGACGACCGTGATGCAGATCTTCGGGTCGTCCGCCGGCGCGAAGCCGGTGAACCAGGAGTGGAAGTCCTCGATGCCCTCCCTGTACTCGGCGCTGCCGGTCTTGCCGGCGACGGTGTAGCCGCGGCCGTCGAGCATGCGGGCGGTGCCGGTGTACTCCTTGCTGCAGACGGCCTTCATGAGGTCGGCGACCTTGCCGGCGACGTCGCTGTCGATCAGGGTGCCGACGGGCCTGGGGTCGTAGTGCTCCAGTACTTCTCCGGAGGCGGTCTCGACGGTCTCCACGAGGTAGGGCTTCATGAGGACGCCGCCGTTGGCCACGGTGCAGGTGATGAGGTTCATGTGGAGCGGGGTGACCTCGGTCTGGCCCTGGCCGATATAGACCTGCATGACCTGATCGGTCGGCAGATCGTCGCGCAGGTCGATGTGGCTCTGCGCGGACGGCAGATCATAAGGAAGGTCCGTGTTGAAGAGCATCCTGCGGAGAGTCTGACGCATGTTCTTCGTGGTGATATAGTTCAGGCCGATATTGGCGAAGGACGAGTTGCACGAATGCGCAAAGGATTCCTTCAGATCCTGCTTGCCATGCACTTCATAGTCGAAGCAGTGGATCCTGTCCTCCCCCTGCTCGAACTGGCCGTCGCAGTCGAAGCTGTAGGTCTTGCCGGCGTCCGGGAGTTCTTCGAGGAGGTCGATGCAGTCGACGATCTTGAAGGTCGATCCCGGTGGATACAGGCCCTGGGTCACGCGGTTCACAAGCGTGCCGGATTCGCTGTCGTTCAGAAGTCCTTCCCACAGGTCCTCGATCTGCCCCGGGTCAAAATCCGGCTTTGAAACCATGGCCAGGATCTTCCCGGTCGAAGGCTCCGTGATGACCACGGCGCCTTTGAGGTCGCCCAGTGCCTCATATGCAGCCTGCTGGAGCTTCGGGTCGAGGGTCGTCACGACATTGTTGCCGGGGTAGAGACGATCCGCTGCGTTTTCTTTCTTGTCGCAGGCTACTTTTTCGGAGAAAGAGACGTCCGAGTGCAGCAGCTGGTACTTGCAGTAGGACTCAACGCCGCTGCCGCCCAGGTCGGCGTAGCCGATGGCGTGGGCGTACATTTTGCCGAAAGGGTAGATGCGGGTCTGGTAGACGCCGTTCTCCTCGTCCTCGTGGACTTCCGTCTTCGCGAGTTCTGTCCGGTCGGCGGCATAGATCGTGCCGCGCCGGTTGCGCTCCATGAGCAGTTCGTCGCGGTTGTTGTAGTCGTTGCTGAAGAGTTCGACGCGGTTGTGGAGGGCATACCAGCCCGTGTAGAGGCCGCACAGCACAAATGCGAGCACGAAGAACAGAGCGACCTTGCGCGCGCTGCGCCGGTCACGCCTTATCTCCTCCTCGATCTCCCGCGCTTCCTGCGCGAGCAGCTGCGGGTCCGGTGCGGGCTCCTCAAAAGCCCGGGGATCCGGTTCGTGGAAGCCGAAAGCCATACGCTTCACCTCTCTGTCTCAGGGATCCATGTAATCTTCGTAGTCACTGCCGATCCGGTTCAGGTCATACTGATCCAGATCCTCGTACTGCACGGCGCTGCGGGACTGGGGCTGGCCGTACTGCCCGGGGCGTCCCGTCTGTGCCGGCCGGCCGGTCTGTGCGCCTCTCTGCGGGCGCCACAGGCGGCGGGGCTGGCTCATCTCCTGCTGGCGGCCGCTGCCGCCGGTCATGCCGCTGCCGGTCGCAGCCTGCCGCTGCATTGCGGGGCCGGCGGATCTCATCGCAGCTTCCCGCTGCGCTGCCTCCTGCTGCGCCGCCTCTTCCGCCGAGAAGCGCTCCGTGAACATGCGCCGCCGCTCAATGATGAGCATGGAAGCCGCGTCAGCGATGCCGAACATGATCAGGGTGCAGAGGATGCTGCTGCCGCCGTAGCTGACCAGGGGCAGGGTCACGCCGGTGAGCGGGATGCTCTTGGTCTCGCCGCCGACCGTGAGAAAAGTCTGGAAAATGAACGACACACCGATCCCGAACAGAAGCAGTTCCAGGAAGCGGTCCGTGTAGTATTCACGGGATTCGAGCGCCGTGAGGACGAGGCCGATGAAGAGCAGCAGGCAGACCGCCAGGATGCAGCCGCCGGCGATGAGGCCCATCTCCTCCGCGATCGCCGCGAAAATAAAGTCCATCATGACGAAAGGGATCTTCTGCGGCGCCCCCTGCGTGAGCCCGGCGCCCCACAGGCCGCCGAAACTGATGGCGAAGAGCGACTGCGCGATCTGGTACCCGTTGTTGTCAATGGATGTGAAGGGATCGATGAATACTTCCACGCGCACCCGGATGTGCTCGAAGAGCAGGAAGCAGGCCGCGGCGCCGGCGCCGCCCAGCAGGAGGCCGGCTGCGACATAGCTTCCCCGGCCCGTTGCCAGGTAGAGCACGAGCAGGAAGACGACGTAGAAGATGAGGGCGCTGCCCAGGTCCGTCGACAGGATCAGGATCCCGACGTGCCCCGCCGCCACGATGGCGCTGAGCAGGACGCGCCAGCCCTTGAGATGCCTCGTCCCCAGCGCGCCGGCCAGGAAGATCGGGTAGAGGATCTTCACGAATTCCGACGGCTGGAAGGTCATGCCGGCGATGGTATAGGTGATCTTTGCACCCAATGTCGTGCTGCCCAGGAACAGGACCGTCCCCAGTGCTCCGAGCCCCAGCAGAGCCCAGAGAAAAGCAAGCTTACCCAGCCCGGGGATCCTGTGCCGCAGATAGGCGATCAGGAAGACCAGGAAGAGGCCCACCGAGGCGATGACGCCCTGTTTGACCGCGGAGCGCATGTCCATGCGGGCGATGATCAGGAGGCCCACGCTCAGCAGCAGGCAGCTGTCGAGCAGGATCTGCATGTCCGCCTCCTCAAAAGTGTGCCGGTAGACGGCGATGTACAGCTGCATGAGGATGGTCTGGAGGGACCAGAACAGCAGCATGAGCGGCAGTTCCTCCTGCAGGATGCCGATCGTGAGATAGCCGTTGAAGGTGATCCACGGGATCAGCAGACACTGCAGCCCTTCCGGCACTCTCCGTCCCTCCCGCCTGCGCAGGAGCATGCCGAACAGAGCTGCCGCCGCGTACAGTGCCAGAGAGATCGCGATGATATATTTGGAATAAGAGACCACATACGCGTGCATGTTCGATCCGTTTATCCTTTCGTTACACCTTGTGCCACAAGAACAGTATATGCTGACATTTGTTTTGCCGATGTGTACAGGATGTGTACACTTTGTGTCCTATTGCGCCCCCTGGCGGTAATGGCCTGTTGTGTAGCCGGTGACCGGCTGGGCTGCCGGAGCTGCCGGGGCCTGTCTGCCCGTCTCCCCGTGGAACCGCCCGCCGCTGTCGGCCCGGCTGCCGCCGTGGATCCGGCCGCTGCCATGGATCCGGCCGCTGTACCAGCGGACGATCTCCTCCGTCTCTTCAGGCGTCTCGACCGTCATGGCGCACAGGAGTATGCCCGCGCCGGCGAGGCCGGGATCCGCGAGGTAGTCGTGCAGGGAGATCGGCACGCTGTTATAGATCACGTTGCTGCACAGGTTCCTGTCGGTCCGGCAGTGCATCCGGACGGGGAACCGCGCATTCTTCCTGTCGCGCAGGTACCAGAAGTCCTCCGCGCCGCGCTCCGGCCGCCCTGCGGCACAGCTGCCGGCCGTCCTGCGGATGCATCCCGCGGAGAACATGAGCGGCACGCGCCCGTAGACGAGGCGGATCCGTTGCGCCGGTGCCAGCACACGCTCGACATCCGCAAGCGCTCTGTTGCCAGCCTCTTCGGGCAGGACGATCCGGTCACAGACGGCACCGACCGCGCCGGCGCTCTCCCGGTTCCAGACATAAATGGAGCTGTCGCCCAGGATCTCTCCGGAGAAGCTTCCCTCCTCCTTCATCTCCTGCGCCAGCATGAGCTCCTCCAGGGTCCGCGCCATGATGCCGCGGTATCCCCGCCGCTGCGTCTCCAGGATCATCTTCCGGACCCTGTCGCGCTCGCCGGCGCGATAGATGTATGGCAGGGCGGTGTAAATGGTGACCGCTGCTTCGGTGACGGCCGCCTCCGAAAGCATCTCCTCCAGGATCAGCACGTCCGCCCCGGCTGCCGCGGCTGCGCGCATCTGCGCCTCGGTGAGGACCTGGACGGCCAGAAGCTGTCCCGATTCTGCCTGACTACTGGCGGTAGATACGTCTTTTCTGCCGGCCTCCTGCGCTTCCGGGACGTTGGTTTCGGTGGGTGCGGCCTGCTTTTTCTCCTCTTCCTGCCGGAGGATCTCCTCGCGGCGGGCAGTTTCCTTGCCCCGGCGGTCGGTCTCCTCCTCCTTGTAGGCGCGGAGGATCTCCTGCCGCAGGTCCTCGAGGGCGCTGCGCCGCAGCTCCTGCAGGCGGCTGACCGGCATGAACGCGTTCACACCGAGGTCGACCTGCATATCCGCAACGGCGAAATCCGTGTCGCCCGTGCGCCCGAGCCTCCGCCTGACGTCCGCTTCTTCCAGCGGCCGCTTCTGGGCGGTCTGCACGATGTCCCCGGTGGCGGAGGCACTCGCCTGCGGTCCGCGGTCGTCCATGGTCCATACATAGAGGGCCGCCTCGCTGCCCGGCTCCAGCACCGCCGACATGCCGATCCGGCGGCGGTAAGTGTCTTCCGGCGAGGTGCCGGCCATCCCGGACGTCCCCTGCGCCAGGTAGCGCTCCCGGATCTCCTCCAGAAGCTTCTCATCGGTTCCCGAATAGCCCGGCGAATCCATGGTCACGAGGGACGACGCCGTCCCGCCGCGGCCGCTGCCGGTGCCGTGATAATAGCCCTCGCTCCGCGCGCTGCGGATGTAGAGGGTCCCGAGCCGCTCCAGGTCCTTCGGGTCGACGCGCCACTTCTCCGGGCAGCCCCGCTCCGTCAGTTCCTCGTAGAGGTCGATATATTTCCGATACAGTGCCGTCACCCCGGCGGCGTACTCCGGCCGCTTCATGCGCCCTTCGATCTTGAAGGAGTCGATGCCGGCCTCCAGGAGCTCCGGCAGCATGGGAAGCGTGCACATGTCCTTCATGGACAGGGGGTATTGTTCGGTCGTTTTGCCGTGGGAAGGGGCTGAGCTGTCCTGTCCCTCCGCGTCGAGGATCGTGAACGGCAGCCGGCACGTGCCCGCGCACCGACCGCGATTGCCGCTCCGCCCTCCGAGAAAACTGGAGAACAGGCACCTCCCCGAATAGGCATAGCACATCGCGCCGTGGATGAATGTTTCGACAGCGATCTGCCCGTCCTCGCGCAGGGCCTTCACTTCCGGCAGGGTCAGCTCACGGGCCGGCACCACACGCGTGACGCCGAACTGCCGGAGCATGCGCACCGCCTCGGCGGACGTCACCGACATCTGCGTGCTGGCGTGCAGGGGCAGATCGGGACATCTCTCGTGGAGGGCCTTCAGCAGGCCGATGTCCTGGACGATCACCCCGTCGAGCCCCGCCTCCGCGAGCCGCTCCACGAATGCCAGCGTCTCCTCCATCTCCTGCTGGCGGGTGAGGATGTTGGCGGTGAGGTAGATCTTTTTGCCCCACAGGTGGGCGTCTTCGAGTGACTGAAGGATCTCCTCCTCGGAAAAATTCTGCGCATACGCCCGCGCCCCGAAGCGCTGGCCGCCCAGGTAGACGGCGTCCGCCCCGGCCCGGAACGCGCCGAGCATCCCTTCCCGGCTCCCGGCCGGTGCGAGAAGTTCTGATTGAAAACGTCTCATCGTCATCCTTCCATATAAGAAAAAAGGGACTGCCTCTGCGACAGCCCCCTCCGTATCAATTCTGCATCGCTTCCATCTTCATCTGCAGTGCCACGATCTCGTGTTTGAGATCCGCGATCTCCTGCATGCGCTCCTGTGCGAGTGCCGCCTGCTTCTCGGCCTCCCGGCGCGCCTTGTGGCAGTCATCCGAGATATTCAGCTGCAGCAGGACGTTGCGCATCTCGAGCGGAATCTTCTGGAAATCTCTGTCCGCCTGCATCTGCTCGATCTTGCTGTTGAGATAGGCCGCGATCTCCTGCAGGTATTCCTCGCTCTCATAACCGCTGAGCGTGTAGGTCCGCCCGCCGATCGTCACCTGTGCATCCGTCTTCTGCGCCATGATGAATCTCCCCCTCTGCCATGCGAAATGACAGTTCCCCTGTTATGGCAGGATTCCCGTCAGCTGTCCTGCCGGTTTCCCTGTCAGCTGTCCCGGCAGGTTTCCTGTCATAGGATGTATTTTAATCGTCCTGTGCGGCAAATGCAAGCCCGAGATGCTCATACGCCGCTTTCGTCGCGACGCGGCCCCTGGGCGTGCGGTGCAGGAGGCCGTTCTGCAGGAGGTAGGGCTCCACCAGATCCTCCAGCGTCCCCGGATCCTCTCCGATCGACGCCGCCAGTGTCTCTAACCCCGCCGGTCCTCCGTCAAAAGTCCTGATCAGCGTCAGCAGCAGGTTCCTGTCCACCCGGTCCAGTCCCATGCGGTCGACGTCCATGAGGTCCAGCGCGGTATCCGCCACTTCTTTCGTGATCACTCCGTCAAAACGCACCTGCGCATAGTCCCGCACCCTCTTCAGGATCCGGTTCGCCAGCCTGGGCGTCCCGCGGCTGCGCCGCGCCATCTCCATCGCGCCTTCCGGCTCGATCTCCACCTTCAGCTTCTTCGCGCTGCGCAAAATGATCTGCTGCAGCTCCTCGTGCGTATAGAATTCCAGCCTGTGGATCTCTCCGAACCTGTCCCTGAGCGGCGCCGACAGAAGTCCGGCCCTCGTCGTCGCCCCGACCAGCGTGAAGTGCGGCAGGTCGAGCCTGATCGACTTGGCCGCAGCGCCCTTCCCGATCAGGATATCGATCGCGTAATCCTCCATCGCGGGGTACAGCACTTCCTCCACCTGCTTATTCAGCCTGTGGATCTCATCCACAAACAGGATATCCCCTTCTTTGAGCCCGTTCAGGATCGCCGCCATCTCCCCCGGCTTCTCGATCGCCGGTCCGCTCGTGATCTTGATGTTCACGCCCATCTCATTGGCCAGGATCCCGCACAGCGTCGTCTTCCCGAGCCCGGGCGGCCCGTAGAACATGATGTGGTCCAGCGGCTCCTTCCTCGCGCGCGCCGCATCGATCGAGATCCGCAGCCGCTCCTTGATCTTCGCCTGCCCGACATAGTCCTGCATGCGCTTCGGCCGCAGAGAATTCTCGATCCCCCGGTCCTCTTCTGTGTAGTTGGTTTCGATCATCCTGCGTTTATCCATGTGGTTCCTTTATCTCTTGTAGGGTGGCCGGTGGGGTGACCGGCTGGGGTGGCCGGCTGGGCTGCCGGTTGTCGCCTGCCGCAGCCGGGCGGCCGCAGCCGGGCGGCCGCAGCTTACAGATACCGCAGCGCTTCCCTCAGAATCTTTTCTGTATCTTCTGTGAGACCGGTCTGCCTGACTGCCTGCAAGGCTTCCTGCCTGGAATACCCGAGGGCGACCAGCGCGTCCGCCGCATCCGCGGCGTCGCTCTCCTGCTGTGCACCGGCTCCCGCGCCTGCTCCCAGATCGTCTCCGCTGACGCCGTGCGACAGAAGCTCATCCACGCGCGCGCCCATGGCGCGCGACAGCTTGTCACGAAGTTCCAGGATGACTCGTTCTGCCGTCCTCTTCCCGATGCCGGGTGCCTTCTGGATCGTCTTGACGTCTCCCGTCAGGATCGCGAAGCGCAACTCATCCGCGTTGCAGCCCGACAGGAGCGCCAGCCCGCCTTTCGGCCCGATCCCGCTGACTGTGATCAGCATCTTGAACAGCGCCAGATCATCCGCCGTCAGGAATCCATAGAGCGCGATCTGGTCCTCCCGCAGGTACGTATACGTGTGAACAGTCACTTCATTTCCTGTGCCCTCGGAAGCCAGCTCCGAGATCGTCTCCAGCGAGACCTTCACCTCGTAACCGACCCCGTTCACATCTATGATCACGCTATCGTCCCCGATCCGCGCCAGTTCTCCATGCAGAAATGCGATCATGTCTCTCTCCTTCACTTTCAGGTCGAGCAATATTGTAACACACACCTGCAGGGGTTGGCAAACATGCGTTCTGTCTTCTGCTGCGGAAGTCATTTTGTTTTGAATTGGATATCTGGCTTCTCAGCGAGTACTCAAGGCTTTTCGCTTTCAAATGGGATTGTGACTGGGCGAAGCGAATGCATGCTGTCCTTTCGCTTTTCAGGTCTTCCTACCGCTTTCAAAGCGAACTTGCTAAGGTGCCTTTTCGCTTTCAGTTTTAAAGAATTCTGAACAAAGGCGAGTGTTAGTAACTTAAAACTCGCTTTGTCCAGTCATTCCGGCGTTCCAAAGCGAAAAGCTTCCGAGAAATGCTCGCTTTGGCTTCGCACATTTCTTTTTGAAAGCGAAAGCGAGCTCGCGGCACTCGCTTTGTCCCAGCACATCCACATTTATAAGCGAAAACGACCCACCGGGCACTCTCTTTCAAATTCCATATTTCATTTCAAAGCGAGTCCTACCCTCATCCCCCCACAAGCACCTATATAAATCATCCGCCCTTGCAGATCTGCAGGAGGCGCTCCGCGTCTTGGCCTCATCTTGATATAAAACCGGCACCTCACCGCTCCAGCCGCTCCGCGGCCGGAGCGATGGGCGGCCGGAGGCGCTCCGCGCCCTGGCCTCGTCTTGATATAAAACCGGCACCTCACCGCTCCTGCCGCTTCGCGGCAGGAACGATGGGCGGCCGGAGGCGCTCCGCGCCTTGGCCTCGTCTTGATATATAACCGGCACCTCACCGCTCCAGCCGCTTCGCGGCCGGAGCGATGGCCGGCCGGAGGCGCTCCGCGCCTTGGCCGCCACGAAAAGGAGGACACAGCTTCCCTCGCAAGCAAGCTTGCGGGTCAGCCGTGCCCTCCTTTTCGTGGTGCCGGTTATATTATCAGTTATTGATCAGCTTGTCCTCTTCCTTGTTCCAGCTGTACATCTTGCGGATCTCGGCGCCGACCTTCTCGAGCTGGTGCTCGGCGTGGAGTTTGCGCATGGCGTTGAAGTGGACCTGGCCGCCGGCGTCGGACATGTCGAGGAGGAACTCCTTGGCGAAGGTGCCGTCCTGGATGTCGGCGAGGATCTTCTTCATGGTCTTGCGGGTCTCATCGGTGATGAGCTTGGGACCGGTGACGTAGTCGCCGTACTCGGCGGTGTTGGAGATGGAGTAGCGCATGCCGGCGAAACCGCTCTGGTAGATCAGGTCGACGATGAGCTTCATCTCATGGACGCACTCGAAGTAAGCGTTGCGGGGATCGTAGCCCGCCTCGACGAGGGTCTCGAAGCCTGCCTGCATCAGGGCGCAGACACCGCCGCAGAGGACGGCCTGCTCGCCGAAGAGATCGGTCTCGGTCTCGGTGCGGAAGGTGGTCTCCAGGACGCCTGCTCTCGCGGCGCCGAGGCCTGCGGCATAGGCGAGGGCGAGGTCAAGGGCGTGGCCGGTGGCATCCTGCTGGACGGCGACGAGGGCAGGGGTTCCCTTGCCTGCCTGGTACTCGCTGCGGACGGTGTGGCCGGGAGCCTTGGGGGCGATCATGGTGACGTCGATGTCTGCCGGAGGCTTGATCAGTCCGAAATGAATGTTGAAGCCGTGGGCGAACATGAGCATATCGCCGGCCTTCAGGTTGGGCTCGATGTCTTCCTTGTACATCTTGGCCTGCTTCTCATCGTTGATCAGGATCATGATGATGTCCGCAAGCTTCGCTGCCTCGGCGGTGTTGTAGACGGTGAGGCCCTGCGCCTCAGCCTTGGCCTTGGACTTCGAGCCTTCGTACAGGCCGATGATGACGTTGCAGCCGGATTCCTTCAGGTTCAGAGCGTGCGCGTGGCCCTGGCTGCCATAGCCGATGATCGCGATGGTCTTGCCTTCCAGAAGGGAAAGATTGCAGTCTTCCTGGTAATAGATCTTTGCTTCAGACATTTCGGTACTTCCTCCTTTAATAATGCGCTGTATCATCTTCCGGCACACGCCGGACAGATATCGGTTAGTCCACGCGATCCGACGGACATCAGTCCAGATAGATCACGTTCCTGGTGCCGCGGCCAAGGCCCGCGACGCCGGTCCTGGCGAGCTCCAGGATCTCATAGCCGCTCAGCAGACCGAGAAAAGCATCGATCTTGCTGGTGCCGCCCGTCACTTCGATCATCAGGCTCTCCGGCGAGACGTCGATGATGCTGCCGCGGAAGATGTTCGCCAGCGCGATCACGTTCTGGCGCTGGTCGGCGGTCGCCCGCACCTTGATCATCGCGAGCTCCCGGTAGACGCTCTCCTCCGGCTTCAGCTCGTGGATGTCGATGACGTCGACGAGCTTGCTGACCTGCTTCTCGATCTGCTCTATGATATCGCTGTCACCGGTGGTGACGACCGTGATGCGCGTGACCCTGGGGTCCGCCGTGACGCCCGCGGTGATGCTCTCGATATTGTATCCTCTTCGGGCGAAAAGACCCGAGATCCGGCTCAGAACACCGGAATTGTTCTCGACGAGGATCTGGAATACTCTGTTCTGATCTGCCATCTCTGTCTCCGTGCCGCCGCGCCGTGGCGGCTATGAACACCCTTTTCGGGAACTGTTTCGTGCAAAATTATAGACATTATAGCGTGCTGCAGTGATAAAGTCAAATGTCCGTGTCACGCGGACACCGGCCGGAATCCGATGCACGATCTTATTTATTGTCCCCGCACCTCGTCAGGGCCAGGGTGCCGGTGCGGGCGATCTCGACGATGCTGTTGCCCTTGAGGGCGTCGAGCAGGATCTGGACGCGCTCCGGGGTGTCGCACATCTGGATCGTGACCAGGGACTTGGACATGTCGACGATCTTGGCGTCCATGATGTCGCAGATCTCGATGATGTCCCGCCGGCTGCTGCGGCTGCAGCGGATCTTGGCGAGCAGGAGTTCCCGGTTGATGCTCTCTCTCTCGGAGAAAGTCTTGACTTTGATGACGTCAAGCTTCTTATTGAGCTGCTTCTCGATCTGCTCGAGGGTGCGCTGGTCGCCGCTGGAGACGATGATCATGTTGGAGACCCGCGGGTCCTCCGTCTCGCCGACGGCCAGGGAATCGATGTTGAAGCAGCGGCGCCAGAAGAGACCGGCGACCTTGCAGAGCACGCCCGCCCGGTTCTCGACGAGCACGGAATAGATTCTTTTCATAAACAACTCCTTCCGGTCACGCGGGATGCGATGGATCCCCGCTCACCCGTTTCCGGCTCATACTGTGGCGTCCGGGTCGATCTCGACCTCCAGCAGGACGGTGCGGTCGCCGGCGAGGAATTCCCCGATGACGGCCTCCGCCTCCGATGCCCTGCCGATATGCAGGTAGGGGATGCTGTAGGCTTCGGCTATTTTCTCCAGGTTCGGGCTGCCGGTCAGGTCGACCATGGAGTAGCGGTCCTTATAGGCGAAGTGCTGGTGCTGCCGGACGAGTCCGAGCGTGTTGTTGCGCAGGACAGCGATCTTGACCGGCACCTCGTACTGGCAGATCGTGGCGAGCTCCATCATGTTCATCTGGAAGCCGCCGTCGCCGCAGACAGCCACGACCTGGCGGTCGGGGGCGGCCAGTTTCGCGCCGAGGGCCGCCGGGACGGCGTAACCCATCGTGCCCATACCGCCGCTCGTCAGGAAGCGGCCTTCCCGCATGATCACGTTCTGGCAGGACCACAGCTGGTTCTGGCCGACGTCCGCCACATAGACGGCGTCGTCCTCCATACTTCTCGAGAGCATACGAACGAAATCGGCGGGGTGGATCATACCGGCCTTCTCTGTCTGCTCCGCCTTCTCCTCCGCGAGGCGCGCGTAGAAGTCCTCCCGGTAGCCGGCCAGCGTGTTGGCCCAGTCGGAGAAGTCCTCCTGCAGGTCCTCCCGGTTGAACTCCCGGAAGATGTGTTCGATATCACCGACCAGCGGGATGGTCGGGCCGGCGTTCTTGCCGATCTCGGCGGGGTCGACGTCGATGTGGGCGAGCACCGTGTCCTCCATGACGAGGTCGGGCTCACGGATCGAGCGGTCCGCCACGCGCGCGCCGACCATGATGACCATGTCGGCCTCTTTCATCGCGCGGTTGCCGTAAGGGCGCCCGTTGTTGCCGACCATGCCGAAACAGAGCGGATGGTCCGTAGGCACAGCGCCCAGACCCATCATCGTGGTGACGATGGGGATGTTGTATTTTTCAATGAAGGTCCGGATGCCCTCGCAGGCGCCGCTCAGGTGTACGCCGCCGCCCGCGCAGACGAGGGGGCGCTTGCAGCGCTTCAGCTCCTGCTTGACCTTGCGGATCTGGACCGCGTGTCCCTCGACGGTGGGCTTGTAGGTGCGGAGATTGACCGTCTCCGGGTAGTCGAAGCGCTCGATGCGCGCCATCTGGACGTCGTGGGGAATGTCGATCAGGACGGGGCCTTTGCGGCCGGTGGAGGCGATGTGGAAGGCCTCCTTCACGATGCGCGGGATGTCCTGCGGATTCCGGACGATGTAGCTGTATTTGACGAAGGACTCGCAGGCGCCGGAGATGTCCGCCTCCTGGAAGCCGTCGCTGCCCATGATCGTGCTCTCCACCTGGCCGGTGATGCACACGAGCGGGATGCTGTCGGCGAAGGCTGTGGCGATCCCGGTGATCAGGTTGGTCGCGCCGGGGCCGCTGGTGACGACGGCGACGCCGACCTTGCCGGAGATCCGGGCATAGCCGCTCGCCTCATGCGCGGCGTTCTGCTCCTGGCGCACAAGGACGGTGCGGATCCCCGATCCGAGGATACTGTTGTAGAAAGGGCAGATCGCCACGCCCGGGTACCCGAACACGTACTCCACGCCCTCTTTCTGCAGACTTTTAATGATCGCATCTGCTCCGGTCATGTTCACTCCTATCCATTACAGATCAACTGCAGACTGCTGCCGGGCGGCAGATCATTTCTCCAGACGCTCCGTGTTCTTCTTGAAGATGTAGGTCTTGCGCTCCTCGCCGCGCAGCAGGCGGCCGATGTTGGCGCGGTGGCGGTAGAACGCCATGAAAGTGAGAAGGCCCTGAATGACGTAGATCTCGATCAGATGGATCTGCGACGTCGCGCCGAGACGCCCCATCTGGCCGAAGATGATCAGCAGGATGTAGGTGCACCCGTAGACCATGAGGGATCCGAGGGACACGAACCTCGTCGTGAGATAAGGGATGAAGAAGACCAGGACGGCGGCGATCGCCAGCGGCCAGTAGAAGCCGAAGACGAAGCCCGCCATGACGGCGACACCCTTGCCGCCTTTGAAGTTCATATAGAAAGGAAAATCGTGTCCGAGCACGACGCCGGCGAAGGTCCAGGCCTTCAGCACGTAGACGAGCTCCGGATGCGAGCCGCCGAACAGCGCGCCGACCAGCAGCAGCGCCACAAGGCTCTTGAACATATCGCCGAAGAAGACCGTGAGGCCCGCCTTCGGTCCGAGCACGCGCATCGCGTTGGTCGTACCGGCGTTACCGCTGCCGTAGTCGCGGATGTCGATGCCGTTCATTTTTCCGAGGATATACGCGGTCTGGATCATGCCGAACGCGTAGCCGATCACCAGGCAGAGCACCCTGAGTCCGAAAGCTCCCATAGCTGCACACCTTCCTTTCCGCGGCGCCTTGTTTCCCCCTGTGCGCCGCTGTGACTGTTGCCTGTTACTTCTTTTCCTCGCCGCGCTCGCGGATGATGAACCGCAGCGGCGTTCCCTTGAAACCGAACGCCTCCCGGATGCGGTTCTCGAGATAGCGCTGGTAGGAGAAATGCATCAGCTCCTTGTCATTGACGAAGAGCACGAACGTCGGCGGCTTGACGCCGACCTGGGTCGAATAGAGGATCCTGAGCATGTGCCCCTTGTCCGAAGGCGGCTGCTGCATGACACAGGCCTCGTTGATGATCTCGTTGAGGACGCCCGTCTGGATGCGCAGGGTCTGGTTGGCGCTGACGACGTCGATCAGCTCGTAGAGCTTCATGAGTCGCTGTCCCGTCTCGGCGGAGATGAAGACGATCTCGGCGTAGGACAGGAACGAGAGGACGCTGCGGATCTTGTCGGTGAACTGCTTCACGCTGTGGTTGTCCTTCTCCACCAGGTCCCACTTGTTGACGGCGACGATGACGGCCTTCCCGCGCTCGTGCGCGATGCCGGCGATCTTCGCGTCCTGCTCCGTGATGCCCTCGGTCGCGTCGATGACGAGGACCGTGATGTCCGCCCGCTCCACGGCGCCGACGGTGCGCACGATCATGTAGCGCTCGAGGTCGCCCTTGATCTTGTTCTTGCGCCTGAGGCCGGCCGTGTCGATGAAGACATATTCCTTGCCGTCGTGCCGGATGCGCGTGTCGATCGCGTCGCGGGTCGTGCCGGCGATGTCGGAGACGATCACGCGGTTCTGCCCGATCAGGCGGTTGACGATCGAGGACTTGCCGGCGTTGGGCTTGCCGACCACGGCGATGTGGACCGCGTCATCCTCTTCCGTCTCCTGCCCGGGATCCGGGAAGTGCTTCACCACCTCGTCGAGCATGTCGCCGAGGCCGGTCATGTTCACGGAAGAGATCGGGTAGGGATCGCCGATGCCCAGATTGTAGAATTCGTAGACGTCCGGCATGGACTTGACGGGCGAGTCGGTCTTGTTGACCGCCAGGACCACCGGTTTGTGGCTGCGGCGCAGCATGTCGGCCACTTTCGTGTCCGCATCCACCGGCCCCGTCTTCAGGTCCACGAGAAAAATAATGACATCCGCCGTATCGATCGCGATCTGGGCCTGCTCCCGCATCTGCGAGAGGATCACGTCGCCCGAGTCCGGCTCGATACCGCCGGTGTCGATCAGCGTGAATTCATAGTTCAACCATGTGCAGTCCGCGTAGATGCGGTCCCTGGTGACGCCGGGCGTGTCCTCGGTGATCGCGATCTTGCGTCCCGCCAGCGCGTTGAACAGTGTGGATTTGCCCACGTTCGGGCGTCCCACGACGGCCACGACCGGGCGGTTCTTTCTTTTCGCCATAAGCTGTACGCTCCTGTTTCTGATATTTTTTTATTGTAGCGACTCTTTGAAACTCTGTAAAGGCATGACGCCCAATCTGCGGACGGCCGCGAACAGGTTTTCCTTGTAATTCATGCTTCTTGCGGATAGAATGAGTATGCCGAACAGTTTATACAAGTGTACATCTTCTGATCAGTCGAAGGAGACATCTATGCCCGTAACACGCAGGATCCACGCACAGCTTGAAGAGAACAACCTTCCTTCGGCGCCTCTGGCGCTGATCGTCCTTCCCTCTGCGGAGCGCCTGGGCAGACAGGTCAACGACTATCTGCACGCTTTCCGCAAAGAGGGCCGCACCATTGCGGATTCCCCCATCTATGACGGCTATATCAAAGATGACTACCGCCTGAACGTCGATCTTCCCCGCGCCCACACGGGGGAAGGCCGCGCCATCCTGGCGGAATCGGCCCGCGGCAAGGACGTCTACATCCTCGTGGACATCACCAACTGGTCCATCACCTACGAGATGTTCGGGATGACCAATCACATGTCCCCGGACGACCACTTCCAGGACCTCAAGCGCGTGATCGCCGCCATCAACGGCAAGGCGCACCGCGTCAACGTCATCATGCCCTTCCTCTACGAGGGACGCCAGCACCACCGCAGCGGCCGGGAATCGCTCGACGCCGCCCAGATGCTCAGCGAACTCGCGGACATGGGCATCGACAACTTCATCACCTTCGACGCGCATGATCCCCGGATCCAGAACGTCGCGCCGCTCCTCTACTTCGACAATTTCACGGCGCCCTACCAGTTCCTGCGCTCGCTCCTCCGCGCCGTGCCGGACCTGATCGTGGACAAGGACCACGTCGTGGTCATCAGCCCCGACGAGGGCGCGCTCGAGCGCACCGTCTACTTCGCCAACGTGATCGGCGCGGACACCGGCATGTTCTACAAACGCCGGGACTACGCCCACATCGTGAACGGCAAGAACCCGATCGTCGCCCACGAGTTCCTGGGCACCGACCTGAACGGCAAGGACGCCATCATCATCGACGACATGATCTCCTCCGGCGGCAGCATCATCGATACTTCCCGCCAGCTCAAGGAGAACATGCACGCCCGCCGCGTCTTCCTCTGCACCACCTTCGGCCTCTTCACGGACGGTCTCGACCGCTTCGACGAAGCCTATGAGAAGGGCTGGTTCGACTGCCTCGTGACGACCGACCTCACCTACCAGCCGGAGGGCCTCACGGACCGCAAGTGGTTCTCCCAGGCGGAGATGGGCAAGTATCTCTCCATGATCATCGACGCCACCAATCACGACGCGTCCCTGACCAATATGCGCACCCCCGCAGACCGGATCCACCGGATCCTGCAGGCGATCGGCAACAACCAGGACACGCAGGACAACCTGCGCATCATCGAGGAGACCGAGTTCTGACCTTCAGGGCCGGAAAGGGAAGGCATCCCGCACATGCAGGATCTCCCCGTCCCCGCCGATCCCGATCACGTCGAACCGGCAGGGCTGGTCCGGACTGAGCCTCCTGTCCCGATAATACCACAGCGCCGCTCTGGAGATGCGGCGCTGTTTCTTTATGTCGACGGCTTCGAGCGGGTCGTAGACCGCCCTGTCCCGTCTGTATTTCACTTCTGCAAAGACCAGCGTGCCGTCCCGGTCCCGGGCGATCAGGTCGATCTCCCCGGCCCTGCACCGGTAGCTGTGCGCGAGGATCGTGAAGCCTTCCCTGCGCAGATATTCCGCTGCCGCCTCCTCCTGGCTGGTGCCCAGCCTTCTCTTATTGGGCCGCCTGCGGGTATCCTGTGACGGATTCTCAGTCAAGATCCTGTCTCCTTCCTGCGGATGGCCGCCGGAGGAACTGTCTGTTCTCCGCAGCCGCCTTCAAGATCTACCCTGTGATTCCTTTAATAAATGTGCGCCGGTGGATCGGGCACGGCCCGTAGGCGCGGATCGCTTCCATGTGCTCCTTCGTCCCGTATCCCTTATGTCTGGCGAAGCCATACACCGGAAACTTCTCATCCATTTCCTCCATGTACCGGTCCCTGGTCACCTTGGCCAGGATGCTGGCGGCAGCGATGGAGAGGCACTTCGCGTCCCCCTTGACGACCGGGAACTGCGGGATCGCGATCCCGGGGATCCGGACGGCGTCGTTGAGGAGCCCTGCCGGGGCTTCCGGCGCCTCTGCGGCTCCGGGGATGCCCTGCGCCTCCATATCCGCCTTTCTCGCTTCCAGCTGCGAGCAGACTTCCCGGACCGCGCCGCGCATGGCCTCATAGGTGGCCTGCAGGATGTTGATCTCATCGATCCGCTCCGGGCTCACGAAGACCACCGCCCAGGCGACCGCCTCCCGGGTGATCTCGTCGTAGAGGCTCTCGCGCCTGGACGCGCTGAGTTTCTTCGAATCATTCAGGTACAGGAGGTCGTGGTCCGGGGGCAGGATCACCGCGCCGGCGGATACAGGTCCCGCCAGCGGTCCTCTCCCCGCCTCGTCGATGCCGCACAGAAGGCCGTCGTCGGGGATCCCGGCGGCGGTCTCTCTCTCAAAGGCCCGCATCGCTGCGACGCGTGCGCGCTCCTGCGCGAGCCTCTTCTCTCTCTTCTCCTGCTGCTGGCGCTGCTTCTCCGTCATCTGTCCTCACTCCACCATCCCGAAGCGCTTCCAGGGATAGATCCGCAGCCAGGCGCGTCCGATGATGTCCTGGCGCTGTATGTTGCCGACGTCGCCGAACCGGCTGTCCTCGCTGTTGCTCCGGTTGTCGCCGAGCACGAAGTACTCGTCCGCCCCCAGCCGGACTTCCTGTCCCGCCAGGCCGGCGTAGGAGATCGGTTCGCTCCCGTAGTTCTCCGTGAGGGCCTTGCCGTTGATGTAGATGGTGCCGCTCTCGTCGATCCGGACCGTCTCGCCGGGCAGGCCGATGATCCTCTTAATATAATAGGTGTTCGCGCGGTGCTCGTAGGGGAACACGATGATCTCGAACCGCTCCGGGCTCCGGAAGCGGTAGCTGAGCTTGTCTGTGATCAGCTGGTCGCCGCTCTCCAGGGTCGGATACATGGAGGTCCCGTTCACTTCCGTCCTCTGTCCCACATAGTGTACGATGAGCCAGGTCAGGACGAAGATCGCCGCGATATACACGATCAGATCCCAGAGACTCTTCAGAAATCTAAGCATGTCTGCCTCCTGCCATTTGTCTGCATGCTGCCTGTGCCGCTGTCATTCGACGGGTCCGTGCGCCGTCTCCAGGGAGATCCGCCCGATCTTCCCGCCCCGGAAATCGTCCAGCAGCAGCCGGGCGGTCCGCAGCTCGTCCGGCTCCCCGCCGGATCTGAGAAGGTTCCTCTCCACTGCGATCTTCCGCAGCAGTTCCTGCAGGTTGTCCGGGATCTCCTCCTCCGGCACTTCCTTCAGGTACTTGTCCTTCAGGAGCACCGGGTATTCCTCGCGGAGCTTGCCGAGCAGCGTCTGGGCCAGTTCCTCCTCCCGGAGGAGTTCCTCCCGGATCGCGCCGGTCAGCGCGAGGTGCACGCCCACCTCCGGGTCCTCGAACTTGGGCCACAGGATCCCGGGCGTGTCCAGAAGCTCCAGCTGCTTATTCAGGCGGATCCACTGCTTGCCGCGGGTCACCCCGGGCTTGTTCCCCGTCTTCGCGCTCGCCTTGCCGGCGAAGGAGTTGATGAAGGTCGACTTCCCGACGTTCGGGATCCCGACGACCATCGCGCGGAGCGGTCTCCCGATGATCCCGCGTCTGCGGTCGCGCTCGATCCTGTCCTTGCAGGCCTCGTTCACGGCGGCCCGGATCGTGTCGTTGGCTCTCCGGGTGCGGGCGTCCAGCGGGACGACCATGAGCCCCTGCGATTCGTAGAAGGCCTTGCTCCGGTCCGTGCGGGCAGGGTCCGCGAGGTCCGCCTTGCACAGGAGCAGGATCCGCTTCTTCGACCCGAAGAGGGCGTCGATGTCCGGATTGCGGCTGCTCATCGGGATCCGCGCGTCCGCCAGCTCGATGATCAGGTCGACCAGCTTGCTGTCCTCCTGCATCATCCGGCGCGCCTTGGCCATATGGCCCGGGAACCATTGATAATCTGCCATAGCCTCTTCTTCCCTGTATGAAAAAACTGCCGCACATGGAATCGCAGTGCGGCAGTCCTTCTATCCGTTTTACTTTCTGTCGATCTTCGCCTTGACCTTGGCTTTCTTGCCGCTGAGGCCGCGCAGGTAGTTCAGCTTCGCTCTTCTGATCTTACCTCTTCTGACCACTTCGACCTTCTCCACGTTAGGGGAGTGCAGAGGCCATGTCTTCTCGACGCCGATCCCGCTGGATTCCTTGCGGACAGTGAAGGTCGTTCTCGCGCCGCCGCCCTGGATCTTCAGGACAACGCCCTCGAAGATCTGAACTCTCTCGCGGTTGCCTTCCTTGATGCGGTTGTGGACGCGGACAGTGTCGCCTGTCTCAAACGAAGGCACTTCCTGCTTCAGCTGTTCCTGCTCCAGCTCCTTGATGATTTCCTGATTCATAATATCTTCACTTAACCCTTTCCCGTATGTTCATGCCTGTCATCGCGGGATGCATTCTTCATTCTCTCGACCGCACCTTGTGCGGCGCATCCGCTGGGGCAGAGGACCACCGTGCTCAACTCGCAACATGCTGCGCGAACGCAACATTAGTAATTTACCATAGACATCCTGTAAATGCAAGAGAATTCTGCGTATGCATTACAGCACACTTATACATCCTCCCGGGCCTCCTCCGCGCCGGATCCGGTGTGCCGTCTCCTGCGCCGTTTCGGCGGTTTCGGGGGATGTTCCAGCATATAGGCCTCATAGAGCTCAGGCCTCCGCTGCCGTGTCCTCTCGAGGGACTGTTCCAGACGCCAGGCGTCCACCTTGGCGTGGTCTCCGGAGAGGAGGATCGGCGGGACTTTCTTCCCGTGCCACTCCTCCGGTCTCGAATACTGCGGGTATTCGAGCAGTCCGTTCATGAAGGAATCCGTCTCCGGGGACTCCGTGTTGCTGAGGACCCCGGGGATCATGCGTGAGACCGCGTCGATCACAATCATGGCCGGCAGCTCGCCGCCGGTCAGCACGTAATCTCCCACCGAGATCTCGTCGGTGACGATCTCCTCGAGGACGCGCTCGTCGATCCCTTCATAGTGGCCGCACAGAAGGATCAGGTGCTCCTCCTGCGCCAGTTCCTGCGCCATCTTCTGGTCGAAGGTGCGGCCCTGCGGCGTCATATGCAGGACGCGAGTCCCTTCCGGCACGCGGTCGCGGATCGATGCCCACGCGTCGTAGATCGGCTGGGCCTGCATCAGCATGCCGGCGCCGCCGCCGTAGGGGTAGTCGTCCACCCGGCCGTGCTTATTCAATGTATAATCCCGGATATTCACTGCTTCCAGGCTGATCAGTCCCCGCTCCATGGCGCGCGCCAGGATGCTCGTGTGCACCCCCTGCGTGATCATGTCCGGGAACAGCGTCAGTACGTGAAAGTACATGCCGCCCTCCGTCAGAGATCCTCGAGCCCGGGCATGAGATGTACGGTCATCGTGCCCGCTTCGAGGTCGATTCCCAGGATACATTCCGGGATCGCCGGGAGCATATATTCCTTCGATCCCTTCCCGCCGCGCACGACATAGACATCGTTCGCACCGGTCTGCAGGACATCCCGCAGGACGCCCAGCTCGCGGCCGTCGTCGGTGACGGTCTTCAGCCCCAGGAGATCCGGGATAAAGTATTCGCCTTCCTCCAGCGGGACCGCGTCCTCGCGCCCGATCCAGAGCGTGCTGCCGCGCATGCGCTCCACGTCCTCGATGCGGTCCATGCCCTCGAAGCCGAGGATCGCGAACTGCTTGAAGTACTTGACGCTGCGGATCTTCACGCGCCTCTGCGCGCGGCCGCTGTCGAGGATCACTTCCTCCAGCGTGTCGAAACGTCTGGGCTCATCCGATGTGGGAAGCACCTTGACTTCCCCTTTCAGCCCGTGTGTGCCGGTGATGATGCCGACCTGAAATCTCTCGTTCAAACTCATTTACTGTCGATATCCACGTAGACCCTGCTGTCATCCAGGGTCGATGCCGCCTTCACGACACTGCGGATCGCCTTGGCGATCCTGCCGTTCTTGCCTATGACCTTGCCGGCGTCGGACTGTGCCACGTGCAGCTGGACCCGGACGGTCCTGCCTTCCTTCTTCTCCGTGACGGTGACCTCCTCCGGGTGCTCAACAAGCGCCTTGGCGATGACCTCCACTAACTCTTTCATGGTAATAGCCCTTCTGATCGCTCGATCGATGCCGCTCGGTCCTTATTAGATCCCGGCCTGTTTGAAGAGTTTCTTGACCACGGTCGTGGGCTGTGCGCCGTTGGCGATCCACTTCTTGGCTGCTTCCGCATCCACTGTGACGGTAGCGGGATCCGTGTTCGGGTTGTAGGAACCGATCTCATCGATGCTGCGGCCGTTTCTGGGAGCATTCGCATCCGCCACGACGATCCTGTACATAGGAACCTTCTTCTCACCGATCCGGGTCAATCTGATCTTAACTGCCATTGTTCTTCACTCCTCCTTGATTCTCGATTGTGCATATATATGGAAATGCGCGTTGCGCATAACCTTCCGTGTGAAAATACTGCGGGTCTTCTCTGTCCTTCGCAGATCAGAAGAATCCGCCCTTGCGTCCGCCGAACATGCCGCCCATATTGCCCATGCCGCCGAACGGATTGCCGCCCCTGCGGCGTCCCTTCCGGCCCATGCTGCCGGCCTGCTTCATCATCTTCTGCATCTGGGTGAACTGTTTGATGAAGCGGTTCACTTCCGCGATGTCGTTGCCGGAGCCCTTCGCGATGCGGAACTTCCTCTGCGGCGTCAGGAGCTTGGGATTCGCCCGCTCCTGCGGCGTCATGCTGAGGATGATCGCCTCGGTGCGCTTGAGCTGCTTCTCGTCGATGGCCCCTTCGAGCTGGTCCTTGCTGAGGCCCATGCCGGGCATCATGCCGAGGATGCTGGTCAGGCCGCCCATCTTCTGCATCTGCTTCATGGAGTCGAGGTAGTCGTTGAAGTCGAACTTGCCCTTGCGGAGATGGCCCGCCATCTCCCTGGTCCGCTCCTCGTCCTCCTTGTCGAGCGCTTCCTGCGCCTTGTCGATCAGCGTCAGGACATCGCCCATGCCCAGGATCCTGCTCGCCATCCGGTCCGGATAGAACTGCTCCAGGTCGCTGAGCTTCTCGCCCATGCCGATGTAGAGGATCGGCTTGCCGGTCACCGCGCGGATGGACAGCGCCGCGCCGCCGCGGGTGTCTCCGTCGAGCTTGGTCAGCACCACGCCGTCGGTCCCGACCTTCGCGTCGAAGGTCTTCGCGACGTTGACGGCCTCCTGGCCGGTCATGGCGTCGACGACGAGGAGGGTCTGGTGGACGGTGACCGCCTTCTTGATCTCCTCGAGCTCGCGCATCATATCCTTGTCGATCTGCAGACGGCCGGCCGTGTCGAGGATCACCAGGTTCATGCTCTGCTTCTCCGCG
The DNA here is from genome assembly GCA_002372815.1 of Lachnospiraceae bacterium UBA3692. GTDB lineage: Bacteria > Bacillota > Clostridia > Lachnospirales > Lachnospiraceae > CAG-791. Next base: position 53,937 of record DFIR01000093.1, read on the forward strand.
TATTCGACGGCCTTCTTCGCGATCTGGGCCGGCTTCACATTGTCGCCCATCGTGAAGACTTCGACGCCCTGCTTCTCACCGTTGACCTGCAGCTGTTTGATAGCCGCCGGGCGGTAGACGTCCAGCGCGACCAGCAGGGGCTTCTTGCCCTTCTGCTTGTACTTGCCGGCGAGCTTCGCTGCGGTGGTCGTCTTACCTGCGCCTTGCAGGCCGACCATCATCAGCACCGTCACGGCCTTTCCGGGCTGGAAGGCGATCTCCGTCTTCTCGGAGCCCATCAGGGCGATCATCTCCTCGTTGACGATCTTGATGA